>DASZRM010000031.1:0-2988 GCA_035549135.1 Rhizomicrobium sp. | reverse complement strand
CCACGCCTATCTGCTCGGGTTCCAGCATCCGACGGCGCACCGGACGATGCGCTTCGAATCGCCCTGGCCGGAGGATTTCGCCCGGCTCGTAAAGGCGCTGAGGGCCTTGAAAAAGCCCTGAACCCTACCCATTTGTCATCCTCCATGGGGCGGATATCTCGACAATTTGTTATCCAACAGCGCGCTCGCGCGTTGTTTAATGGGGGCGCGGCGGATGCGCATTTCCGCCGCTTCAGAGGATGTGGACGATGAGCGGCCGCGGCCTACCGAGCCTTCAGGGCGAAGGCGGACTTTCGCGCTATCTCGCCGAGATCCGGAAGTTTCCGCTTCTCGGATCGGAAGAGGAATACATGCTCGCCAAGCGCTGGAAGGAGCATGAGGATCCGGAAGCCGCGCGTAAGCTCGTCACCTCCCATCTGCGCCTCGTCGCCAAGATCGCGATGGGCTATCGAGGCTATGGCCTGCCGGTCTCGGAGATCGTGGCCGAAGGCAATGTCGGGCTGATGCAGGCGGTCAAGCGCTTCGAGCCCGATAAGGGATTTAGACTCGCCACCTACGCCATGTGGTGGATCAGGGCCGCGATCCAGGAATACATCCTGCGCTCCTGGTCGCTGGTGAAGATGGGAACGACCGCGGCGCAGAAGAAGCTGTTCTTCAATCTGCGCAAGGCCAAGACCAAGATCGAGGCGATCGAGGAAGGCGACATGACGCCTGAGCATGTCGCCAAGATCGCCGACCAGCTCGGCGTTCCCGAACAGGAAGTCGTGAACATGAACCGAAGGCTTTCGGCGCCGGATTCGTCGCTGAACGCCCCCTTGCGCTCCGATTCGGAAAGCGAATGGCAGGACTGGCTGGCCGACGACTCCATAGATCAGGAAACGCGCATGGCCGAGCGCGAGGAGTTGAGCGAGCGTCACGAGCTTCTGACCGGCGCGCTCGGCGAGCTGACGCAGCGCGAGCGCGAAATCATCGAGGCGCGCCGGCTCCAGGACGAACCGGCCACGCTCGAGGAGTTGTCCCAGCGCTTCGGCGTCAGCCGCGAACGGGTGCGCCAGATCGAAGTCCGCGCCTTCGAGAAGCTGCAGAGCCAGATGAAGCGCGCGCTCTCCGACAAGCGCAGCCAGCTGGCGACGGCCGGTTAGACGATCTACTGACCCCGTCGAATCTCCAACCGCGCAATTTTCGAAGCCTTCGCCGCCATGAGGATTCGCGGAGGGCGCTATGCAATCGCGCCTGTTCGGCGGCGCGACCGACCGCGCTAGCGTCGCGGGCTCTTTCGAGGCGACGGCGATGACCCTGAAACTCTGGCAGATCGACGCCTTTGCGGCGCAGCCTTTCGAAGGCAACCCCGCGGCCATCGTGCCGCTCGAGGCCTGGCTCGAGGCCGCGCTGATGCAGAAGATCGCCGAGGAGAACAACCTCGCCGAAACGGCGTTTTTCGTGCGGCGCGGCGAAGGGCGCTACGAGCTGCGCTGGTTCACGCCTAGCGGCGAAGTCGATCTTTGCGGCCACGCCACGCTCGCCAGCGCCTGGCTGATCTTCGAACGGCTCGAGCCCGGGCTCGGTTCGGTCTCCTTCGAGACGCGCTCGGGCGCGCTTGTCGTCGAGCGCGGCGAAGGCGGCGTCAACCGCATGTCCCTGCCCTCGGACATCGTCGCGCCCTATGAAGAGGAAGACGGTTTCGCCAGCCAGATCGGCGAGGCGCTCGGCATTCCCCCAGCGTCGGAGATATTCCGGGGACGCTATGTGATGGCGGTGTGGGACAAGCCCGAGATTATCCGCGCCATCCGCGACTGCGGCCATATCGCCGATGTCTTGCGCCCCCTCGACATGTGGGGGCTGATCGTCACCGCGCCGGGCGATGCGGGTTACGATTTCGTCTCGCGCTTCTTCGCGCCGGACAAGGGCGTTCCGGAAGATCCGGTGACCGGCTCGGCGCATTGCGCGCTCGCGCCGTTCTGGGCGAAGCGGCTGGGCCGGACGGCGTTGAGGGCGCGACAGGAAAGCCCGCGCGGAGGCGATCTGTTCTGCGTTGTCGACGGCGCGCGCACCATCCTATCCGGCCCTTGCGCGCTTTATCTCGAAGGCGAGATCGCCGCCTCGGTCTAGCTGTCGTCTTCCTCGCTGCGGGGTTCGGCTTCGAATTCCGCCTCGGTCTCGTCATCGAAGGATTCGCCGAAGGCGTCGAGCCCGTCCGCCAGGTAATCTCCGAGCAGGGGCAGGCCGAGCAGGTACTGAGCCGTGCGATTGTTGTGTTCGTCGCGCGCGGTCCTGACCGCCTCGCCCCATTCCTCGAGCGAGAAGGTGCCGCGGCCGAGCCAGGCAAGGGCCACCAGATTGATCTGCTCCTCTTCGTCGAGGCCGTTGATGAAGGCGATCAATTCCTCGCGCACCGCGTCTTCCTGGGGCTTGTCCTCCATGACGTCGGCCATATCGTCGTCGGCCGCGTTCGAGCCTTCGTCCGGATCGGAGTCGGCTTCCTTGCCGTCATATTGGCGCGCCTTGGAGATGACGTAGCGCACCTTTTCGGGCGAAATTCCCAGTTCGGGCGGGTTTTCCGCCTGACGGCTCGGTACGACGGGCATCTCGTTGCCTTTCTTGCTGGTCGGCGTTGCAACGAGCATCGCCCCGCCGCCGTTCCGTCTCCTTGATTTGCGTCAAGCGCAATGCGACCCCGCCGGCCGCGCGTTTGACGCCCCACAGGCTGCGCCCTACATACGAAACGGGCCACGCCGCCCCAACGCGGCGCGCGCATTCTGGAAGGAATGTCTCATGACCGGACCGCATCCGGCCGTGCGCCCCGCACGGCCTTTTTTTTCGTCCGGCCCCTGCGCCAAGCGGCCGGGTTGGACGAGCGAAGCGCTGGACGCGGCGCTGCTCGGCCGCTCCCATCGCTCGGCGCCCGGAAAGGCCAAGCTCAAGGACGCAATCGAGCGCACCAAGCGGCTGCTGGGCGTTCCGAAAGACTTTCGCTGCGCCATCGTGCCG
>DASZRM010000030.1:0-5962 GCA_035549135.1 Rhizomicrobium sp. | reverse complement strand
CGCGCGGCGGCGCTCGCGAACGGCGTCGGCATGAGCGCGCCGGAGACGGTTTTCCTCTCCCACGACACGGTTCTCGAAGCCGACGCGCAGATCGGCCCCTTCGTCGTCTTCGGGCCGGGCGTCGTGGTGCGCGGCGGGGCCGAGATCAAGGCATTCTCGCATCTGGAAGGCGCCGAGGTGGGGCAGGGCGCGATCGTTGGGCCGTTTGCGCGCTTCCGCCCCGGCACGTCGATCGGCTCCGGCGCGCGCATCGGCAATTTCGTCGAGGTGAAGAACAGCCGGATCGGCAAGGGCTCGAAGGCCAATCACCTGAGCTATCTGGGCGACGCCACGCTGGGGGCGGGCGTCAATGTCGGCGCCGGGACCATTACCTGCAACTATGACGGCTTCGACAAGCACCGGACCGAAATCGGCGACGGCGCGTTCATCGGATCGAACGCCTCGCTCGTGGCGCCGGTGCGCGTCGCCAAAGGCGCCTATGTGGGCGCAGGCTCGGTGATCGCGCGCACGGTCGCAAAGGACGCGCTCGCGCTTTCGCGCGCCGAGCAGCGGGAGGTTTCGGGCTGGGCGACGCGATTCCGCGCCCGCAAGAAGAGAGAACGCGCTGCGAGAGGGAAGAAGAAATAATGTGCGGCATCGTGGGCATCGCCGGAACGGGCGAGGTGGCGCCGGTCATCCTCGAGGCGCTGAAGCGGCTCGAATATCGCGGCTATGACTCGGCCGGCATCGCCACCCTGGTCGAGGGCGCGATCGAGCGCCGCCGCTCGCCCGGCAAGCTCAGCGAACTGGATGCGGTGCTGCGCAAATCCCCGCTGTCCGGCCGCACCGGCATCGGTCATACGCGCTGGGCCACGCATGGCGCGCCGACGGCGATCAACGCACATCCCCACGCCAACGCGCGCGTCGCCATCGTCCACAACGGCATCATCGAGAATTTCCGCGACCTGCGCGCCGAACTGCTCGCCAGGGGCCACAAGTTCGAATCCGAGACAGACAGCGAAGTCGCCGTCCACCTGATCAGCGATTATCTCGACCGGGGTCTCACGCCCGAGGAGGCGGCGAAGAAGGCGGTCGCGCGGCTCACCGGCGCCTATTCGCTGGCGATGATCTTTCGCGGCGAGGAATCGCTTCTGATCGGCGCGCGCAAGGGAAGCCCGCTGGCCGTGGGGTACGGCGAGCGCGAGGCCTATCTGGGCTCCGACGCCTTCGCGCTTGCGCCCTTCACCAACCGCGTCGCCTATCTCGAGGACGGCGACGTCGCCGTGGTGCGCGGGCCGCATGTGGCGATCTTCGACGGCGAAGGCCGCCCCGCGAACCGCGAGATCGTGCTCACCAACGCCTCCTCGGCGCTGGTCGACAAGGCCGGGCACCGACATTTCATGGCCAAGGAGATCCACGAGCAGCCGGAGGTGATCGCCCACACGCTCGCGCACTATCTCGACGCCTCGGGGCCGAAGGTCGAGATCGACGACGCGCGGGTCGGCCACGCGCTCGCGAAGGCCTCGCGGCTCACGCTTTCGGCCTGCGGCACGGCCTATTATGCGGGCCTCGTCGGCAAATACTGGTTCGAGAAGCTGGCGCGGCTGCCCGTGGAGATCGATTTCGCCTCCGAGCTTCGCTACCGCAATCCGGTCTATCCCAGGGACGGCGCGGCGCTCTTCATCTCGCAATCGGGCGAGACCGCCGACACGCTGGCGGCGCTGCGCGATGCGAAGGCCCACGGGCAGACGACGCTGGCGCTGGTCAACGTGGTCGAAAGCACCATCGCGCGCGAGGCCGACATCGTGCTTCCCATCTTCGCGGGGCCCGAGATCGGCGTGGCCTCCACCAAGGCCTTCACCTGCCAGCTTGCGGCGCTGGCCGCGCTCGCCATCGCGGCGGGACGCGGACGCGGCGCGCTCGACGCCGCGGAAGAGGCCAGGCTCTGCGCCGCGCTTCTCGAAATTCCGCGCCACATCGTCGAATTCCTCAAGCAGGAGCAAAAGGTCGAAGCCCTGGGGCAGGACGTCGCCAAGGCGCGCGACGTTCTCTATCTCGGCCGCGGCCCCAGCTTTCCGCTCGCGCTCGAGGGCGCGCTGAAGCTGAAGGAAATCTCCTACATCCACGCCGAAGGCTACGCCGCCGGCGAGATGAAGCACGGCCCGATCGCGCTGATCGACGCGAGCGTGCCGGTGATCGTGATGGCGCCGCACGACGCCTTTTTCGAGAAGACCGTCTCCAACATGCAGGAGGTGATGGCCAGAGGCGGCAAGGTGCTGCTCATCTCCGAAGCGGAGGGCGTGGCCCGCGCCGGCGACGAGGCATGGGCGACGATCGAGGCGCCGCGCGCCGATCCGTTCACCGCGCCCATCCTCTATGCCGTGCCGGCGCAGCTGCTCGCCTATTACGCCGCCATCGCCAAGGGCACCGACGTCGACCAGCCGCGCAATCTCGCCAAGAGCGTGACGGTGGAGTGAGCCCCCGGCGATGCCGCGGTCCGGCTAGTTGCTCAGGATCGTGAGGTTTTCGTCGATATTGAGCGTGCCCTTGTAGCGACCGCCGACGCCCTGGAACCTGCCGATCAAGCTGGAACGGAAATGGTCGGTCTTGCCGTAGCCATTTGGGTCCGTGAGCTTGTAGTCCGTGCCATAGTAGGTCGTCGGTCCGCTCGGACAGCCCATCGAATAGGTCTCGGTGGCGGCGCTGAGCTTTCCGTACAAGGTTTTCTTCGAATCGAACGTCATCTTCTGCTTTGGATTGGAGCAGATGGTGGAATGGCCGCTGACGGTGCTGTTCCACCTGTAGAGTCCGCCGATCTGGGTCTTCACGCCAAGATCCATTTTAACGCTTGCGTAGACGCTGAACGTATAGGTCAGGTGCAGACGTTCCGGAACATGGAATTTGGTCTTGTTGACCATACGGCCGGCATGCACCGCAGTGAACGTGAACGCCGGATGGCTCACTGCGAGAGCCGGAAGCGGGGTGAGCGCGCAGAGCGCCACGCCCGAAAGCAGAGATTTGGTGAACTTGTTCATCGATTTTCCCATCCCTTGAAGGCGACCTGCGCGGCCATCCGTTCCGTTCATTCTATGACCACCTTTCCGAGAGCGAAAGCCCATCTGGCCGCTTGACCGCGACGCCGGCCGCGGCTAGAACGAACGACGAACGAATGGCGGATTTCGCGACATGACCGGGCTGATGGGACGATGCGCCTGCCATCGTTCACGCGACTTCACAATATCGCCAGCCTCCGAAAGTTGAAAGCCCCCGCCGACAGCCTTTGCGGGCGTCATGCGGCGAGCGCTCCGCATGCGGCGCGGCCGGATGACCGCAACGCCAGGCGCGAGCCGCTGTTTCCGTCACGATTTCGCCGCGCAGGACTCTGTCACAAGCCGCATCGCGTCGAAGTCAAGGCTCAACCGGGTTTTGCGGAAGAACATGTGTGACAGGGCGCCCGACACCTTGAACGGGAACATGCCGAACGGATCGCCACCCGGACTGTAGGAGCCGGGAACGTTTTGGACCGTAAGCGATCCGAGCGTGGCGTCGGCCTGAAAGGGAATGAAGGAGACGGCGCCGCCGCCGCCCATGCCGGCCTTGGCGGCATTCGGATCGATGGCGACGCCAGCCTCGTCCAACGCCGGCTTTGTCGCCGCGAGTCCGGCGCCGGCAAGACCGGTGTCGATCGCGAACAGACCTTCGCTGCCGTGCTGAAGATGCGCCCTGGCGAATAGGAAGTGATCGCCTACCAGCCACATCGGCGCGCTGTTGGCGCCCTCTGCGGCGACCGTCCGTTGGAACTCCGCCGAGGCCGTTCGCGGACGCAGAACCAGCCGGCCCTGGCAATAGTCGAGCGTGGGCAGAAAATGCATCAGAAGGCCCGTGCCGATGACGCCGTCCACCTTTGCGCCCGGGATCGGCAGCATCTGCGGCATGACCCCGGCCGGCACGTTGGCGATCTTGACCTGGCCAATCTCGAGCTCGGGCACGATCGTGCGTTGAACCTGCGCCCGTAGGCCGCCGGCGAAGACGCCTTCGCCGCCAGATTGGACCTGAAGGCCCAGCGCCCGGGCGAGACCCGCGCTGACGACAATGTCGGGCCCGCCTGTGTCGATCAGGAAATTGGCGTGTTGGCCTGCGACCGTCACCTGCACCACCGGCAACGGGTCGGTGACGACGAAGGGGATGCTGGTTTCCGGGGGCGCGCCGCTGCTGCGATATCGATCGGCCGCGAAATCGGACTGGCGCTGCTGGGCGCTTCCAAGGATCTGTTTGGCGAGGGCGTTGTCCGGCTGAGCCGCCAGCGCCTTTCGCGCCAGGGCGATGGCCTCGTCGTTGCGGTTCTCGTAGAGGCGCACGCGCGCGAGCCCGACTTCCGCGGAAATATCGGAGGGCCAAGCTTTGACCGCCGCGTCGTAGGCCCGATCCGCCGCGGCAAAGTCGCCTGCCGCCAGGAGCGCGTCGCCGGGGGAAGCCGTCGCCGGCCGGCCGGCTCCCGTGAACGCAAGGGTGAGGGCGGCGGCGCTTGACACGAACCAGAACGTCAACTTTTTCATCGGAAGAAACTCTCCTTCGCCCGGTGGCTGGAACTTGTCTTCCCGCAACGGTTAGCGGAGGCTCTACTTCAAATGAAACCGCCCGACCAAAGTACGGCCTATCGCATCCGCGCCGGAAAGCAGGCCGCCGCGATCGATCATCCCGTGCGCTCCCGGCTGCTGATGGCGTGCGCGCGGCGCGAGCGCAGCCTTACAGAATTGGCGCGCGATTTGGGGCAGCCTTTGTCCAAGCTCCACTATCATCTGGCGTTGCTGAAGGGCAGCGGATTGGTCCGCGTCAGCCGGGTCCAACGGCGGTCCGGAAGGCCGATCCGCTACTACCGCGCGATCGCCGGGTCGTTCCTCGTCAGCCTCGCCGATGTGCCGGAGCCCGCCGGAGAGAAATGGTCGCGTGAATTGCGCGAATCCCTGACCCGACAGGCCAACCGGGGAGAGATGTCGCTCTTCTTTCATTTCGACGAAGCCGGACAGATGAAGGTTCGCCTGATCGATTCCAGCGGAAGGGGAAGGAGCTCGCGCGCTTTCGATTATTGGAAAGTTCTGAGCCTCACCGCCGAACAGAGAATTTCGCTATCGGCGGATTTGGCGGAGGTCATCGCTCGTTATGAGCAGGCGCAAGATCGGGATCGAGGCGAGATGTTCCTGGTTCACGCCGCATTCGCCCCAAAGCTCTAGCCGGCAGGCGATGCGGCCGTCGTCCGAGGGATGACCGGTTTCGGATTTCCTGGCGCGGATATACGCTGCCGGACCGGTTCGTCCGGGCTCCGGCCGAAGCAAGGCGCGGAAGCCGGCTTCGTTCGCTCACGATCGAGAGGGGATATGGGTGGTTCGCTGGAAGGCAGATGTTCCTGCGGCGCGGTGCGCTATCAGCTGACGCGCGCGCCGATGTTCGTGCATTGCTGCCATTGTCTGGATTGCCAGCGCCAGACCGGCGGCGCCTTCGCGCTGAACGCGCTGATCGAGACCGACCGGATCGAGCTGCTATCGGGCGCGCCCGTCGCCGTGACCGTGCCGACCGACAGCGGCCGCCCGCACGACATCTATCGCTGCCCCGATTGTCAGACCGCTCTGTGGAGCGATTACGGGCGGCGCGGCGTTCTGCGCTTCGTGCGCGTGGGCACGCTTGAGGATCCCAAGGCGCTGAAGCCCGACGTCCACATCTTCACGCGCTCCAAGCAGCCCTGGGTCGGGCTTCCGCCGGACATTCCCGCCTTCGAAGTCTATTACGACATGAAGACGCTATGGCCGCGCGAAAGCCTCGAACGCCGGAAGGCGATTTTGGGCGGGGGGCGCTAGAGCAATTTCCGTCTGCACGGAACGTTCGTCATCCTTCGAGGCCGGCCCGCCTCATGCTGAGGCGCCGGCGAAACGAGCCTCGAAGCATGCGGGGCCCGGCGCCTTGGGATGACGCGTTACGATCGCGTCTA
>DASZRM010000029.1:0-17233 GCA_035549135.1 Rhizomicrobium sp. | reverse complement strand
TCCGGTGAAGAGCCACGAGGTCTACAACACCTATATGGACCTTCTGGAATATGCGGGCACGCTCGGCTTCGACGGCATAGGCGTGAACGAGCATCACCAGAACGGCTACGGCATCATGCCGTCTCCGAACATCATCGCGGCGGGGTTGGCGCGGCGCACGAAGGACGTGGCTCTGGTCGTGCTCGGCAATTCGATCGCGCTCTACAATCCGCCCATCCGCGTGGCGGAGGAGTTCGCGATGCTCGACTGCATCTCGGGCGGGCGCCTGGTGGCGGGCTTTCCCGTCGGCACGTCGATGGATACGAATTTCTGCTACGGCCAGATCCCCGCGCTGACGCGCGAGAAATATGCCGAAGCGCACGACCTCATCATTCGCGCCTGGACCGAGCGCAAGCCCTTCGCCTTCAACGGCCGCTACAACAAATTGCGCCATGTGAACATCTGGCCGCGGCCGATCCAGCAGCCGCATCCGCCGGTGCATATTCCCGGCGGCGGCAGCGTCGAGACCTACGATTTCTGCATCGACAACACCTATTCCTATTCCTATCTCAGTTTCAGCGGATACATCCGCGCCAAGGCGCTGATGGATGGCTATTGGAACCGCGTCGCCGAGCGTAAGGCGCCCGACGACTCGCCATATCGGGCGGGGTTCGCACAGACGATTCTCGTCGCCGATACGGATGAGGAAGCGGAGCGGCTGTATTCAAAGCACGTCTCGTATTTCTACAATCGCTGCCTGCATGTGTTTCCGGGCTTCGCCGATGCGCCGGGCTATCGCACGATCAAGACGATCCAGACCGGCGCGCTGTCGCAATACGCCCCGCCCAAGGGCTGGGGCGAGATCACCTGGAAGGAGCTGACCGAAGGCGGACACGTCATCGCCGGGTCGCCGGAGACCGTTCGTCAGCGCATGGAAGAGCTGATCAAGACGCTGCGTGTCGGCAACATCTTCTGCCTCATGCATGTCGGCGACATGCCGAAAGAGAAGTGCATGCATTCGACGAAGCTCTTCGCCGAGAAGGTGATGCCGAAGCTGCGCGGCCTCTATCCCGAATGGAAGGACGATGGCCGCTTCTGGTGCCATCCGATCAGGCAGGTCACGCCCGGCTCGCTCCCGCGTGAAGCCGTGGCGGCGGAGTAAAAGCATGATGCAAGTGGAAGTGAGGTTGCGTTTCTTTTCCGCTCCCCCCTTGAGGGGGAGCCGAAAAATCCGTGAGGATTTTTCGGTGGGGGGTAACCGCCTCACGGAGACTCCTCCCCGAAATCTGCGTCCCGCAGATTTCGACCCTCCCTCAAGGGGAGGGTGGGAATGACCATCGAGCTGAAAACTGTCCAGACTTATCACGTGCCAGTTCGTTATTTCGAAGCTGGCGATGGCTTGCCGCTTGTGTTCCTGCATGGCGCGGGCGGATTGACCGGCGAGGATCCGTTCCTTGCCGCGTTGGCGGAGAAGTATCGCGTCTATGCGCCGCTGATGCCCGGTTACGGCGACAGCGAGGAAGCGCCCGAGCTGCGCGACATGCTCGACATCACGCTGCATACGCTCGATGTGGTGGATGCGCTGGGTCTGAAAGACCCCATCCTCTGCGGCCATTCGATGGGCGGCATGATCGCGGCCGAGATGGCGGCGCTGGACAACCATCGCTTCTCGCGGCTTGCGCTGATCGCGCCGGCGGGATTGTGGCTCGACGCGCATCCCATACCCGATCTCTTCTCGACCATGCCTTACGAATATCCGCCGCTCCTGTTCCACGATGCGCAAGCGGGCGCGGCGCTGATGACGCAAGGCGTCGACTTCGACAATCTCGAATGGCTGAAGGGATTTCTCGTCGCCAATGCGCGCCAGCTCGGCATGGCGGGAAAAATCCTCTTTCCTGTTCCGGACCGCGGTCTGGCGCAGCGACTCTATCGTATCCGCGCGAAGACGCTGCTCGTCTGGGGCGACGACGACAGGCTGATCGCGCCGGTCTATGCGCAAGCGTGGAAGAGGGCCATCGCGGGCGCCGAGCTCGCCGTCATCCCCGAAGCCGGCCACATGGTCGTCTGGGAAAAGACCGCTGCGGTGACGGCCGCGCTGGAGAGACTGGCATGACGGCGGACTTCGATCTTGTCGTTCGTGGCGGCAACATCGCCGATGGCGCGGGCGGCGCGCTCCATGAAGGCGACGTCGCGGTAAAGGACGGCACGATCGCCGCGGTCGGCAAGGTCTCCGGCAAGGGCGCGGAAGAAATCGACGCCAGGGGCAAGCTCGTCCGCAATTCGCAGGGAGCTCACCTCCTGAAACACCTCGCCACCCTCATGCTTCGAAAGGCTCAGCATTAGGAATTTTCTCAAATCCTCTCCCTGAGTTTTTCGAAGGGTGGGGGCGTCACGGATCGAACGGCATGCCCTGGAACTACGGCGATCTTCTGGAAGCGGTTTCGAATGCGGTCTCGCCCGAGGCGCCGGCGTTTGCGCATGGCGACAGGGTCGTGTCATGGGGCGAAGCGACGCGGCGCATGAACAATCTCGCCCGCGCCATGATCGCGCACGGCGCCGGGCCCGGCGACAAGGTTGCCTTCTATCTTCGCAATTCGATCGAATATTCTGAAGCGCTGGGCGCCTGTTTCCTGGCGCGGCTGACGCATGTGAACGTCAATTACCGCTACAAGCCGGACGAGGTGCGCTACATCCTCGACAATTCGGATGCGCAGACGCTGATTTACCAGCGCGAATTCCGTGACGCGGTGGCGCAGATCCACAACCAGCTGCCCAAGGTCAAGACCTTCATCGAGGTGAACGACGCCGGCGTCGCCTCGTTTGCCGAGCATTACGAAACGCTGGCGACGAAGGGCGACGGCGCGCGCCTCGGCATCGCGCGCTCGAACGAGGACCAGCTTTTCATCTACACCGGCGGCACGACCGGCATGCCCAAGGGCGTGATCTACGCCCATGGCGATCTGATGGAGCTGTGGTTCAATCGCATGCACCGCACGCTGGGCGTCCGGCCGGCGACGATGGAACAGTTCTGCGCCATGGTGAAAATGGCGCCGGTCCAGCCGCGAACCATTCCCGCCTGTCCGCAGATGCACGGCACGGGGCTTATCACGACGCTCACCACCATGATGTCGGGGGGCTGCGTGATTACCGTGGAGGGCGCAAGCTTCGATCCGCACGAGGTCTGGAGGGCCGCCATGCGCCACGGCGCAACTGCGATGGCGATCGTCGGCGATCCGTTCGCCAGGCCGCTGCTGCGCGCGCTCGACGAGGAGCCCGGCCGCTACGATCTTTCGAAAATGACAGGCATCACATCGTCCGGCGCGATGTGGAGCGCGGAGGTCAAGCAGGGTCTCATCCGTCACATGCCGCAAGTCGTGCTCAGCGACAGCTTCGCCTCGACCGAGGCCATGGGCATCGGTCTTTCGACGACCACCAAGGACGGGCAAACCAAGACCGCGGACTTCACCCTTCTCGAAAACGCCATCGTGATCGACGAAAACGACGAGCCCATCGAGCCGGGCAGCGGCAAAGCCGGGCTCGTGGCGCTCGGCGGCGCGCTCCCGCTCGGCTACTACAAGGACGAAGCGAAAACGCGCCGCACCTTCCGCACCATCGCCGGCAAGCGCTATTCGATTCCGGGCGATTACGCGATCGTCGAGAAGGACGGCGCGATTACGCTGCTCGGCCGCGGCAGCAACTGCATCAACACCGCCGGCGAGAAGGTGTTTCCCGAAGAGGTCGAGGAGGCGCTCAAGACCCATCCCGCCGTGGAGGACGCCCTGGTGCTCGGCGTGCCGGACGAGAAATGGGGACAGGCGGTCACCGCGGTCGTCACGCTCGTCAACGGGTCGAAATTCGACGAGGAACAACTGCGCCGGCATGTGCGCGCCCAGCTTGCGGGCTACAAGACTCCCAAGCGCATTCTCGTCGCCGCCGTGCACCTGCGCGCGCCGAACGGCAAGGCGGATTACAAAACCGTCGGCGAGTTCGCGCGAAAGCAATTGGGCATCAGTCCCTGACGATCAGCACCGCCAGCGCCTTGGGGCCGTGCGCGCCGAGTTCGAGGGTCTGCTCGATGTCGCCGGTGCGCGAGGGACCGGTAATCAGGTTGACCGTGGCGGGCAGATTCGCCGCCTTCAATTTCGCAACGACATCCTCGAAATGCGCGACGATGTCGGAGGTCTTGAGAACGGCGATCTCGAAGCCCGGCCGGAAATGCCACGACGCCGGCGACGTTTCGCGCGCCGGCTGCGCCAGCGTTCCGGTTTCGGCGATGGCGATGGGCGCGCGCGTCAGCGCCGTATCGTCCGGCCCGGGCGCCGATCTCTCGACCGCGATCGTCCATGCGGCCTCGGCGAGATCGGATTGCGGCGGCAGATGAATCCGCGCCGCGAGATTGCGGGCGCGCAAAATCTCGGCAACCGCGGTTGGAATTTCGGCCTCGCTCTCCAATATCCGAATCTCGGTATTGGCGGCTTGCGCCTTGTCGGCGAAGGAGGCGACGAGATCGGGCGTCTGGAATGACGGACGATAAGATTGCGGCCCTTGCGCAGCGGACCGCTTCCGCGCGCGAATGTCCGCCAGGATCGCTTCGCGCGCGCTCATCGTTTTGCCCACTGCTCCTGAAATGTTTGCCCCTCGGGCGCGGGGAAGTCGCGCACGGCGAACCAGCCCTTCATCAGCGGCAGCGCCCGCACCGCTCCGTCGCGCGCGATGCGCCGCAGGAGCCGCGCCGCGATCCGCGCGCCGAGGCGATAGAGCGCCGGCCGCTTCGCCGCGAAGGCCCAGAGGAAGAGACCCATTCTTTGCATGCGCGGCTGAAGACCCTCGGCATATTCCCTCGCGCGCCAATGCCGCATGATCGTCGGCAGCGGGATTTTCACCGGGCACACTTCCGCGCAGCGCCCGCAGAAGGTCGAGGCGTTGACGTGGTGGCTGGCCGCGGCCACGCCCATCATGCCGGGATTGAGCGCCGCGCCGATGGGGCCCGGATAGGTCGCGCCATAGGCGTGCCCGCCGACGGCGCCGTAGATGGGGCAATGGTTGAGGCAGGCCGAACAGCGGATGCAGCGCAGGACGTCCTGCGCCTCGGTCCCGATCAGCTTCGAGCGGCCGTTGTCGACGAGTACGACATGGAACGCCGTCGGACCTTCGCCGCCCTCTCGCTCGCGCGGACCGGACATGATCGAGACATAGGACGAAATTTCCTGCCCCGTCGCCGAACGCGTCAGAAGCCTCAGAAGAACCGCAACCTCGTCGAGGTCGGTTACGACCTTTTCGATGCCGGTGAGCACGATATGGGTGCGCGGCAGAAGACGCGTCAGGTCGCCATTGCCCTCATTGGTGACGATGACCGCCGCGCCTTCCGCGGCCGAGAGGAAATTCGCGCCGGTGATTCCCGCGTCGGCGGTTTCGAACCGCGCGCGCAACATGGCGCGCGCCTCTCCGACCAGCGCCTGGCGTTCGTCGAGTGGGCGCGACGGATCGAGCTCTGCATGCGCTTCGCGGAACGTGTCGGCGACCTGTTCCTTATGCAGATGAAAAGCGGGCGCGATGATGTGGCTGGGCGGTTCCTTGCGCAGCTGGATGATGTATTCGCCGAGATCGGTTTCCACGGGGACTATCCCGTTGGCCTCCAGGAACGGGTTGAGCCCGATTTCCTCGCTGACCATCGACTTGCCCTTGGTGACGGTCCGGGCGCCGGCTTCGCGCAGGATGCCGAGCACGATCCGCTGCGCCTCCGCCGCATCCCGCGCCCAGTGGACCTGGCCGCCGCGCGCGACGACGCTGCGCTCGAATGTTTCGAGCAGGCCGTCGAGATTGGCGACGGCGCGGTCGCGGATCGCCCGGCCCGCCTCGCGCAAGGTTTCGAAATCGCCATAGGCTTCGATTGCAATCTGGCGCTTATGCGCGAAATGGGTCTTCAGCCGCCCAAGCGCAGCGCGCAGTCCCGGATCGCCAAGCGCCGCGCGCGCCGCACTCTGGAATGCGCGCGGATCGGCGCTCATGGCCCGGGCTCGTCGCCCATGCCTGCAAGGACCTCCGCAGCATGGCGGACGTTCATCGTCTTGCCCCGACGCTTCATGCGTCCGGCAAGGTGAAGTAGGCAGCCGAGATCGGCGCCGATCAGCAAGTCCGCCCCGGTCGCCTCGGCGTCGGCGATCTTGTCGTTGGCCATGCGTTCGGAGATTTCTGGGTATTTGACGCTGAACAGCCCTCCGAATCCGCAGCAGACCTCGCCGTCCGTCAGGTCCTTCAGTTCAAGGCCTTCGACGGAGCCAAGCAGCTTGCGCGGCTCGACGCGCGCATTCATCTCGCGCAGAGAGGAGCAGGAATCGTGATAGCACGCGCGCGCCCTGAGCCGCGCGGCCACCGACGTCATCCCTCGCACATTGACCAGGAACGAGATGAGTTCGTGTGTCTTCGCGGCAAGAGCAAGCGCGCGCCGATCGTTATTAAGCGCCTGCGGATAGTGCCGCTTGATCATGCCGGCGCAGGAGCCGGAGGGCGCGACGACATAGTCGAAGCCTTCGAACGCCTCGACGACCTTTAGCGCGATATCCCGCGCGTGTTTGTCCGCGCCGGAATTCCAGGCCGGCTGACCGCAGCAGGTCTGCGCGGCCGGAACCGTCACGTCGCAGCCGGCGGCTTCGAGCAGCTTCACGGCGGCGAAGCCAACCTGCGGTCGCGTCAGGTCGACGAGGCAGGTGACGAACAGGCCGACGCGCGGTTGGGCGCTCATGCCGGCCTGGCCGCGAAAGGTTTTCCATGCTTCGGCGCGCGGCGGGGACGCTTCACTCTGGATTTTGGCGGATTGGGCGTGTCGGCGCCCAATGCGTAGGTGGCGCTCTTCAGATGATCCATGAACGTGCGGCGGTCCGAAATCGTCGCCAACTTGTCGTAAGGAATGATGTCGCCGATGCGCACGCGGATCTCGCTTCCGATGCGGTCATGCACCTCCTTGAACAGAAGCGATAGCCTCAAGGTCATGCTCACATGGCTTGCCAGCTGAAATAGCCGGCTGTTCTGGCCGGCGAAATAGACAGGCGCCACCGGCGCCTTGGCCTGGCTGATGAGGCGCGCCGTCAGCGTCTTCCACTCCGTGTCGATGGCGCGTTTGTGCCACACCGTCGGCGTGGTCGAGACGCCGCCGGCCGGAAAGACCACCAGGCATCCGCCGGCCTGAAGATGCGCCTTGGCTTTCGCGCGCGTGGCGAGATTGGTTTTGAGCGCTTCTTCGGTTTCCGCAAAATCGACCGGCAGAAGGAACGGACGGATTTCTTCCGCGCGATAAAGGACAGAATTGGTAAGCACCAGGAAATCCTTCCGCACGCGCGACACCAGATGGCAGATCACCACGCCGTCGAGAACGCCGAACGGGTGGTTCGAAACGACGACGAGGGGACCGGTCTTGGGCCATGCCGCGAGTTTGCTTTCGTCGCAGACCAGCTTCAGCTCGAGTCGGCGGATCGCCGAATCCCAAAACGTCTCGCCCGGCACGGGGTTGTTGCGATAGTCTTCGTAGAGCCAGCGCAGATAGGGCTGGCCGGTCATGCGCTCGATCAGCCGAATGACGAATTTCTTCAGCCGCGGATCGTCGGGCGCGGCATAGGAAAAGGTGTCGAGAACATCGGTCGAATCCGCCATGGGCGGATCATCGCAGAACCCCGCGCGGCTTTGAAGCGGCTAGCCGAAGCGGCGCTTCAGCCAGTCTATCATTGCGCGGCTGGTCTCTTCCGGTTTTTCCTGCTGGGTCCAATGGCCGCAATCCCTGATAAGGACGCGTTCGAGGTCCGGCACGAAACGCTCCATGCCCTCGGTCAATGATGGCGGCAGGACCACGTCGTCCTCGGCCATGATCATAAGACCGGGAACGGGGACGGTCTGCTCCATGGCGCCGCTCTGTTCCCAGTTCCGGGTCAGATTGCGATACCAGTTGATGCCGCCGGTAAAGCCCGTTCGCTTATAAGTTTCGACGAAGAACGCCATCTCCTCATCGCTCAGGAAGACTCGGCCCCTCCACCCCTTTTCGTCCTCCTCTATGGCTTTAACGAGCTCAAAGTTCTTCATTTCCTGCGGCAGGGACTCGAATTCCTTCGCGGTCACCATTCCTCGCCGCATGAAAAAACGGAAGGTTTTGGCCACGTCCTTGGCCAGGATGGCGTCCGCAACGCCCGGCTTCTGGAAAAAGACGACATAGTTGTTGTCGCCGCGCATCGCCCGCAATCCCATGATCGGGTCGATGGGCGGGCGTGGAAAGAAGGGGGTATTGACGCCGATGACCCCGCGCGCTCGGCCCGGCCGATAGATCGGCATTTGCCAGACGACCAACCCGCCCCAATCGTGGCCGACGAACACCGCATCTTTCAGTCCGAAGACGTCGAGCATTCCGGCCAGGTCCGAAGTCAGATGCGCCATGTCGTAGTCTTCGACCGCCGCGGGCCGGCCGGTGCGTCCGTAGCCGCGCTGATCCGGCGCAAGCACGCGATAACCTGCGGCGGCGAGCGCCGGCAGCTGATGCCGCCAGGAATAGGCCAGTTCCGGAAATCCGTGGCAAAGCACCACGGGCAGGCCGCTCTTCGGTCCCGCCTCATAGACGGCCATATCGACGCCATTGGTCTTGATCATCGTCGGCTCTGGGAAATCCATGACTTTCTCCAATCAGGCGGCAAGGTTGAGTTTGGCGAGCATCTCTGCGCGATCGGGGCCGAATCTGGGCGGATAGTGTCCGCGGCTTTGCTTGATCTGTCTCGGCGTCGCCCAGAATTGCAGAAGCTGGACGATGGTTGCCGGATTTTTCAGCCATTGGTTCGGCGGATCGATCATGTGAAACGCGCGCGAGAAAGCGCGCAGCGTCTCGAGGTCGCCTCGGGTCGCGGGGTTGATCGCGTCTTCGACCAACGACTTGGCGACGCGCGCGCGCAGGCCGGGCCGGCGGTCCGGATCTCGCTCGCGCACGGCGCGGCGTATGGCTTGAGCGTCCTGTCTGGCCATGGCGTCATAATAGGGCCGCAGAGCCTTGCGAGTCTCCGCATCGAAGATGAGCGCGCGCGTTCGCGGATTGCAGCTCACTTCGAGCGCATCGCGCAAAATATGGGCGTGAACGATTCCGGCGGAGCAACCGCGTCCGTAAAGCGGATTTGTGCGAATGGCCGAATCTCCGATGGCGAAAAAATCCAGCGCCTGCGGCGCGCCAGCGTGGACATAACGCCGCCAGACATTTCTGAGGTTGCCCATGGCGTAAACCGCGCTGGCGGGTTCGGCGCGGATGGGATCGATCCACCTTGCGCAGCCTGGAATCTGCGCGCACGCTGCATCGAAGGTTTCGGCGCGCGCGATCGCCAGGCGAAGTTCGGTCTCGATCTCAGGAACCGCCAGCGTGACCGAGAAATGCCGGTTGTCGGCGGGAAACACGCCGAACTTGATGTACCCGAGATCGCCGGCGCCTGGCGTGCCGTCGCGCGCCGGCTCGGTTTCGTCTCGCCGCAGGCGATAGTGGCGGGTGAAATAGAGAATGCCCGCAGCAGAGTCTTCCTCGTCGATTTGCGCGCCTTCGTTGCGCAGCCAGTCGGGGAAGGAGGTATTGCGGCCCGTGGCGTCGACGGTGATGTCGGCCCTCATTTCGCTTGTCGTTACGCCGCGCTCGACAATCAGGCCTTCGACCCGCAGCGTCCCGGATGCGTCGCGCGCGATGAGCGCCGCGCGCACGCCCGCGTCGTCGACAAGGCTCACCTGCGGTAGCTCGGCCGCGTAGCGGCGCATGACCAGCTCCAAGGTCGTGCGCCGACTGAACAGGATCGCGAGGTTTTCGTCGCCCGCGCGCGGGCGGTAGGCCGCTCTCAACGGCGGAGGCAGACCGTCCTCGAAGGTGAAGATGCGCGCTCCGGCGGCGAGCAACGCTTCGAGCAACTTCGGATAACGCTCCCGGATGAGGGTCGTGAGCCGCCCCAGAAAGACATGGCTGTGACGCAACTGCGTCGCGCCGCGCCGGCTCCAGTCGTTGAACGCCTCTTCCGCTCCGCCGGCGGGCGGGGGCGGATCGCGGTCGACGATCGTGATCCGGCGGCGGCCGTCGGCGAGCGCAAGCGCAGCGCCGAGCCCGGCAATGCCGGCGCCGGCTATGAGAATGCGCTCGTCGCCGCTCATGGCTTCAATCGCCAAGCGGCGAGCGCGAGCAGCGCCCAACCGGCGAGAAGCAGGACGCCGCCGACAGGGGTCACGAAACCAATTGCGCGCCAGCCGGTCAGCGCCAGCGCATAGAGCGAGCCCGAGAACAGCGCGACGCCGACGAGGAACAGGCTTGCGGCCCAGATGGCGGCGCGCCTGGCGGGGGATTGCAGCGCGAAAGCGCAGAGTCCGATCGCCAGCGCGTGATACATCTGATAGCGCGCCCCGGTTTCGAACAGCGACAGCGCGCCCGGATCGAGGCGCTGCGAAAGCCCATGCGCCGCGAACGCGCCGAGCGCCACGGCGAGGCCGCCATTGACCGCTGCAACGGTGAGCCAGGTCCTCACGCGCAGCCGCACCCGCCATGCGAGCGTCCGTGATCGTGGCCCGTCAGTCCCCGCGAAATTTCGATCGCGAGGCGCGAGACGTCCTCGCTTGCGGCGAAATCCGCCTTGGCGCGGGCCAGAACCGCGCCATCGGCCATCAGGTCGAGGGCCGTCATCGCCATCGACTTGGCGCCGTCCAGCACCGCCCGATCGGCCTTTTCGGACACGGCGTGGCGCGCGAATTCCGCATTGTGGATGATCACATTGAACGGCGCCACGCCAAGGCAGGGATGAATCGAAGGCACGCGATGGCTGACATTGCCCATATCGGTCGATCCGGCGTATCCCGGCGGCAGGTCCTTGAGGGGAAAGAATTCTACGCCCAGCGCATGGGCGTTCTTCTCATAGGCTTCCGCCATCGGCCAATTGGTTTTGAGATCGAGATAGTCGCTCTGGCCCCATCGGGTCTCAAGACGACAGCCGGCCGCCAGCGCCCCCGCTTCGAAGCAAGCCTGGACGCGCGGCTTGAGTTCGGCCAGCTCCTGCGCGTTGACGGCCCGAACATAGAAGCGGCAGGCGGCGCGCTCGGGAACGATGTTGGGCGCAAGGCCTCCGTCGGTGATGATCCCGTGAATGCGGTCCGTTCCCTTGATGTGCTGTCGCAGCTGGGCGATGGCCTGATAGGCGGTGACGACGGCGTCCAGCGCATTCAAGCCGCGATGGGGCATCGCTGAGGCGTGCGAGGCGCGACCGTGGAAGATCGCCTCCACGTCGCAAATCGCAATGCAAGGCATGGTGATGAGATTGATGTTGGAAGGATGGATCATCATCGCCGCATCGACGCCCTCGAACGCGCCCGCGCGCGCCATCAATTCCTTGCCGCCATAGCGCTCTTCGGCCGGCGTTCCGAGATAGCGCACGCGGCCGGGCAGCCGGCCGCTCAGCTTCGAAAGCGCCATCGCCGCGCCCAAGCCGGCGGTGGCGATGATGTTGTGCCCGCAGGCATGGCCAATGCCCGGCAACGCGTCGTATTCGGAGAGGATCGCGACCGTTGGGCCGTCTTTCTTGCCGAATTCCGCCGCATAGGCGGTATCAAGCCCGAAGGCCCCGCGTTGCGCGGCGATGCCGTTGGACTCGACCGCATCGGCGAGCCGCCTCGCCGCTTTGAATTCCTCGAGCGCCAATTCGGGTTCGGCGTGGATGGCGTGGCTTGCGGAAAGCAGCTCCTCGCGCATGGCGTCGATCGCCGAACAGACCTGCTTTTTCAACGAGTCCAGGCTCATGCGCGCTCCGTTAAAACAGGACGTCCGATCATAGACAGCCGGACGCGGCTTTGCGAAGTTCCGGCCGGGAGTGGGTCCTATGACGAAGTTTGCCCAGGGGAATGATGGTCGGCGCATCGCCTATGAAATCGTGGGCGAGGGTGAGCCGATCGTTCTGGTTCATGGATTTGCGTCGGACCGAGCGCAGAACTGGCGCGGGCCTGGTTGGTATGCCGCCCTGACCCAGGCTGGACGTCGCGTCGTGGCCCTGGATTGCCGCGGGCATGGCGAGAGCGACAAGCCGCATGATCCAGAGGCCTATGGGGACCGCATGGTGGACGATATCGTCAAGGTCATGAGCGAGGCCGGCCTTAGCGCCGCCGACGTAATGGGCTATTCGATGGGCGGAATGCTGATCATGGGTCTGATGATGCGCCGGCCGGATCTGGCGCGGCGCGCGGTGATAGCGGGCGTCGGCGAAACCTACTTCACAGATGCGCCGCAGCGGCGCGCGGCGATCGCCGATGCGCTCGAGACGCCTGACCCATCGTCGCTGACAGATCCGGTCCAGCGGCAGTTTCGGCTCTTCGCCGGCCAGAAAGGAAAGGATCTAGCCGCTCTCGCGGCCTGCATGCGCAAGGAGCGCACGGTCTATTCGCGTGATGCGTTCGGCGGCTGGAAGAACGATGTGCTCGTCGTCTGCGGCGAAAAGGATATCTTGACCGGATCGCCGGATGGGCTTGCGGACGCGTTTGCCAACGGCCGCGCGGTCACGGTCGCGGGGCGCGACCACATGACCGCGGTCGGCGACAAGGTTTACAAGCAGGCCGTGCTGGAATTCCTCGCGGCGTGAATGCAACACGCGGCGGCTTTTTCGACCGCCGGCGTCAAACCTCTCGCTCTTCACCATATGGTTGTTGCAGAGTGGCCCCAAAGTCGGGCGAGGGAATCTCCGTGAACTCGAAACTGTGCGCCGCAGGCGCGAGCCTGCTTGCAACTTCAATGGTGAGCGCTGCGCGGGCCGCGCCTCCGCCTGTCGAGGCGTTCGGAGATTTGCCCGCGATAGCCGACGTCCATCTCTCGCCGGACGGCAGCCATTTTTCGGCGCTTGAGCCCGTCGATCTGTATCGCGTCAATGTGGAGGACAACAGCCAGAAGGAAATCGCTTCGGGCTCGAAGAATACGGTGCAATGGATCGTCGATGGTCACGGCGGCGCGGCCGCCCTTTGAAGCTCCGGAGCGCGCGCCTAGCCGTGCTGCGGGAAACGGAAGCGTTCCTGGCGCAGCATCTGGGCCGCTGAGTAGCCGGTTTGCGCCCTTCGGCGCCCGCGGCTATACCCCGCACATCGCGAGGTATTCCATGAGCGCCGCCGAAAAGACGCACAACAAGCACGCCATCGATAGCAACCCGTTCGACTGGGCCGATCCGCTTCTGCTCGAAGCGGAGCTGAGCGAGGACGAACGTCTGGTGCGCGACAGCGCGCGCGCCTATTGCCAGGAAAAGCTGATGCCGCGCGTCCGTGACGGATTTCGCAATGAAACCTTCGACCGCGCCATCATGAGCGAGATGGGCGACATGGGGTTTCTCGGCCCCACCATTCCGGAAACCTATGGCGGCGCGGGACTCAACTATGTCTCCTACGGTCTCGTGGCCCGTGAGATCGAGCGCGTCGACAGCGGCTATCGCTCAGCGGCGAGCGTGCAGTCCTCGTTGGTGATGCATCCCATCTTCGCCTATGGCAGCGAGCAGCAGCGGCGCAAATACCTGCCCAAGCTTGCGAGCGGCGAATTCGTCGGCTGCTTCGGCCTGACCGAGCCCGATCACGGTTCCGATCCGGGTTCGATGGCGACAAAGGCAGTGAAGGACGGCGCGGGATTCCGCCTCAACGGCGCAAAAATGTGGATCACCAATTCGCCGATCGCCGACATCGCCGTCGTGTGGGCCAAGCTCGACGGCGACATTCGCGGCTTCATCGTCGAACGCGGCGCCAGGGGTTTTTCGACGCCGAAGATCGAAGGCAAGTTCTCACTGCGCGCCTCTGTCACCGGCGAGATCGTTCTCGAGGATTGCCTCGTGCCGGAGGACAGTCTGCTTCCCAATGTGCGCGGACTTTCCGGCCCGTTCGGCTGCCTCAATCGCGCGCGCTACGGCATTTCGTGGGGCGCCATGGGCGCTGCGGAATTCTGCTGGCACGCGGCGCGGCGATACACGATGGACCGCAAGCAGTTCGGCCGTCCGCTCGCCGCCAATCAGCTCATCCAGAAGAAGCTTGCCGACATGCAGACCGAAATCACGCTCGGCCTGCTCGGTTCGCTCCGACTCGGCCGTCTGATGGACGAGGGTCGGGCCGCGCCGCCCGCGATCTCACTGATGAAGCGCAATAATTGCGGCAAGGCGCTCGCCGTCGCGCGGGAAGCCCGCGACATGCATGGCGGCAACGGCGTGTCGGACGAATTCGGCGTCATCCGCCATGTGCTCAATCTCGAGGCGGTCAACACCTATGAGGGCACGCATGACGTTCATGCGCTGATCCTCGGCCGCGCCCAGACCGGCTTGCAGGCATTCACAGGATAGCGCCGCGACCCGCCGGCTCAAGCCGGCCGCGCCAGTCACATCGCGACGGCAGGCTTGCTTCTGAAGCGGAGCGCCAAAATGGCCGCGGGATGCTATCGTCGCGAGATCGATTGGAGGACGGGCAAATGTTCCGGACATCCTTGGCGGTTCTCTGCGCGCTGCTCGCGTTCGGCGCCGCCGCAAACGCGGCGCCGCAAATCGCTGCGGCCGATACGCCCAGCGCGACGGCGGCGGGCACGACGTTTACGATTCCCGCAGGCTGGGGAAGCGAGACAAGCGGGCGGCTGGTCGTTCTGACCCCGCCGGAAGGCGACTTCAAGATTGCGTTGACGGACCTAGCGGCCAAGGACGCGGACACGGCGATCGCCGCTGGCTGGCGCGCGTTCCAGCCCGGCTTCAAGCGCCCGCTTCGGCTTTCGACGCCGCAGTCTCCCTATAACGGCTGGGAAGAACGCCATGCCTACGATTACGAGGTGTCGCCGAACGAGAAACTGGTTGTCGCCGCCTATGCCTGGCGCGCGGGATCGAGCTGGCTGGTCGCGATGGCGCAGGGAAGCCAGAGCACGGCGGAAAAGCGCGGCGGACCGATCGGCCAGATTGTCGGAAGCCTGAGGCCGAAGGGCTATGCGCGGGAGAGTTTCGCCGGCAAGACCGCCCATGCTCTCGACCCGCAGCGCATAGCGGAGCTGAAGGATTTCGTCGCGCACGGCATGGACCTGCTCAAGGCGCCCGGCGTCGGGCTGGCTTTCATCGACGGCGGCAGAATCGTTTATGAGGGCGGGCTGGGCGTGCGCGAGCTCGGGAAATCCGCGGCGATCGATGCGAACACGCGCTTCATCGCCGCATCCAACACCAAGGCCATGACCACGCTTTTGCTGGCCGAGTTGGCGGATCAAGGCAAGTTGCGCTGGGACGAACCCGTCACGCAAGCTTATCCTGCATTCCGGCTCGCGGACCCCGCAGTAACCCGCCGGGCGCAGATAAAGCATCTCATCTGCGCATGCACGGGCATGCCGCGCGAAGACTTCGAATGGATATTCAATTTCGAGGGCAACACGCCGGCGACCGCAATGCGGCAACTGAGCCGCATGGCGCCGACGAGCCAGTTCGGCGAGGTCTTCCAGTATAGCAATCTCATGGCCGCCGCCGCCGGGTTCATCGGCGGCCAGATCGCGGAGCCGGGCAAAGAGCTGGGAGCGGCCTACGACGACGCCATGCAGAAGATGGTGTTCGATCCGCTAGGCATGACGCGGACGACCTTCGATTTCGCCGCCGCCATGAGCGACGACAATTACGCCCGTCCGCATGACGTCGATATTGACGGGCATGCCGCGCTTGGAGCGATGTCGCTGAACTACGCCGTCGTTCCCGTGCGCCCTGCCGGCGGCATGTGGACGACGCCGCACGACCTTGCGCAATACGTCATGATGGAGCTCGCAAAGGGCCTGCTTTCCGACGGCCGAAGGCTCGTGTCCGAGGCTAATCTGATGGAACGGCGCCGGCCCAACGTTATCGTCGGCGAGGATGTGACCTATGGCATGGGCCTCATGGCCGACACGCGCTGGGGCGTGACGGTGATCCATCATGGCGGCGATCTCGCGGGCTATCACAGCGACATGATGTGGTTGCCCGACTACGGCGTCGGCGCGGTGATCCTGACCAATTCCGATCCCGGTTATGCGATCCGCGGGCCGCTGATGCGCAAGCTGCTCGAAGTCCTGTTCGACGGCAAGCCGCTTGCGGAGGCTCAGCTCAAGACTGGCGCGGAACAGATCGAGGCGGATCGCAGGAAAACGCGCGAACGCCTTGGCGTTCCGGCGGATCGGTCTGTCGTGACCAAGCTTGCGGCGCATTACGCCAACGACGCGCTCGGCAGCCTGTACCTTGTCCGCAACGGCAAAGCGCTCGAAGCGCGCGCGGGCCGGAACGAGTGGCGGAGCGAGGTCGCCACGCGCAAGAACGACGATGGCACGATCAGCCTGATCACCATCTCGCCCACGCTTCAGGGGTTCGAATTCGTCGTGGGCGAGAAGGACGGAAAGCGCACGCTGACGACGCGTGACGCCCAACATGAATACGTCTACACGGAAGCGGAGGAATAGACAGGACGAATTTCGGTCTTCCGCGCCAGGCATATCCAGTCCCACGGCCTGCGCATGCGCCGCGCCCTGGTTTCTCGCAGGCCCTCGATGCTCCAGGAATAATGAGCGCGGTCGACGCGGCGCAGGCTGAAGCCGTATTCGCGAAAATTGCGGTCGAGCTCGGCGCGTTCGTAGTGCTTCTGCCAGGCGTCGTCGCGCTTGACCAATCCGCCTTTGCGGATCGGCTCGAGCCGCTCTTTCGTCGTCGCGCGCACCAGCCATTCGGATTCGAGCGAGGGAACGACCACCAGCGCGTGGCCGCCCTTGCGCGTGACATGGGCGAGGCTCGACCAGAGCGCGGCGCGTTTGGCTGCGCTGGCGGAAGTGATGACATTCATGCACACGGTCAGGTCCGCGCACCTGCCGAGCTCTTTCGCGGCGCGCGGAATGTCCATCGTCTTCCACATCACGTTCGGCATCGCGGCGCAGCGCCTGATCGCCTGCGCGATGATGCGCGGCGCGAATTCGACGCCGGTCACTTTCGAAAAGCGCGGCCCATAGCGTTCGATAAAGGTGCCGACGCCGCAGCCGAGATCGACAAGCACCGGATCGCTGCGTTTCGGCCTTGCCAGCGCAACATGGCGCTTCACCAGATCGGCGGTCTCCTCGCGGGTGATGTCGCAGACATCGGTCTCGAAAGCGTCCGCGAGCCTGTTCCAATAGGCCTGCTTCATTGCAGTTTGCTCCGCGACAGAGTGAAATCGCCAGCCGCAGACTGGGCACGATTCTCGATTCGCGGCAAGGAAGTCGACCGATGAAACTCGAAGGCGTCCGCGTCCTCGA
>DASZRM010000028.1:0-2487 GCA_035549135.1 Rhizomicrobium sp. | reverse complement strand
AAAACCGAAATCCGGCGTGACGGTATAAAGACAGGCCGCGGCCTTCACGCAGCGGGAGGCGACGCCCCTGACATATGGCGCGACGCAATTGCGGTGCATGTCCGCCGGCTCGTCCTCGGCGACCGTGCGCCACGGCTCGTCGAGAGTTATCGGACGTTCGAAGCTTTCGCTCGCGAGTTTCACGCCGCCGGTCGCGCCGTCGATGGCCGGAAACCCGTAGACGCCTCGCCGGCCCGCGGGCAGCTCCCAGATGAACACCGGGAATCGATCCGGACGGAAGTCCGCCACATCCGCGTCGAGCGCGAACCAGCACTGCACCTGGCGGTAGACCTTGAGCCAGCGCGAGAACGGCGCGCCCAGCAGGTCTCCCGTCCAGGCCCCCGCCGCCACGATCAGCCGGTGCGCCTCGTAACGTTGCTTGTCGGTCGTGACGGCGACGGCGCCGGCCTCGGGGCGGATGGCGATCGCCCTCTCATCGAGACGCAGGACCGCGCCATGCCTCTGCGCCAGCTGCAATTGGGCGTGAACGCACAATTCGGGCCGGAGAAATCCGGCGCTCGGCTCGAAATAGCCGAACTCCTCGTCCGCCGCCGCGAAGTTGGGAAAGCGGCGGCGGATTTCGGACGCATCGAGCAGTTCGTGAGCGATTCCGAATTTTCGCGCCGCCGCCACCGTATTGTCGAAGAAGCCGGGCACATGGGTGACCGCGTTGGTGGCGCGGCTGGAGACGATCAGCCCGCCATTGCAGCAAAGTAGATCGGCGCCCGTGGCGTCTTCGATCTCGCGCCAGATTTCGTGGGCGCGCAGGACAAGCGGCGTATAGTGCGCGCCCTCCCCGATCGCGAGCCGGGTGATGCGCGAGCCGCCATGCGAGGATCCCATCCGGTGAGGCGGCGCATGGCGGTCGATTCCGAGAACGCGGGCCCCGCGCTTTGCCAATTGATAGGCCGCGGCCGCGCCGACCGCCCCAAGGCCGAGCACTATGACGTCGTGGGCCATGAGCGAGCACTACGAAGCCGCGGGCCGCTTCGCAAGCTCATGGAGCCGCCGGCGCGCAACGTCCCGCCGGTCAGAAGCCCCAGTCCGGCTCCTGATCCTGCGGCTTTCGGATGCTGAGCCGGCCGATTCGCAGATCGCCGATCTCGAGCTTCTCGAACCAGGCGCGGCGCACAACCAGCCAATTGACGGCGACAAAGCCAAGCGCCAAGGCGCCGAGCGCGAGGGCTCCGATGGCGACGGCGCCGATGGGCAGCGTCGCCGGCGGCTTGGGGCCTGCGTAGACGGAGGGACTGGACATCGGACGATCCTCGTGAACTCAGGCCGGGACGGCCTTCCAGAAATAACGCACGAAGCCGCGCTTTTCGTCGCGGTCCTTGACGCGAAAGCTCATGCGCACCTTCTGGCCGGTGTCGATCTGGCCCTGCTCCACGTCGGTGATGTCGGCCATGAAGCGTCCGCCCTCGGCGAAGGTGATCATTCCATAATGATTCGGAGGGTCCATCGAATAGGTTAAGAAGTCGGCCGACCAGGAGAGCACCTCGCCCGCGCGCTCGGAAAATCCGTAGTCGTCCTGGCTGTCCACCGCCTTGCAGTTCGGATTGACGCAGACCCGCGTCTTCGGGAATTGGGCCGTGCCGCACACCCGGCAGCGGCCGCCGACGAGGCCCATCAGCATGTCGTTCTTGCGATAGACGACGCTCAGGGCCGTGCGCTTGTCGACCTCGGCGCGCATGCCCTTTTCGAGCTCGATGAGGCCGTTGAAGGCGAGATATTTGAGATAGTTCGTCTCCTCTTTGCGGCGGGAAAGCCAGCCCGAAACGCCGCGCCGCGCCGGAAGATCGGCGATCGCCGGCTGAACCTCGAAGAGGAGCGCGTCGCAGCCCTGGCCGAACTGCGCCATCAGGATCATCTCGCCCGGCCTTGCGCTTTCGAGCGCGTGCGCCAGCATCAGGAGCGCATGCGCCGAGCCGCTGTCGCCGACGGTGGCGGCGAGATTGTCGGCGGTCTTCGCCGGATCGATTCCGCATTGCTTGGCGATCGCCTGGTCGAGCCGCGCGAAGGGGCACGGCAGAATGAAGCGCTCAATCTGCGCCGCCGCGACGCCGGTCTTTTCGAGCAGGGCCTTGATCGTGCGCGGCGCGATCTTCGAATAGCCTTCGTCGCGGATCCAGCGCTCTTCCCAGCCATAGTCGAAGGAGTCGCCTTCGCCGCGGAAGTGATCGACGAAATCCAGCGTCTCGCTATGGCCGCCGACAAAGCGCGCGATGACTCCCTCGCCGCCCAGCGCCAGCGCTGCGCCGGCGTCGCCGAAGCTCAGCTCCTGAGGCGAGGCGGCGCGGGCCTTGCGCCGTTCGCCCGCCACCACCAGCGGGGATCGCGCGCGGCCGGCCGCGACCGCGTCCAGCGCCAGCTGAAGCGCCGTCGCGCCCGCGCGCTGCGACGAGGTCACGTCGGCGGACGAAATCGCGTCTCTGAGCTGCAGGGCCG
>DASZRM010000027.1:0-14400 GCA_035549135.1 Rhizomicrobium sp. | reverse complement strand
CTCGACGGAGCCTTTACGCGCGTGCGCGCGCTTGAATCTGTCCTGGAAAACCAGGTCGCTCAGCTCGACCAGGCCGGCGCGCGCGCAGAGGTGCGCGGCGAGGCCGTGGCCGCGCGTCTTACGCAGGAGCGCGAACGTATTGACGCGGTCGCAAACTCGCTCGCCGAAGCGGCGTCGCGCGCGAGCGAGACGGTGGCGGGCCGGGCCGCTCAGCTCAAAGCCTTGATGGAGACCGCCGAAACTGCGCTGAAAAACGCGGGCCAGGCGCTCGATGCCCAGGCCGCCGAATTTCGCGCCGCCACGGCCACGGCTTCAGAGGCCCCGAGGCTCGCCGCGGTGGAGATCGACCGGCAGGCCAAGGCGATCGAGGCGGTCGCCGATGCATCCATGGCGCGCGCCGAATTCGTGCTCGGCCGCCACGAGCGGCATCGCGCGGCGATGAACGACCTGTTGACGCGCTTGAAGGAAGAAGGCGTTGGCTTCGAGGCGGCGCTGGGGCGCGAGCGCGCCGCGATCGCCCAGTCTGTGGAGGCGCTGGCCAATGAAGCGCAGAAATTTGAGACCGCAGCGGGAGCGACCGAACGGCGTCTCGAGCAGATCATGACCGGAGCCGCCGCGCGCGCCACCCAGCTTACCCAGAACTTCAGCCGCGAATCGGAGCGGCTGAAGGAATCGAGCGAACAGGCCAACGCAATGCTCGCCAAGTTGCTCGATTCGCTGCGCGAGGCCAGCGCCGGCGCGCAGACGCTGATCGCCGAAACGGCGGGGCAGGCGAAAACCGATGCGCGCGCGCTGGTCGGCGAGGCGATGGCTGAATGCGAGAAGCTGCTGCGCGCGTCCGGCGAGCTTTCGGCGCAGGCCAAGGAAATCCGCGCTACGCTCGGTTCGGCGGTCGAAGAAGTCCAACAGCACCTTCTGTCGCTTCCGGGAGTGGCCCAACAGGAAGCGCAACGCGTGCGCCAGATGGTGCGCGCCGAGACCGAAGAAATTCTCGATTTGTCGGCGCGGACGCTTTCCACCATCCAAGCGCGCACGGCGCCGCGTCCCAGCCTTTCACCCCGGATCGTCGATCAACCGCAGGAGGACGCCGAAACTGACGGGCTCTTCTCGCTGGCGCGCAGGCTGACCAGCCGACCGAAGCAGAAGCCGCCGAAGTCCGAGCCGAAAGGCTGGGAAATGAGCAAATTGCTCGCCGCGGTCGAGACCGAGGAGAACAGATCCAGAGACCTGAAGCCCGCAGCCGCGGCCGCGATGGGCGCGCTTGAGGCGGCGCTCTCCGATCTGGCCGTCGACCTTGAGGCCCTTGCCGGCGGGGCGCAGGCGAGCGAGGAGGAATGGCGACTCTATTTGGGCGGCGATCGCGGCATATTCGCGCGCAAGCTTGCAGACTCCATTGACGCCGAAACGGTCGATCGCGTCGCCGCCGCCTATCGTGAAGACACGCGTTTTCGCGAAGCCGCCAATCTCTATATGAGCGAATTCGAATCGCTGCTTGCGCGGGCGCGCGAGGGGGACGGCGGGGGGTTGCTCACCCCGTCCATTCTCAGCGCGGATACGGGCAAGATCTATCTCGCGATCGCCTATGCGCTGGGACGGCTATGAGTTGCGCCTGAATCGCGCCGCGTAGAACCCGTCCATGCCCCCCAGATCGGACAAATGGCAGGGCAGGGTGCGCAAATCGCCAGAGGCGTTCAAGAATTCTGGATGCCCGAAGGTCTCGTTCGCCGCGAGCGGTACGCGCCTGAAATCGCGATGGCGCGCGAGGAAGGCTTCGGCCTGTTCCGGCCCCTCTTCCGGCTCCAGCGAGCACACCGCGAAGACGAGCAGGCCGCCCGGCGCCACCATATCGGCGGCGCAAGCGAGCAGCTCGGTCGCCGCGGCTTCGCACAGTGTGACGTCCGAAGCGTCCTTGATCCAAGGAATGTCCGGATGCCGTCTGATGGTGCCCGTCGCGCTGCATGGCGCATCGAGAAGCACGAAGGGCGCGGCGTCGAACCGGACATTGCGCAAATCCTCGTTCACCAGCGTCGCCTTTAGCTTCAAACGCTCGAGATTGCCTTTTAGCCGCTCCATGCGCGCAGCGTCGCGCTCGACCGCGATAACCTCGGCGCCCGCCGCGGCCAGCTGCGCGGTCTTGCCGCCGGGCGCGGCGCAAAGGTCGATCACGCGCGCGCCGCGCACGTCCCCAAGCAATCTGGCCGGCAGGCTCGCCGCCACGTCCTGCACCCAGAATTCGCCCGCCGCGAAGCCAGCGAGCGTTTCGAGCGCAGGTGGGCGCTGAAACCGTACCACGTCGGCGAAGAGGCGCTGGGCGCCATCCGGCGGCTCGCCCCTGCAGACGAGATCGAGCGGCGCCTGACGCAGGTGCGCCATCGCGATGGCGCGCGCGGTGGCCTCGCCATAGGCGCCGCGCCAGCTCCGCCATAGCCAATCTGGCGTTGCAAGGCGCGCAGCGTCCTGCTGGGCCAGAATGTCCCGGCCCTTCTCTGCGACACGGCGCAGAACCGCATTGATGAGAGGCTTGAAATGCACGGCCTTGGAATCGGCCTGGGCCAGCCGATTGGCGCCGTCCACTGCTGCATGCGCCGCGACATCGAGGAACATCAACTCGCAGGCGCCGGCCAGCAAGATTTCGAGGGTGGGCCCGGCGCGGTGCGGCTGAGGCGGTTTTGGCGCGAAGACCTTGATCAGGGCGTCCAGCTGTCCCAGACGACGCAAGGTCTCGCTCGCGATTGCCCGCGCGAACCCGGCGTCGCGAACCTCAAGTCTCGCGCATGCTTCGAGCGCGACGTCGAGCGGTCGCCTACGACGCAGAACCTCGCTCAGAATGTCCTGCGCCGCTTTGCGCGAACCAAATCCCGGCGAATCGTTCACGCCCAGGGGCCAGAGGCGGGCGCGGCCGCCGCCAGCGCTTGCAGCCTTGCGATCCTCTCCTCCGTCGAAGGATGGCTCGCGAAGAGTCTCGAGAGGACGCCGGCCTGGAGGGGATTGACGATGAACATATGCGCCGTCGCCGGATGTTCTTCGGCCTCCGCATTCTCGATGAGTTTCGCGGCGGAATCGATGCGGGCGAGCGCAGAAGCAAGCCAAAGCGGGCGACCCGAGATCTCCGCGCCGGCCTTGTCGGCGGCGAATTCGCGCGAACGGCTGATCGCCATCTGCACCAACGCCGCGGCGAGCGGCGCAAGCAAGGTGATGAGCAGAACTCCGACCAAGCCCAGCGGATTGTCGCGCCGGCCGCCGCCCAAGAAGAAAGCGAAATTGGCGAGCATGGAGACCGCGCCTGCGATCGTGGCGGCGATCGTCATGGTCAACGTATCGCGATGCTTCACATGGCCCAGCTCATGCGCGAGGACGCCCGCCAGCTCCTCATCGCTGACACGCTTCAGAAGTCCGCTGGTCACGCAGACCGCCGCGTGTTCGGGATCGCGCCCGGTGGCGAAGGCGTTGGGCTGCTCGTTCTCAGCGATATATACCCTGGGGGCGGGCAGGCCCGCCTTTTCGCTGAGCAACCCGACCAGCCTTACAAGTTCTGGCGCGCTCGAGCGATCGACAGGCCTGGCGCCATACATCGACAAAAGCGCCTTGTCGGAGTTCCAGTAGACCCAGAGATTGGTTCCTGCGGCGAATATCAGCGCGGCGACCATTCCCGCCGCGCCGCCCAGCAGAGATCCGATCGCCAGGAACAGCCCCGTCAGGGCGGCCATAAGAATGCCGGTGCGCAGCGTATTCATTGCGGGTTTTCCAAAACCTCTTTATCGGAAAGCTCGCCGGTGATGTAAGCTTGGCGGCGGAGTCGTCAAGCAGAGACATGGCTGAGGGCGCAAAACCAAACGCCGACAAGATCGCCGCGCGCATCCGCGAGGCGGGGCGGCGCGCCTTGGCGGAAGCCGAAGCGCGCCGGCGCAGCGAAAAAACTTGCACATCGCCCAAGGAGATCGGCGGCCGCGCGGGACCGGAGCCGACCCGCTTTGGCGACTGGGAGAAAAACGGGCTGATTTCCGACTTCTGATCATGGACAAATGGACCTTGATCGCGAGCGCGGCCGGGTCCATCTAAGCCATGCAACGGCCTGATCGACGGCGCTTCATGTTCATTCAAACCGAATCGACGCCCAATCCGGCGACGCTGAAATTCCTTCCTGGCCGCGAGGTCATGGGCGAGGGGTCAGTCGCCGACTTTCCCGACCCCGGGACCGCGAAGCGGTCTCCGCTCGCAGAGGCGCTGTTCGCCGTGCCGGGCGTGGCGCGCGTATTCTTCGGTTCGGACTTCATTTCGGTGACCAAGGGCGCAGGCGACTGGAAGCATCTAAAGGCGCCCGTCCTGGCCGCGATCATGGACCATTTCACGCGGGGACTTCCGGTGATGACCGGATCCGCGGCGGAAGAGGCCCAGGACGCCGCCGTTTACGGCGAAGGCGATCCGGAAGTCATCGCGCAGATCAAGGAGCTGATCGATACGCGGGTCCGGCCCGCCGTCGCCCAGGACGGCGGCGACATCATCTACAAGGGCTTTGACGGAGGCACGGGAATCGTCTTCCTTCATCTCCAGGGTTCCTGCGCGGGCTGCCCGTCGTCGGTAATGACGCTCAAGAATGGAATCGAGAACATGCTTCGGCACTACGTGCCCGAAGTGAACGCGGTCGAGGCGGTGTGAGGGCTGCGGCGCTTTCGCGCTAGTATCGGCCGATTCGATTCTGAGCACCGATTTCGCATGCCGCACGCCGTGAACGACGAGGCGCTGGACACCATCTTCCGCAGTGCGCGCTCGCAGAACAAATGGCTCGACAAGCCCGTCAGTCCGTCGCTTCTGATGGCGGTCTACGATCTGATGCGCATGGGGCCGACAAGCGCCAATTGCTGTCCGGCGAGAATCTTGTTTCTCGTTTCAAACGAAGCGAAGGAGCGCCTTCGGCCGCATCTGGCGGACTTCAACGTTCGCAAGACCATGACTGCGCCGGCGGTCGCCATCATCGCCTATGACATCGACTTTCCGTCGAAGATGACAAAGCTCTTTCCTCACAATCCCGCCGCCGCGAGCTGGTTCGACGATCCGAAGGTCCGAGAGATAAACGCCTTCCGCAATGGCTCTTTGCAGGGAGCCTATTTCATGATCGCCGCGCGGGCTCTGGGACTCGATTGCGGCCCGATGTCGGGATTCGACAATGACGGCGTGGACAGGGAATTTTTCGCGGGCACGAAGATAAAATCGAATTTCCTCTGCGGGATCGGTTATGGCGATCCGTCGGGCGTATTTCCGCGTAATCCGAGGCTCGATTTCGACGAGGCCTGCAAGATCCTGTGAGATGACCCGGTGAAGATTTTGGCCGTCGACACCGCCCTCGGCGCCTGCTCCGCAGCGCTTCTCGACGATGGCCGCGTGCTGGCGCATCGTTTCGCGCTTATGTCGCGCGGTCACGCCGAGGCGCTCGCGCCGATGGTGGAGGATGTCATGAACGAAGCTGGCGTCGCATATGCGGCGCTTGACAGGCTGGGCGTCACCGTCGGGCCTGGCGCATTCACCGGTCAGCGGATTGGGCTTGCCTTCATGCGCGGTCTTCGTCTCGCGCTCAAGGCTCCACTCGTCGGCGTCACCACGCTCGCTGCGATCGCCGCCCAAGCAAAAGCCGAGACGGGACTGCCGCGGGCGATCGCAATCAACGATGCCCGCCGGGATGAGGTCTATATCGAAATCGCTCCATCCCTGCCGCCGAGCGTGCTGTCTTTCGACCGAGCGATCGAGGTCGTTGAGGAGCAATCCGACGCCAGCCGAGTTGCGCTCGCAGGAACCGCCGCCAGTCGCGCATGCGAAGCACTCTCAAAGGGCTTTCAGCTGTCGCGCGTCCGCGAACCGGACGCCCTGTGGGTGGCCCGCCTGGCGCTGGCGGCAAAGCCTGAGAAGGGCCCTCCCCGCCCGCTATATCTGCGCGCGCCGGATGCAAAGTTGCCGGCGCAAAGTTGATGACGATTGCAGCGATCAGAGAGGTCGACCTGCCTCGGCTCGCACTTATCCATGCGGCCTGCTTTGTCCGTTCCTGGTCGGCCGCAGAGCTTGGCGAAACGCTGAAAAGCTCCGGAATCATAGCCTTTGCCGCGGACGCCGGCTTCGTGCTGGCGAGGACCGCAAGCGACGAAGCCGAGATTCTGACACTCGCCGTGATGCCCGCGGCGCGGCGCAAGGGCCTCGGCCGATCCCTCGTCCTGGAGGTTGCGGGCCAGGCCTTTGCGCGAGGCGCACGCGCGATGTTCCTCGAGACGGGACACGACAATGCTCCCGCGCGCGCGCTCTACGCCGGACTCGGCTTCGTCGAAGTCGGAACGCGCGCCTCCTATTATGGACCTGCTGAGGACGCCATCGTGCTTCGGGCCAGGCTGCCGTTGCAGGCATTGGGAAATTCCGGCGCTTCGACTAGACTCTGATCTGCAACCGCGAGGGAACGGCCGTGACGCGGATAGAGCAGCTCTGCGTCGATAAGGGATTGCGCATGACCGAGCAGCGCCGCGTTATTGCGCGTGTGCTTTCGGACGCGGCCGACCATCCTGACGCCGAAGAACTTTATCGCCGCGCATCAGCGATCGATCCGCACATTTCGATCGCCACCGTCTACCGCACCGTCAAGCTTTTCGAGGACGCGGGAATCCTCGAGCGCCACGATTTCCGTGACGGCCGATCTCGCTATGAGGAAGCGCCGGAATCGCATCACGATCATCTGATCGACGTGCAGACCGGAAGCGTCATTGAATTCCGCAATGACGAAATCGAAGCCCTTCAACGGCGCGTCGCTGAAGAGCTCGGATTCGAACTTGTCGACCACCGGCTCGAATTGTACGGCGTGCCGAAGGGCGCAAGGAAGCCCCGCTGAGGCCCTGCCGAAATGCAGACGTTGCGCGGAATTTGGATTCTCGCCGTATTTCTGACGACCGCCATGGCGACGGTGCCCTGGCAGACGCTGGCGATCCGCCTGAAGCTCAAGAGTCGCAAGATGCTGCCGCATCGCTATAGCCGATTCCTTTGCCGCCTGTTCGGTCTCAAGGTGACGGTGATTGGCGAGCCGTTGCGCGACCGCGGCGTGCTCATGGTCTCCAATCACACCTCCTATCTCGACATCATTGTCCTCGGCGGGGTCAGCCCGGTGTCGTTCGTGGCGAAGAGTGAAGTCAATGACTGGCCTTTCTTCGGATTGATGGCGCGTCTCTATGAAACTGTCTTTGTCGAGCGCAACCGACGCAGCAAGGCGGGAGCGGCGCGCGACCAGCTGCGCCAGCGGCTGAAGGCGGGCGATGCCTTGGTTCTGTTTCCGGAAGGAACCTCCAATGACGGCAATCGCGTCCTGCCGTTCAAGAGCGCGTTGATGGGCGCCGTCGAGGCGGAGGTCGGCTCGGACGCGCAGGGCCATGTCCGTCACGTTCCCGTGCAGCCCGTTTCCATCACCTATGTCGGTTTTCAGGGGATGCCGATGGGGCGCGAAAACCGCCCACTCTTCGCATGGTACGGCGACATGGAACTGGTGCCCCATCTTTGGGAGGCGGTGACCGCCGGCCCCGTCGAAGTCGTCGTGGAATTCCACCAACCCATGTCGGTCGACACGGTCGGAGACCGCAAGACCCTTGCGGCGCGCGCCGAGGCCGTTGTCCGGCGCGGCCAGGCCCGGGCGCTGGCGGGGCTTTCCGGCGCGCATCCGCCGACCACAGGACGGTCCCGCGCGCTGGCCGGGGCGATTGCCTGACGGCGCGGGAACGCGCATAACCCGCGGCGATGAAACGGCTCTTTCTCAAGACCTATGGCTGCCAAATGAACGTCTACGATTCCGCCCGGATGGCGGATCTGCTGACGCCGCTTGGATTTCGCCAGACCGACGCGCCGGAAGACGCGGACATGGTCGTTCTGAACACTTGCCACATCCGCGAAAAAGCCGCCGAGAAGGTCTATTCGGAACTGGGCAAGCTGCGGAGGCTTAAAGAGGCCAGAGCGCGATCCGGCGACCGCATGACGATCGCCGTGGCCGGCTGTGTGGCGCAAGCCGAAGGCGAGGAGATCCTGACGCGCCAGCCTGCCGTCGATCTTGTCGTCGGGCCGCAATCTTATCATCGCCTGCCGGAGATGATCGCCAGAATCGCGCGCGCCGGCGGACATGCGCTCGAGACAGACTTTCCCCCGGAGGAAAAATTCGATGCGCTTCCGGCGCAGAGCGCGCCCTCCGGCGCAAGCGCCTTTCTCACTGTTCAGGAGGGCTGCGATAAATTCTGCACGTTCTGCGTGGTGCCCTATACGCGCGGTCCAGAATTTTCCAGACCCGTCGTCAAAATCGTTGAGGAGGCCCGCAGGCTGGCCGATCTTGGCGCGCGCGAGATCGCGTTGCTCGGCCAGAATGTCAATGCCTACCGCGGCGAAGGCCCGGACGGCGAAAAGTGGGATCTGGCGGGCTTGCTCGGCGAATTGTGCAAAATCGACGGGATCAAGCGTCTGCGCTACACGACCAGCCATCCGCGCGACATGACGCGCTCCCTCATCGAGGCTCATCGCGATCTCGACAAGCTGATACCCTATCTGCACCTGCCCGCGCAATCGGGATCCGACGCAGTCCTGGAAGCGATGAATCGCCGCCACAGCGCCGGCGACTATCGACGCATCGTCGAGCGCGTACGCGATGCGCGACCCGATATCGCGCTGTCCTCCGACTTCATCGTGGGCTTTCCGGGCGAAAGCGATGCCGACTTCGAAGAGACGCTAAAGCTGGTGCGCGAGACCGGCTACGCCCAAGCCTTCTCATTCAAATACAGCAAGCGCTCTGGAACGCCCGCCTCCGCCGCGCGCAAGCAAGTTCCCGAAGCGGTCAAGGCGGCGCGCCTTCAGGCGTTGCAGGAATTACTGTCCGCCCAGCAGCGCGCCTTCAATCGTGCTTGCGAAGGCCGCGCATTGCCGGTGCTATTCGAGCGGAAAGGCCGCAGACCCGGCCAGGCGGTCGGTCGCAGTCCCTATCTGCAGCCGGTGCATGTCGACGGCGGAGCGGACTGGATCGGCGAAGTTCGAGACGTGCTGGTCCTGGAAGCGCAGCCGAACAGCCTCAAGGGTGCGTTGCGCGAGGCGCCGCAACGGGAGGCCGCGCCAGCGCCGTGACGACCACGACCCGAAAAAAAGCGCCGAGGGAGCAGATCACGCTCGAGTTCCCTGACAACGCGCTCCTGGCCGGGCTTTCGGGAGCGCATCAAAAGAATTTCGCCCGTCTCGAACAGAAGCTGGGCGTGCGGGTGGCCAATCGCGGCAACCTGGTCGCCGTGGAGGGCGAAGCGCAGGCGCGCGAACGCGCCGCCAATGTGTTGCGCGCGCTTTATGCGCGGCTCGAAGCCGGAGAGCCGGCCAACCTTTCCGATGTCGACGCCGAGATTCACTTTGCGCTCGAGGGCCCGAAACTCTCGGCGGGCTCGGGCTTCGGATCGCCCTCCATCAAGACCTGGGCCTCGCGCGTCACGCGCGCGCGCAACCAGGGCCAGCTGGCCTATCTCGACCTGATGCGGACCCATCCGCTGGTGTTCGGCGTCGGTCCGGCTGGAACGGGCAAGACCTATCTGGCCGCCGCATATGGCGCCCATCTTCTCTACGAGCGCAGAGTGGAGCGCCTGATCTTGTCACGGCCGGCGCTCGAGGCGGGCGAGCGCCTCGGCTTCTTGCCAGGCGATCTCAAGGAAAAGATCGATCCTTATCTGAGACCGCTTTACGACGCGCTGTTCGAAGTGATGGGCGAGCAATGCGCCAAGCTGATGGAGCAGGGCGTGATTGAAGTCGCGCCGCTCGCCTTCATGCGCGGCCGCACGCTGGCGCGGGCCTTCGTGATTCTGGACGAGGCGCAGAATTGCACGAACGCCCAGATTAAGATGTTCCTCACCCGCCTCGGCGAAGATTCGCGCATGGTGGTCACGGGCGATCCGAGCCAAAGCGACCTGCCGGGCGGCGGCGCGGAAGGGCTCAACCGGGCGCTCGAGATCCTGCGCGATGTGGAAGGGGCGGCCGTTGCGCGCTTCGGCGAAAAGGACGTTGTGCGCCACGCCCTCGTCACCCGCATCGTCGCCGCCTATAATGCAGCTGAGGAGAGCGCCGGCCTTCAGCGCGTTTTGCAGCGCAGGAAGGATTAGGCGTGAATGTCGCGCTCGTGATTGAGGACGCAAAATGGCGCGGCCGGCGCAGGATCGCCGCCCGTCTGAGAAAGGCGGCGGAGGCCGCATTGGCGCATGAGGGCGCAAAGGACGCCGCGTTGACCTTGCTTCTGGCCGGTGACGAAAAGTTGCGCGCGCTCAACCGCGCCTTTCGCGGGAAGGATAGGCCAACGAATGTCCTGTCCTTTCCTGCCGGCGCGCCGGACTATCTTGGTGATATTGCGCTGGCATACGGAGTGACGGCGAAAGAAGCGCGCGAGCAGAGGACGTCGTTCGCCGATCACGCCGCGCATCTTGTCGTGCATGGGGTTCTCCATCTTCTGGGCTACGATCATCAGACCGGCCGGGATGCGCGGATGATGGAGCCGCTGGAAGCGAAAATTTTGGCCGGCCTAGGCGTGCGCGACCCCTATGCGCGCGACGCGAGGTGACGGCGTCGAAAGCGATGAGCGGCGCGCTCGCACCAGGATCCGAGACGGACGAGTCGGCCTCGCTGCTCAAGCGGGTGGCGCGTCTATTGCGCGGACGGCGCGCCTCGAGCGCTATTCGCGAAAGCCTCGAGGAAGTGATCGAAGAAAGCGAGCGGCAGAGCCCGGCGCTTTCGGCGCAGGAACGCACGCTGCTGGCCAATCTTTTGAGGGCCGGCGAACTCAAGATTTCCGACGTAATGGTGCCGCGCGCAGATATCGTCGCAGTGGACGAGTCCACCCCGCTCAGCAGCCTGTTGATGCTGTTCGGCGAGGCGCAGCATTCGCGCCTGCCGGTTTATCGCGAAACCCTGGACGATCCGGTCGGGCTCGTGCACTTGAAGGACGTGCTTGGCCTGATTGAGCCGCTGGACAACGATCGCTTCCGCTGGCGAGGAGATTCGATCGCGCAAATCCGGCGTCCGATACTATTTGTCGCTCCGTCGATGCCCGTCCTTGACCTACTAGTGAAGATGCGCACCGCGCACATCCAGCTCGCGCTGGTCATCGACGAGTATGGCGGTACGGACGGGCTGGTTTCGATAGAAGACCTGATCGAGGAGATCGTCGGAGATATTTCCGACGAGCACGATGTGGATGCCGCGCCGGTCCGGCGCGACGAGTCCGGCGCCTATGTCGCCGACGCGCGGGTCGATCTTGACGACTTTCGCGACCAGACGAACTTTTCCCTGAGCTTGGACGATGAGGCTGCGCAGGAGGTCGATACGCTGGGCGGGCTCGTCACCTATCTTCTCGGCCGCGTGCCTCAACGCGGCGAGATTGTCGCCCACCCCGCCGGATACGAGTTCGAAGTTCTGGAAGCCGATCCAAGGCGCGTCAAACGGTTGCGCATCCGTCCGCCCGCAGCGGCGCCGGACAAGTCGCCTTGAGGTGGCCTTGACGCGCTTCTTTGGCCGGATCGGCGATTTCGTGCGCGCTCTCACGGGCTGGCGCGCATGGCTGTTCGCGTTCGCCTGCGGATGCGCATCGGCGTTCGGCTTCGCGCCATTCGGATGCGTTGCTCTGCTGCTGGTCGGCTTTGCGGCGCTTGTCCTTCTCGTCGATGGCGCAAGGCGAAGCGCAAGACCGGTCCTCAGCGCGGCCGTGGTTGGATGGTGCTTCGGTTTCGGCCAATTCCTGATCGGCCTTCATTGGATCGGCTTCGCGTTCTTGGTCGATCCCTCGCAGCATGAATGGCAGATTCCCTTCGTTGCCGCGTTGTTTCCCGGCGGACTTGCGCTCTTCATCGCCGGCGCTTGCGCCGCCGCGGCGGCGGTCTGGCGCGAAGACGCATCGCGAATCTTTGCTCTGACAATCGCCTATGCGCTCGCCGAGTGGCTGCGCGGACACGTGTTGACCGGTTTTCCCTGGAACGTTGCGGGCTATGGCTGGGGCGCCTCGCTCGCCGTTATGCAAAGCGCGGCGCTGTTCGGCGTCTATGGACTGAGCCTGCTGACCGTGCTCTTCGGGGCGTCTTTGGCGGGGCTCTTCGAACGTTCTCTGGCCTGGCGGCTTCCGCTCGGCATGGCGGTGCTTTTTGTTGCGATCTACGCCGGGGGCGCGCTCCGGCTGCATGAGGTCCCCAGCCAAACCGTGCCTGGCGTGCGGTTGAGGCTGGTTCAGCCCGATATTGCGCAGGCCGACAAATACCGGCCCGAACTGATCGTACGGAACTGGGAGCGGCTGATCGATTTGAGCGAGTCTCCGGCGAAGACTCCCCCGACGCTTATCATCTGGCCAGAGGCCGCGCCGCCCTTTCTGCTGATGCGCTCGCGCGAGGCGCTTGCGCAGATTCGAAGTCTCACCTCGGGCCGCCGCGCGCTGCTCACCGGCGCTTTGCGCGCCGACCGGGGGGACGGTCGCACCCGCTACTACAACAGCTTTCTTGTCTTCGGGCGCGACGGGCGCCTGAGCGGCGTATACGACAAGTTTCATCTCGTGCCGTTCGGCGAATACTTGCCGTTCGAAAACCTCATGAAAAAATTTGGCCTGACCAAGATCGTCGGGATTGCGGGAAGCTTTGCGACCGGCGACGGTCCCCACACGCTTGAAGTCTCGGATGCGCCGCCCTTCGGACCCCTCATCTGCTATGAGATTCTGTTTCCCGGGCGTGTCGTCGGCGCGCGCAGACCTGCTTGGATCGTCAATGTCACCGACGATTCCTGGTTCGGTCCCTGGGCGGGGCCTTTGCAACACCTCCTCGTGGCGAGAATGCGCGCAATCGAAGAAGGGCTTCCCGTGGCGCGCGCCGCGAATACCGGCGTGTCGGCGGTCATCGATCCTTTGGGCCGCATTCAGTCCAGCCTTGGTCTTAACCATATGGGTGTGGTCGATTCGCAACTGCCCGCAAGAGTTGCAATGACGCCTTATGCCCGCAGCGGTGATTTCAGCTTTTGGCTTATGCTGTTATCTTGCGCCCTCGGCGCAGGATTGGCCGCTCGTGACCGTTTGATGCGCTGATGGCTGTTGGCGTGCCCCTTCCGTGGGGTTCCCGCTGCGGTTAATGTCGCTCGTGGCTATTTCTGTGTAAGAACCTTGCCGAAAAAACACCCCAACCCCGTGGACGCGCAAGTCGGCAGCCGCGTCCGGCTTCGCCGCATGCTGATCGGCATGAGCCAGGAGCGCCTTGGGGAGCTGCTGGGCCTCACCTTCCAGCAGGTGCAGAAATACGAGAAGGGCGTCAATCGAATCGGCGCAGGACGGCTGTTCGACGTAGCTCGCATTCTGGGCGTCCCCATCGAGTATTTCTACGAAAGCGTGTCGAACCAGCTTGCGGGCGCTCGCGGATTCGCAGAGGAGGGAAATCCTGCGCCCGTGATGGAGTTCGTCTCGAGCGGCGAGGGCCTGCAACTCAGCCTCGCCTTCATGCGCATCAAGGACGCGCGCGTGCGCAAGCGGGTGCTGGACCTTGTACGCAGCCTTGGAGAGGACAAGCCTAGCGAGAGCTGACTCTAAATGCGTTTGCGCGCCCGCTTCTCCGCCAGTCCAGAGCGGCCTTTGCGCTTCTCAAGCTCCTCATAGATCGAGTGGGGCTTGATCCCTGCGACGGCCCACACGACCAGCAAATGGTAGATGAGGTCCGCCGATTCCGAAATCAGATCGTTCTTCTTCCCCGAGGCCGCCGCCAGCGCCGCCTCGACGCCTTCCTCGCCGAGCTTCTTTGCGCATTGCTGAAGTCCGGCATTCATCAATCTGGCGGTATAGGATTTTTTCGCGCTTGCGCCTCGCCTTGCGAGGATCGTCGCAAACAGCCTGTCGAGCGCGTGAGCGTCCATCAGTTTGTTTTGCCCTCCAGCATGCGCCGCGCGATCACCTGCGCCTGGATCTCGGCTGCGCCTTCGAAAATGTTGAGGATGCGCGCATCGCAAAGAATGCGGCTGATCGGATATTCGAGCGCGAAACCGTTGCCGCCGTGGATCTGAAGCGCATTGTCCGCGGCCGCCCACGCCACGCGCGCGGCCAGAAGCTTGGCCATGCCCGCCTCGAGATCGCAGCGCCTTCCCTCGTCCTTCTCGCGCGCGGCGTAATAGGCGATTTGGCGCGCCACGGCGATTTCGATCGCCATCATCGCGAGTTTGTCACGCACGCGGGGGAATTCAAAAATCGGCTTGCCCCATTGCCTGCGGTCGAGCGCATAGACGAGACCGGCATCCAGCGCCGACAGCGCCACGCCGATCGCGCGCGCGGCCGTCTGGATTCGGGCGCTCTCGAAAGTCTGCATCAGTTGCTTGAACCCCTGGCCCTCCTCGCAGCCGAGGAGGCATGCGGCCGGCGCTTCGAAA
>DASZRM010000026.1:0-2640 GCA_035549135.1 Rhizomicrobium sp. | reverse complement strand
CGGGGATGCTGAACGCCCCGCGAATCGCGACATAGGGCTCAGCCGCCGTGGCCGGCGCGCAGAGCGGCAGAAGCGCCGCAAGCGCGGCCGGCAGCAATCCATGTTTGAGCTTCATTCACTCCCCCTTAACGCTACTTTCCGATGGAACAATCTAGGGGTGTGTCTGTGAATGAACGCTTAAGAAGCGCGCCGGCGCGCGAAAACGGCGGCGAACGGGATATAACGTCCTGCGCGGACCGGACCTTCGTTGTTGCATGACCGCTTATCTCTCGCCCGCCGAGACCGAGGCGCTGCTGCTCAGCCTGCGCGTCGCGGCGGTGGCGGCGCTTGCGGCGCTCCCCTTCGCCATAGCGGCGGCGATCCTGCTGGCGCGCGGGAATTTTCCGGGAAAGATCGTGCTGGACGGCATCATCCACATACCGCTCGTCCTGCCGCCCGTGGCGATGGGATTTCTCCTGCTCACGATTTTCGGCACGCGCGCCGGAATTGGCGGCTGGCTCTATCGCGCCTTCGGCGTCCAGTTCGTGTTCCACTGGACCGGCGCCGCGCTCGCCGCCGCGATCATAACTTTTCCCTTTCAGGTGCGCGCCATTCGCATCGCCCTCCAGGGCGCCGATCCGGGCCTTGAGGACGCCGCCGAGACGCTTGGCGCGGGCCGGCTCGACCGGCTCTTCAATCTGACGCTTCCGCTCGCCCTTCCGGGCGTGGTCGCGGGCCTGATCACCGCGTTTGCGGCCGGTCTCGGAGAATTCGGCGCCATCATCACCTTCGTGTCGAACATCCCCGGCGAGACGCGCACGCTTCCGCTCGCCATCTATACGGCGCTCCAGACGCCCGGAGGCGAAACCGAAGCGGCGAAACTGTCGCTGATCTCGATCGCGCTGGCGCTCGTCTTCATGACGCTTGCGGAGTGGCTGCAAAGACGGTTGCGGCGATGAGCATCGAGGTCGCGCTGCGCCATGCCTTTCCCGGCTTTTCGCTCGATGTCGATTTTCGCGCCGAGCGCGGGGTGACCGCGCTGTTCGGCCCGTCCGGCTCGGGCAAGACCACCGTCGTCAACGCCATCGCCGGCCTGTTCCGGCCTCGACAGGGGCGGATCGTCATAGACGGCGCGGTGGCGCTGGACACGGCGCGCGGAATCTTCATCCCGGCGCGGGCGCGGCGCGCGGGCTACGTCTTTCAGGATGCGCGACTCTTCCCGCACATGACGGTCGAGAACAACCTGCTGTTCGGCTGGCGCAGGGCCGCCCGTCGCGCCGGCGAGGCGGAGATCGGCCATATCGTTGAACTGCTGGGCCTGTCGCGCCTGATGACGCGCTATCCGCGCGCGCTGTCCGGCGGCGAAAAGAGCCGCGTGGCGCTCGGCCGGGCGTTGCTGTCCGGGCCGGAAATTCTGCTGCTGGACGAGCCGCTCGCCGAGCTCGACGTCCAGCGTCGAAGCGAAATTCTTCCCTATCTCGAACGGCTGCGCGACGAGACGGCGCTGCCGATCGTCTATGTCAGCCACGCTGTCGATGAAGTGGCGCGCCTGGCGGATGCGGTGGTGGTTCTGGCGCATGGCCGCGTGGCGGCGCAAGGCTCGGTGTTCGATCTTTTGACGCGGATCGAGGGCGGGCTCGACATCGACCCGGTCGGCGCCGTCATCGACGCGCGCGTCGGCGAGCATCGACCCGCAGAGGGTCTTACCGCGCTCGCCTTCGACGGCGGAACGCTGCTGGTTGCCGAGATCGCCCGGGAAACCGGCCGGCGGGTCCGCGTGCGCGTGCGCGCCGAAGATATCGTGCTGGCGCTCGAAGAGCCGAAAGCGATCAGCGCCAACAACGTGCTTGCCGCGCGCATTTGCGGGCTGCATCCGCGCGCGGGCGCGCAAGCCGATGTGCGGCTCGAGTGCGGCGCGACGCGCCTCGTCGCGCGCATCACCAAGGCGTCCGCCGAACGTCTCGGGCTGAAGGTTGGAACGGCGGCGTTCGCCATCATCAAGAGCGTTATCGTGGATTCGGCCTGAACGCTTCGCCGGCCCCGGCGGTCAGCGGCGGAAGACGACCGTCTTGGAAAGCGTGAAATTGAAGATCAGCCCGGCGAGCACGCCCGCCGCAAGGGCGGCGAATGGGTGGCTGAACGGACGCGGCGCAAGATTCAGCATGGCGCTGTAAACGGTAAAATTGACGAGCGCGCCGAAAGCGTTCGCGGCGACGAACTTCGTCCACTCCGCCGCCATGGCGCGCAGACTGCGCGCCGCGCTTTCGGGAAAGGTGAGCGTGCGGTTTCCCCACCAGCTGAAGGTGACCGATGGCGCGAAGGCGAAGAACCACGAGGCGGTCTTGCCGAGCGCGACGAAATAGAAGGCGATATAGAAGAACACCGCATTGACGACGAAGCCGGCCGCGCCGACCGCCGAAAAGCGCAGAAATTGCGGCGCTCGGGCAAGCCGCCGGACCAGCGGGAGGCTCACGGAAGCGTAAGGCCCTGCGGCCCGGGGATCGCAAGATAAGCCATGCGCTTGTCCTCCCATCGTCCCCGCGTCACCGTGTCGAGGATGAGGCCGCTCGCCAGCGACAGGAACGCCAGCACCATCGAGCCCACCGCCACCAGCGCGGTCGGCAGCCGCGGCACGAAGCCGGTGCGAAAATAGTCGAGCAC
>DASZRM010000025.1:0-36154 GCA_035549135.1 Rhizomicrobium sp. | reverse complement strand
CGGAACCGTCGAATTGACGCCGCCTTCCACGGCGTAGCTTCCGGCGAACAGTCCTCCATCGATGGCGCAATCGCCGACCGCAACCACCCATTTCGGATCGGGCGTGGCGTTGTAGGCGCGCTCCAGCGCCTCGCGCATGTTTTTCGTCACTGGGCCGGTCACGAACAGCAGATCGGCGTGGCGCCCGCTCGGCAGCGCCCTCGGCGGCTCGGCGCCCGGTTCGGGCGGCAGGAAAAGTTCATGGAACGGCGCGTTGAGCGCCTCCGCGAGCTTGTCCACCAGATCGACCGTTGGCTTCCGGTGCCCGTTCTCGATCTCCGACAGATAAGCCCGATCCATCTTCAATTTCGTGGCTAAACGCCCCTGCGAGATGCCGCGCTCAGTCCGCAGCCGCCGGAGCATTTTTTGTAAAAATCTGGCGACACGATACCGATTGCCCAAGCAACAATCGGCGCTAACCCGACAGCGACGAGATCGCCGAATACGATGCCTCCGGCGCTCCAGCCCGACATAGGCCGTTCTTCAATCTTGCGGTTTCGCCTTCCACTGGCGCTCGGCGCGACAAACCGGGCGCAGAGATCATGCGCGCGATCCGCCATGCGTCCCGTTCCGAATCCGGCAGGCGCCTGACTTGAGGGCCGGACCTGCGTTGGCGCGCCGCCCCCCGGGGGCGTTCCCGCGACCTTCACGCTCGTCCTTATGAAATCCTTATGCGGGCGGGCGCCATTCCGCATGGAATTCTAACGGGGCCGCGCACTAGGTCTGTTGCGCAGATGCGGCGGAAACCGTTCCGCGAGGTCGCGGTCATGACGAACGTTTACAACATCGAATGCGGATTGCGCGGAAAGGCTCTGAAACATCCGGCGCCCGATGTCCGGCGCGACACGCCGCACGAAGATTATTCGTTCTGGCCGGAGGTCGAAGCCGGCCTGTGGGTGGCGGAAGGCCGCGCCCAGGAGAGCGAGAATTCTCCCGGGCGCGTCCTGTTCGAGATGGCGCTCATCTTCGGCGCGGTCGGCGCGCTCGTCCTGGCCATCGCGCTTTTCGCGCCCCCGGCTTGAGCGCGCCCATTCGCACGGAGAGACGCCCGATGCGCCCCATGCACGTTCGCCTCGTCGCCCTGACGCTGTCGGCCTTGCCGCTCGCGGGAACGGCGCCGGCAGATCCGCTTCCCGCGCCGTCGATGAGCGCTTCGCTGGCCGCCGATCCGAACCCCGTCGAATTCGACCTCGATTGGGCGGGCGCATGGTATGTCGGCGGCGCCGCGAGCGGGCTCGCCTACGACCAGGACAATTCCAATTCCGGCATCCACTCGCAAATCGATCTCGACAATGGGCAGGTGTGGATCGAGAAGAAGGACGGCTGGTGGCAGGTCTACGCGCAGGCGGGCGCCTATGCGCTGCCCTCGCTCGGAACGGGATACATAAAGTCTTCGCTGGCGCCCGCGCTGCTGTATGGCGACATTCCGGTCGCCTATCTGAAGATTGCGCCCGACGGGAACTTTTCGATCTCGGCCGGCAAGCTGCCGACTCTGATCGGCGACGAATACACGTTCACCTTCGAAAATCTGAACATTCAGCGCGGCCTTCTGTGGAATCAGGAGCCCGCGATCAGCGATGGCGTGCAGGTCAACTGGTCGCGCGGCCCGCTCTCGCTCGCCGTGTCGGCGAACGACGGCTACTACTCCAAGCGGATGAGCTGGATTTCGGGTCTCGTCTCATACGCCTTGAACGGCGGAAGCGATACGATCGCGGCGGTTGGCGGCGGAAATCTGGGCGGCAATCCGACGGCGCTGCCGTTCGCGACCCCGGCGATCAATAACGGCCGCATTTTCAATGTCATCTATACGCACAGCTCCGGCCCGTGGACGGTCAGCCCGTATGTCCAATTCACCCAGGCGGCGCGCGATCCGCTTCACGGCGCGTTGAAGGGCGCTTCGTCGACCGGAGGCGCGCTGCTCGTGAATTATTCGATCGACGATCGATGGAAGCTCGCTGCGCGCGCCGAGTATGTCGGCTCGACCGGCAGCGCCGCGCAGGGTTCCGCCAATATGCTGATCGCCGGACCCGGCAGCCATGCGTGGTCGATAACGCTCACGCCGACCTATCAGTACAAGGTGTTCTTCGCCCGCCTCGAAGGCTCTTATGTCGGCGCCGGCGACGTCACGACGGGATTCGCCTACGGTCCGAACTTCGACCGCCGTTCGCAAACCGGCGTATTTTTCGAGGCGGGAGCGCTGCTCTGATGCTTGACGTCATCCTGATCGCCGCCGGATTCGCCTTTTTCGTCGCCGCCATCGCGTACGAATACGCATGCGATCGGCTCTGAGGAGAACGTCGTGACCCTCGACTACATGCTGGGCGCAATCGTGACTGCGGGCGTCTTTGTCTATCTCGTCTTCGCGCTGCTTCGTCCGGAAAGGTTCTGAACGTGACCCTGAACGGTTGGATTCAGATCGCGCTGTTCTTCGGGCTTCTGCTGCTTTCGGTGAAGCCGCTCGGCCGCTACATGAGCGATGTGTTCGAGGGCAGGCGCACCTTCCTGTCGTACGCTCTGCGTCCGCTCGAGCGCGCCGTCTATCGGCTCTGCGGCGTCAAGGAGAACGAAGAGCAGGACTGGATCGCCTATGGCGTGTCCATGCTTCTGTTCAGCCTAGCCGGGTTCGCCTCGCTCTACGCGCTCATGCGGCTTCAGGCGCTCCTGCCGTTCAATCCGCAGCGGCTTGCCGCCGTCGGCGAGCATCTCGCCTTCAACACCGCGACGAGCTTCGTCACGAATACGAACTGGCAGTCCTACGTTCCGGAAACGACGATGAGCTATCTGGTCCAGATGGCCGGGCTCGCCGTCCACAATTTCGTCTCGGCGGCGACGGGCATCGCGCTCGCAGTGGCGCTGATCCGCGGCTTCGTCCGGCGCTCGGCGCAGACGATCGGCAATTTCTGGGTCGATCTCACGCGCTCCACGCTCTACGTCCTGCTCCCGATCTCGATCGCCGTCGGCCTGTTCTTCGTGTGGCAGGGCATGCCACAGACTTTGAGCGCCTATGTCGACGCGCGCACGCTCGAAGGCGCCAGGCAGACCATCGCCCTCGGTCCTGTGGCGTCGCAGGAAGTCATCAAGATGCTGGGCACGAATGGCGGCGGTTTCTTCAACGCCAATTCCGCCCATCCTTTCGAGAACCCGAACGCGCTCACCAATCTTGTGGAGATGCTCCTGATCTTCTCGCTCGGGGCGGCGCTGACAAACGTCTTCGGCCGCATGGCGGGCGACGAGCGCCAGGGCTGGGCGATTTTCGCGGTGATGTCGCTGCTGTTCCTGGCCGGCGTTTCGGTCGCCTATTGGGCGGAGACGCAGCCGAATCCGGCCTTCCCTGCGCTGCATATCGATCAGAGCGCGAGCGCCGCGCAGGCCGGCGGCAACATGGAGGGCAAGGAGGTGCGGTTCGGCATCGCCAATTCCGCGCTCTTCGCCACCGTTACGACCGATGCTTCCTGCGGCGCCGTCAACGCCATGCATGACAGCTTCATGCCGCTGGGCGGCCTTGTTCCGATGCTGAACATCCAGCTTGGCGAAATCATCTTCGGCGGGGTGGGCTCGGGCCTCTACGGCATGCTGCTGTTCGTGATCGTCGCCATGTTCGTCGCGGGCCTGATGGTCGGACGCACGCCCGAATATCTGGGCAAGAAGCTCGAGGCGCGCGAGGTGAAGATGGCGATGCTCGCGATCCTCATATTGCCGCTGTCGATTCTGGGCTTCACCGCGCTCGCGGCCGTTCTGCCCGCGGGGCTGGCGGGGCCGCTGAACGCCGGGCCGCACGGCTTCAGCGAAATTCTGTACGCCTACACATCGGGCACGGGCAACAACGGCAGCGCGTTCGCGGGCATTTCGGCGAACACGCTCTTCTACAATGTGACCATCGGGTTTGCGATGTTGATCGGGCGATTCCTGATGATCGTTCCGATGCTGGCGGTGGCGGGCTCGCTCGCCGCCAAGAAGATCGCGCCCGTTTCCGCGGGAACGTTCCCGACAACCGGACCGCTGTTCGTCGGCCTGGTCGCGGGCGTGATCCTGATCGTCGGCGGGCTCACCTTCTTCCCGGCGCTGGCGCTCGGTCCGATCGCCGAGCATTTCGCGATGCTCGCCGGCAGCAGCTACTGAGGGGCCGCAACGTCATGGATACGACAATTCGAAAACCCTTCGGCCTCGAGCATGAGCGCAAACGCATGCCGGTCGCCACGATGCTCGATCCCGCGATCGTTGGGCCCGCGCTATGGGGCGCGCTGAAGAAACTCAATCCGCGCCACATGATCGGCAACCCGGTGATGTTCTGCGTGGAAATCGTCGCAACATTGACGACGATCCTGTTCATTCGGGATCTGGTCGAGGGCAGGGGACATTACGGGTTCGCGTTCCAGATCAATCTCTGGCTCTGGTTCTCGGTGCTTTTTGCGAACTTCGCCGAAGCCGTCGCCGAAGGCCGCGGCAAGGCTCAGGCGGACTCGCTGCGCCGGACCAAGACCGACAGCATGGCCAAGCTGCTGGACGGCGCGCGCGGCGACTGGACGCAGGTGGCGGCCACGGCGCTCAAGCAGGGCGACGTCGTTCTGGTCGAAGCCGGAGACATCATCCCGAGCGACGGCGAGGTGATCGAGGGCGTGGCTTCCGTCAACGAGGCGGCCATCACGGGCGAGTCCGCGCCGGTCATCCGGGAATCCGGCGGCGACCGGTCGGCGGTGACGGGCGGCACGACAGTGATTTCCGACTGGATCAAGGTCCGCATCACCGCCGCGCAGGGCCACACCTTCCTCGATCGCATGATCTCGCTGGTCGAAGGCGCCGAGCGGCAGAAGACGCCCAACGAGATCGCGCTCAACATTCTGCTCGCCGGCATGACGCTGATCTTCGTCTTCGCGGTGGCGACGATTCCGAGTTTCGCGGCCTATGCGGGCGGACGCATTACGGCGCTCGTCCTCGTCGCCCTGTTCGTCACGCTGATCCCGACCACCATCGGCGCGCTTCTCAGCGCCATCGGCATCGCCGGCATGGATCGGCTGGTGCGCTTCAATGTGCTCGCCATGTCGGGCCGCGCAGTGGAAGCTGCGGGCGACGTTGACACGTTGCTGCTCGACAAGACGGGCACGATCACGCTCGGCAACCGCCAGGCCTCGGAGTTCCTGGCCTTGCCGGGCGTGAACGAAGAGGATCTCGCCGATGCGGCGCAGCTCGCCTCGCTGTCCGACGAAACCCCGGAAGGTCGCTCGATCGTCGTTCTGGCGAAGGAGAAATACGGCATCCGCGGGCGCGACATGGCGCCGGCGCATGCGGCCTTTATCGCCTTCTCGGCCCAAACGCGCATCAGCGGCGTGGACACCGGCGGGGCTTGCATCCGCAAGGGCGCCGTCGACGCGGTTCTTTCCTGGTGCGGGCCGCTGGCGAAAGCGGACGCGCCGGCGCTCAACGCGCTCGCCGAGCGCATCGCCAAGACCGGCGGCACGCCGCTCGCCGTGGCGAAGGATCGCAAATTGCTCGGCGTGATCCACCTCAAGGACATCGTCAAGGGCGGAATCCGCGAGCGGTTCGCGGCGCTGCGCAAGATGGGCATCCGCACGGTGATGATCACCGGCGACAACTCGTTGACCGCCGCCGCCATCGCCGCGGAGTCGGGCGTCGACGATTTTCTCGCGCAGGCGACGCCCGAAACCAAGCTCAGGCTCATCCGCGACGAGCAGGCCAAGGGCAAGCTCGTCGCCATGTGCGGCGACGGCTCCAACGATGCGCCAGCGCTCGCCCAGGCCGATGTCGGCGTCGCCATGAACACCGGCACGATGGCCGCGCGCGAGGCCGGCAACATGGTCGATCTCGACAGCGATCCCACCAAGCTCATCGAGATCGTGGAGATCGGCAAGCAGTTGCTGATGACGCGCGGCGCGCTGACGACCTTCTCCATCGCCAACGACGTGGCGAAATATTTCGCCATCATTCCCGCAATGTTCGTGGCGCTCTATCCGCAGCTTCAGGCGCTCAATGTGATGGGATTGCGATCGCCGCAGAGCGCGATCCTGTCGGCGATCGTTTTCAATGCGCTGATCATCGTCGCGCTCATTCCGCTGGCGCTGAAAGGCGTGGCCTACAAGCCGGTCGGCGCCGCGTCGATCCTCCGCCGCAACCTTCTGATCTACGGCCTCGGCGGAATCGTCGTTCCGTTCGCCGGAATCAAGCTCGTGGATGTCATCGTCAACGCCATCGGGCTCGTGTGAGGCCGCCATGTTGAAGCAAATAAGACCTGCAATCCTCATGATCGTCGCGCTTACGCTGATCACGGGCCTGGCCTATCCGCTCGCAATGACCGGCCTTGCGCAGATGCTGTTTCCGCATCAGGCCAACGGAAGCATGATCGAAAAAGACGGCAGGGTCGTCGGTTCCGAACTGATCGGGCAAAGCTTCGCGGGCGCCGGCTATTTCCACGGCCGGCCATCCGCCGCCGGAAGCGGCTATGACGCCGCCGGCTCGTCCGGCTCCAATCTTGGCCCAACCTCCAGGGCGCTGCTGAAGCGCGTCGCCGGCGATGCGGCAAGGCTTCGCGCCGAGAATCCCAACGCGCCCGTCCCCGTCGATCTTGCGACGGCCTCGGCCAGCGGCCTCGATCCCGACATCACGCCCGCTGCGGCCTATTTCCAGATTCCGCGCGTCGCCAGGGCGCGGAAGATATCTCCGAACGAGCTGCGCCGTCTGGTCGAGGCGCATGTGGAAGGACGCTATTTCGGCCTGATCGGCGAGCCGCATGTCAATGTGCTGAAGCTCAATCTGGCGCTGGACGCGATGAAACCGGTCCAGCCCTGAGATAGACTGATGGCATGACGATCGACGGCCGGCCTTCACCGGAAGCGCTGCTGGCCCAGGCGGGCAGGCAGGGGCGCGGCAAGCTGAAGATATTTCTTGGCGCGGCTCCCGGCGTCGGCAAGACCTATGAAATGCTCTCGCAAGCCCGTCAGCGCAGGCTCGACGGCGTCGACGTCGTCATCGGCGTGGTCGAGACCCACGGCCGGATCGAGACGGAGACCCTCACCAAGGGACTGGAGGCCATCCCCAAGAAGCGCTCGCTCCACATGGGCCGCGTCGTCGCGGAAATGGACCTCGACGCCATTCTGGTGCGCCATCCCCAGCTTGCGCTCGTGGACGAGCTGGCGCACACCAACGCGGCGGGCAGCCGGCACCCGAAGCGCTATCAGGACGTGGAGGAGCTGCTGGCGGCGGGAATCGACGTCTACGCCACCGTCAACATTCAGCACATCGAAAGCCTCAACGACGTGGTGGCGCAGATCACGCGCATCCATGTGCGCGAGACCGTTCCGGACAAGATCCTGGACGAAGCGAGCGACATCGAGCTTGTCGACACCACGGCGGACGATCTGCTGCAGCGTCTTCGCGAGGGCAAGGTTTACGTCAAGGCGCAGGCCGAGCGCGCCCTCAGGCATTTCTTCTCGCCCGGCAATCTGACCGCGCTTCGCGAATTGGCGTTGCGCCGGACCGCGCAGCGCGTCGACCGCGACGTCAACGAATTCACCCAGGCGCGCAGCATCGGCGGACCGGCCGGAGAGCGCATTCTGGTCTGCGTCAACGAGCACCCTTCGAGCGCCGAGCTGGTGCGCCGCGCCAAGCGCATGGCCGACGCCGCTGGCGCCGCCTGGAGCGCGCTCTATGTGGAAAGCGCGCGCCATATCGGGCTTGGCGAGCCGGCGAAGGATCGCGTGGCGGATGCGTTGCGCCTGGCGGCGCGCCTCGGCGCCGAAACGGCCACGGTTCCGGGGCGCGACATCGCCCAGACCATTCTCGACTTCGCCCGCAAGACCGGCGTCACGCAGATCTTGATCGGCAAGTCCCAACGCTCGCGCTGGTTCGAAATCCTTCACGGTTCGGTCGTGCGCGATCTCATGCGCGAGAGCGGCGCCATCGGCGTCACCGCCGTGATGGCCCAGGGCGAGGCCATCGCCGCCAAGACGGTGGCGACCGAACGGGCGGGCGAGGGCCGCACCTGGCCAAGCTATGGCTGGAGCGTTCTGGCGGTCGCTTCCACAGTCGCCGTCGCGTGGGCGTTCAACGCCATCATGGCGCACGCCGTGGGCAGCATCGCGATGTTCTTCCTCGTGCCCGTGCTGCTGATCGCGATTTCCTTCGGTCTGCGCCCCGCGCTGGCGACCGCGTTTTTGAGCGTGATGGCCTATAACTTTTTCTTTCTTCCCCCGCTCTATACGTTCACCATCGCCGACCCGAACAACTGGCTGTCGTTCGCGGTGTTGCTGCTCGTGGCGATCACGGCGGCGAATCTCACCGCGCGCGTGCGCGCTCAGGCCAATCTGGCCGCGACGCGCGCGCAGATCGCGGGCGAGCTCTATCAGTTTACCGGCAAACTCGCCGCGATCGCGCAACTGGACGACATATTGTGGGCGGCGGCGTACCAGATCGCATCGATGCTCCGGATGAATGTGGTGATCCTGCTCCCGGAGCCGAAGACCAAAAGGCTTGAAATCCGCGTCGGCTATCCTCCGGAAGACGAACTCGACGCCCAGGATCTGGCGGCGGCGATGTGGAGTTGGGAGAAAGGCGCCGCCGCCGGCCGCAACGCCGATACGCTCCCGGGCGCAAGACGCTTGTTTCTGCCCATGCGCACCGGACATGGCCTTGTCGGCGTCGTAGGCCTGCTCGCCAAGGACGGTCGCGGCCTGCTGTCGCCGGACGAGCGTCGCCTGCTGGATTCGCTCCTCGACCAAACGGCGCTGGCGGTGGAGCGGTCGTTGCTTGCCGCGGAAGTGGACGAGGCCAAGGTGCGCGCGGAAGCCGACAAGCTGCGCGTGGCGATGCTGAGTTCGCTCTCGCACGACTTGCGCACGCCCCTTGCTTCGATCCTTGGCGCTTCGACGACATTGCTCGCGAGCAAGGGCCTTTACGACGCCCAGCAGACGACGGAGTTGCTGGCGACGGTTCGCGACGAGGCCGAGCGTCTCGACCGATTTGTCGGCAATCTGCTGGACATGTCGCGCCTCGAGGCCGGCGTGCTGGGCGTCAAGCCGGAAGCGGCCGAAGTCCGCGATCTTGTGGACGCGCCGCTAAAGCGGCTGTCCCGGCAATTGTCCGGCCGCCGGGTCGTCGTCGATATTCCAGGCGATCTGCCGCTGGTCAAAATCGATCCGCTCCTCGCCGAGCAGGCGTTGTTCAACATTCTCGAAAACGCGATCAAATATTCGCCGCCATCGTCGCCCTTGCGGCTTTCCGCGCATGGCGCGCAGACGCATGTTGCGCTGGCGGTCGAAGACGAAGGCCCTGGAATATCGGCGAACGATCTTCCGCACGTGTTCGACAAATTTTATCGCGCCAAGTCCGCCGACAGCCGGACGGCGGGCACGGGGTTGGGCCTGGCGGTCGCCCGCGGCTTTGTCGAAGCCTTCGGGGGCACATTGGAGGCGGCGAACCGCGGAGCGGGCGGCGGAGCGAGGCTGACGATGACCCTTCCAGTCGCCGGGGCGAGCGTCGATGCGCGCTAGTCTCCCAAAGATTCTCCTCGTCGACGACGAGCCTCAAATCAGGCGGTTCCTGCGCGCCGGACTGCCGGCGCATGGTTACGAGCTGGTCGAGGCGGCGAACGGCGCGGAGGCGCTGAAAGCGATTGCGGCGGAGAAGCCCGACGCCGTCATTCTCGATCTTGGCCTGCCGGACCAGGACGGCTTCGCCATCATCGAGAAGGTGCGGAGCGCGTCGCTGACGCCCATCCTCGTCCTGTCCGCGCGCAGCGACGTGGAAGGAAAAGTAAAGGCGCTCGAACTCGGCGCCGACGACTATGTGACCAAACCGTTCGACATGGCCGAACTCCTGGCGCGCCTGAGGGCTGCGTTGCGGCACAGTCTTCAGAGCGCGGGCGAGCAACCTGTGTTTCATTCCGGCCCCCTGACCGTGGACCTGGTGAACCGCCAGGTGCGGGTGGGCAAGAGCGAGGTTCACCTGTCGCCCAAGGAATACAGCCTGCTTCGCTTCCTCGTCATGCATGCCGGCAAGGTGGTGACGCACCAGCAACTGCTTCAGGAGGTCTGGGGACCTGCGCATCTGCATGACGTGCAGTATCTTCGCGTGCTGATGCGTCAGCTGCGGCAGAAGCTGAAAGCCGAGGGTTCTGCTGACCTGCTGACGACCGAATCCGGCGTTGGGTATCGCCTATTGGCGGTTTCCTAGCGGACCGCGCCCGGGCGCTAACCGAAAGCAGGTCCCGGCCTATCCTCCGGGTCGGGCGCGCCTCGCGCGATGCGGCGTGATAGGTTGCCTCATGGACTAAGCGGCAGTCGCCAGATTTTCGTGGTCAGAGGAGCTCGCCTGGCTGGCGCGCTTCGCCAGCGAGCAGAGCGCGAAGGGGCAAATACCATGTGGCCGAAGACCTGTTTCACGGCGCGAGAACGGATGAGAAAAATTGGGATCCTCCTGTTCGCTGGCGCCCTTGGCTGCGCGCAGATCCAGCCGGTTCAAGCGGCGGACGGCGCAAGATTCAACGAGAAGCTCGTCTGGTCGTTCGGGGCCGGAACGGACGGGCAATATCCGGCGGCCGGTCTTGTCAATATGAACGGCGTACTGTTCGGCACAACCGCGTTAGGCGGGACGAAAGGCAAGGGCGTAGTGTTCTCGATCAACCCGAAGACGGGCGCCGAGACGGTGCTCCACTCCTTTTGCACCAAGAGACATCGTTATTGCCTGGATGGCGCGACGCCTCTTGCGGCCTTGATCGAGGTAAGGGGAAAACTGGCCGGAACGACCGACGGCGGCGGAGCGACTGCCCGCGGAGGCGCCGTGTTCTTGTTGAACCCCGTCACCCGCAAGGAAAAATTGCTCTATTCGTTCTGCCAAGATTTCCATTGCACGGATGGATACTTTCCAACGGCAAGTCTCGTCGAGGCGGGCGGGGCGATCTACGGCACGACAGACGAGGGCGGCGACAATCAGTTCGGCGTCGCTTTCGCGGTCGACCTCAAAACGGGAATCGAACGGCGTTTGCATTCCTTTTGCAGCCTGCCCAATTGCACGGACGGCAGAAATTCGGGCAGCGGTCTGATCGTCGTCAGCGGGCTCTTATACGGGACGACTGTCGCCGGCGGCGCCGACTACACCGGATGCGACAACGCGGGTTGCGGCGCCGTCTACGCCATCGACCCCAAGACTGGCGAGGAGACGGTGATCTATTCCTTCCACGGGCGCCCAGACGGAGACGGTCCCGAAGGCAATCTGCTCTTTGCGAATGGGCTTTTGTACGGCGTGACGGAATCGGGCGGACGAGGGAGCTGTCTCGGCGGCGACGGTTGCGGCGCGGTGTTCGCCGTCGATCCCGCTACCGGCGGCGAGACGGTCCTCTATTCCTTTTGCGGCAAGGAAAACTGCGCGGATGGCGCGTTGCCCCTGGCCGGACTGATCGCCGCGAACGGCATGCTGTATGGCACGACGATATCCGGCGGCGATTACGGTCGCGGGACCGTCTTCTCCGTCGATCCCGCCACCGGCGAAGAGGCGGCGCTCTATTCCTTCTGCAGGAAGCGGAATTGCGTGGACGGGGCCGAACCCCTGGGCAGTTTGATCGATGTGGATAGCGTCCTCTATGGCGCAACTCAAGACGGCGGCGCCTATGATAAGGGGACCGTGTTCGCGCTCATCCCGCAGTGAGACGCATCCGATCGTCGCGATCGCGAAAGCGAATGCAAATCGCTCGTACGGCGTCGAGGCTCAATCGAAGACGATCGCGAAAAATCGCGCGTTGCGCGCAGTTGCGACTGCATCCGATTGCGAAATGCGCACAAGGAATCTGCTTAACGCCGCCGACGAATTCCGCGCGAGCGTTGCAAGCGATTCAGTTTTCAATTCGCAGCAACGTCAACAAGCGCATTTCGCTTGACATCGCATCGTGGCTTCTTGTGCTGTGAACGCGGCGATCGCAAACGAGCGCGAAACGGTCGAGAGTCGACCGCACGTTTGTGGAAGCGATCAAAGGCCGCTCGCCGCAATTGCGGGGCGGCGACGGATCGGCAGGGTGACCACGAATTCCGGCGCGCTTCGCCGGACAGCCTGAACCCGGCGATCGCCTGATGCATAGCGCTTTTCGGAATTGGAAGCGGCCGTCGCGCCAATCGCCTCCGCGCATGAGCCGTCGCCGAGAGCGCCCGGTTATTTCGACAGGTCATCGTAGTGAAAGGGACAGAAGCATGAAATCCGCTCACACCCCCATCTTCGCCCGCTCTCCCCTGCGCGCCATGCTGATGCAATTGATTCTGCTCGCCGCGCCGTCGGCGGCTTTGGCGCAGGCCGGAGCCGCCTGGACGACGCCGGCGGGCGATCTCCAGGGCACGCGCTACAGCTCCCTGAACGAAATCACCTCGTCCAATGTCGGCTCGCTGGTCGAGGAATTCAGTTTCCCCACCAATCAGATCGCCAGTCACGAGGGCAATCCGCTGGTCGTGAACAACGTCATGTACGTCGTCACCCCCTGGCCGAACAAGCTCATCGCCATGGACCTGAAGAAGCCGGGAACCCAGCTCTGGGTCTTCGATCCGCACGCATCGGGCGCCGCGCGCGGCGTGGCCTGCTGCGACGTGGTCAATCGCGGCGCCTCCTACGCCAAGGGCAAGGTGGTCTATGCGACGCTCGACGGCCATGTCGTCGCGGTGGACGCGGCGAAGGGAACGCAGCTCTGGAAAACTCTGATCGCCTCGCCCGCTCAGGGCGAAGTGCTGACCGGCGCGCCCATCATCGTCGGCGACAACGTCATCGTCGGTAATTCCGGCGGTGAGTTGGGCGTGCGCGGCTGGATCCAGGCGCTCAACCTGACCAGCGGACAACCGGTCTGGAAGGCCTACAACACCGGTCCCGATTCGGACGTCCTGATCGGCCCCAGATTCCACGCCTATTACGCCAAGGACCAGGGCGTCGATCTGGGCAAGACGACCTGGCCGGGCTCGATGTGGCAGCAGGGCGGCTCCACCGTCTGGGGCTGGCTCACCTACGACCCGAAGACCAAGCTTCTGTTCTACGGCACCGCCCAGCCTGGCGTGTGGAACCCCGACATGCGGCCGGGCGACAACAAATGGTCGAGCGCCATCATCGCGCGCGATCCCAAGACCGGAGAAGCGGTGTGGGCCTACCAGCTGACCCCGCACGACAACTGGGACTATGACGCGATCAACGAGAGCATCGTCGCCGACGTTCCGATCGACGGAAAGACGGCGCACGTCGTCATGCATTTCAACAAGAACGGTTACGCCTACATGCTGAGCGCCAAGACCGGCAAGGTGCTCAGCGCCAACGTCTTCGCGCCGAGCGGCGTCTCCTGGGCCACCGGCGTCGACCTCAAGACCGGCCTTCCGCAACTGGTCGAGGCCGAGCAGACCCACCAGGGCGTCGAGACCAACGGCGATTGTCCGTCCGCGCTCGGCGGCAAGGATTGGGAGCCCGCGGCCTATTCGCTCGCGACCCATCTCTTTTATGTCCCGGCGATCAACTTCTGCCAGAACCTCTATCCCATGCTGGCGCTGTATCTCGCCGGCACGCCCTTCGTCGGAAATTCGATCAGCCTTTATCCGGGCGGCGCAAGCATGGGCGCGCTTCTGGCCTGGGACCCCGCCAAGGGGCAGGTCGCCTGGAGCGTTCCTGAACCGCTCGCGCTCTATGGCGGCGCGCTGGCGACGGCGGGCAACGTGGTCTTCTACGGAACGCTCGACCGGCATTTCAAAGCCGTCGACGCGACCACGGGAGCGCTGCTCTTCGACGCCGCCCTGGAATGCGGCGTCACCTCCAACCCGATGACCTACGCCGGACCGGACGGCCATCAGCGTGTCGCCATCATGACCGGGCTCGGCTATCTGGCTGGCGGTCTGGCCGGCGGCGCCTGTCCCAACAAGTCCATCTGGGGCGACGACGCGGCGGCGGAGACGCCGCCCAACGATTCGCCCTACTCCCTTGCGGCGAGCAGGCTGCTGCAAGGCCGCAAACCGCCGCCGGCCGGCGCCAACAGCGGCGTCGTGCATGTCTACAAGCTGCCATAGAGGGGGAACGCAAACATGCGCGCACTTCCTTTAGGGCGGCGTCTCGCCGGCTCCGTCGCGGCTGCGATGCTTGCGGCCGCGACCGCAGCCGCCGCCGCGGAAGGCCCGAGCGGTCCGGACAGCGGCGCGCTCGCCGTCTGCGCGGACCCGGGAAATCTTCCCTATTCCAGCGCCAAGCTGGACGGGTTCGAGAACAAGGTGGCCGCGCTTCTGGCCGCCGACATGCATCGGACGCTGCGCTACGCCTGGGCGCCGGAGCGGCGCAATTTCTTCAGCCGCACGCTGTTCGCCCATGCTTGCGACGTGGTGATCAGCGTTCCGGCGTCGCTGCCGCTGTCGATGCCGGCGATCGCGACGACGCGGCCCTGGTTCACCTCGACCTATGTCGCCGTGACGCGCGCCGAGGACGGGCGCGTCTTTTCTGGCTTCGACGATCCGTGGCTGAAATCGGCGCGCATCGGCGTGCAGCTCGTCAGCGGGGGCGACGCCAATACGCCGCCGGCGATGGCGCTCAGCCGGCGCGGGATCACGGGCAATGTCACCGGCTTTTCGCCCTGGGACAGCGAGGAGGACGGTCCACAGGCCAAGATCGTCGATGCGGTGGCGCACAAATCCATCGACATCGCCCTGGTGTGGGGCCCGTTCGGCGGATATTTCGCCAAGCCTTATGGAGACGCTCTCAAGGTCGAAGCGATCGTCGATGATCCCGGTTCTCCCGGCCTTGTCTTCGCCTTTCCCATGGCCGCGGCCGTACGCAAGGAAGACGAAGCGCTCAAGGCCGCGCTGCAGGCGGCGTTCGACCGGAACGCGCAGAAGATCGCCGCCATACTGAAAGACGACAACATTCCGATCGCGCAAGCCAAGCCGGCGGCGGCCGCGCCCGGCGCGCAATCCTCAACGCTCACACAATGACGGGAGTACGACACATGCAGTTGAAAAGCGCGCTATTCGCCGCTCTTGCCGTCGTCGCCATCGCGCCGCTCGAGGCGCACGCCATGAAGTGCCCGACGGCGATCCGCGGCCAGCTCGATTCGGTCAACGAAGGCCGCCGCGCCTATCTTGAATTCAATTGCGCCGGCTGCCACGGCGACTCCGCCGGCGGCTCGATGGGCCCCGGCATCAAGGGGGCCGAACAGGGCGACGTGCAGGAAGCCGTGCTGCAGGGCGACGCCAGAGAGGGCGGCATGCCGTCCTTCAAGGGCTGCGCGACCTCGACCGACGTCAAGAACATCGCCGCCTATCTCAACTCGATCGGCACGGGCAACGAGCCGCACTGGCTGGACTGGTGGAATCTGCACCCCTAGAGCTCGGGGCGAGGAGTTTGCACAAGTCCTCATGCTGAGCTTGTCGAAGCACGAGCTTGTCGCGCGCCGCCCGGCGCAGTCTATTTTCGATAGGGCGTCGTCAGCCGCCTGGCGTCCGAATCGACCACGAACACGGCAAGCAATTTCGCCGGCCGGGTCGCGCTCGCATTGGCGCTTACGCGGTGAATGTCTCCCGGATTTTCGGAAAAGCTTTCGCCGGCGCGGTAGATTTTCACCGGGCCGTCCCCGACCTTGCTGCGGATCGCCCCTTCCAGAACGGTCGCGAAGATGAACGCGGAGGGTGGATGGGTGTGGGCCGGCGAGGCGCCGCCTGGCGGATAGTCGACGAGAACGGCCTTAAGGCTCTTGCCGGGAACATTCGGCAGCTTGTGATCGTAGATCAGCGCGGTCCTCGCCGGCGCCGGTTTGGCCGGCGGCGCGGCGGCGACGCAGAGCGCCGTCGCTACCGCCGCCAGCAGTCTTGGGCCGGTCATGCCGAGGCTCCGCTGGCTTTACGCGGATCCGCCGCCGCGTGGCGCGCCGCCGCCTGCTGGAGCCAGTCCTCGAAGCGCGTGGCGCCAATGCGCGCCTGCTCGCCCGGAACAAGCGTGCGATCGTCGATTTCGTAGCCGTAATAGAGCGCATGGCTGTCGCCCACCACTTCGCGCGGATCGTGGATCGCCTTCAGATAGCGGGCCACAAGATCGCTCATGCGCGTCCTTTCGGGACCGGCGATTTCCACAACGCCGTTGACGGGGGCGGACAGGGCGACCGCCGCGACCGCGTCGGCGACGTCGTCTGCCGAGATCGGCTGGAAATATGCGGTGGGCACATGCGCCACGTCTCCCACGGTTCCGGTCTGCGCGATCGCGCCGGTGAACTCGAAAAATTGCGTCGAGTGCACGATGGTGTAGGGAACGCCGCTTTTGCGGATCAGAGTCTCCTGCGCCATCTTGGCGCGGAAATAGCCCGTGCTCTGAAGCCGTTCGGTCCCCACCACCGAGAGCGCGACGTGATGGCCGACGCCGGCCGCCTGTTCCGCCTTCAGCAGATTTCGCCCTGAGGTCTCGAAAAAGTCGACCGCCGCCTTTTCCTCGAAAGACGGCGAATTGGAGAGATCGATCACGACCTTGGCGCCGGCGAGCGCCTGGTCCAGTCCCTCGCCGGTGATGGTGTTGACGCCGGTGTTGGGAGAGGCCGCGACGACGTCGTGCCCCTTCTTGCGCAACCGCTCCACGGTCTTGGAGCCGATCAGGCCGCTGCCGCCGATAACCACGATTTTCATTTGGCCCTCCTTGGTGGGCGTTGGGATCAGGCCGTGACGAAGCCCAGCAGGTCGGGATTGATGCGATCCGCATGCGTCGTGCACATGCCGTGGGGAAAACCCGGATAGACCTTGAGCGTTCCGCGCTTGACGAGCTTCGCCGAGAGCTGTCCCGATATCGCAATCGGAACGATCTGGTCGTCGTCGCCATGCATGACCAGCGTCGGGACGTCGATGGCCTTGAGGTCTTCGGTGAAATCGGTCTCGGAAAACGCCTTGATCCCTGCATATTGCGCGAGCGCGCCGCCCATCATCGCCTGGCGCCACCAATTGAGGCGAATCTGCTCGTTCACCGAAACGCCCGGACGGTTGAATCCGTAGAAGGCGACGATGAAGTTCCAATAGAACGACGACCGGTTGGCCGCCAGCTGGGCCCTCAGGCCGTCGAAGACCTCGATCGGGATGCCGCCGGGATTGGCTGGAGATTTCACGAGAATGGGCGGGACGGCGGCGATGAGCACGAGCTTGGCGACGCGGCCCTTGCCGTAGCGCGCCACGTAGCGCGTCGCCTCTCCGCCGCCGGTCGAGTGGCCGACATGGATGGCGTCGCGCAGATCGAGCGCGCGCGCCACCGCATCGGCGTCCGCGGCGTAGGCGTCCATGTCGTGCCCGCCCGCCGTCTGGGTGGAGCGGCCGTGGCCGCGGCGGTCGTGCGCGACCGCGCGATAGCCCTTGCCCGCGAAAAACAGCATCTGCGCGTCCCAATCGTCGGCGCTGAGCGGCCAGCCATGATGGAAGACAATGGGCCGGCCGTCTTTCGGACCCCAGTCCTTGTAGTAGATGTTCGTTCCGTCCGCGGTTGCGATGAAGCTCATCTTTGTTGCCTTGCTTGGGGTGGGACCTGCGCCTGGCGGCCTTACGGCGGCCGGCCGCGGCGGAGTGTTCTGAAGGCGGCTCTGACGCGCAAGGCGCCGGGGCGACTGTCACCGAAAGTTCATTGGCGCCCGCGAATGGCGCTCCGCGCATGCGCCTTGGGCAACGCTCTGGCGCGCAATCGAAAAGTGGTCGTCCGATCTTTTGATAGTCGCGGTCTTCCGCGCATCCCTCCTGCATGGGACGCATGGCGACCGCCGCCCTTCGTCGGGCCAGGCCCATCCCGGAGCGACGCGCTCCCGCCGGCAGGAACGCAATCGTCGCGCCGCTCCGACCTTGCCCAAGACGCGGCCGCTCGAACGGCGCGCGGCAACCTTAATTCGATCTGCGATGCGCGCGCCGATCGGGTAGTGACGCATTTTGAATTTGAGAAATTTTGACATGAGGCTATGGCTATGCCTATGTCCGTTTCATGCCTAAGCGCTCAAGCAAGCCAGTCCGCCCCCGCGATCCCAACCAGCTCGCTAAGCTGATTGTTGACCTTTCCGTTGGGGATGCTGAAGAGCCGACTGTGCCCTTGCCGGACGATAGCGGCAAAGACCCCGCCGCCGTCGCCCTCGGGCGCCGAGGCGGCCTTAAAGGGGGTGCGGCGAGGGCGAAGTCCCTATCGGCTAATCGACGTAAAGAGATTGCCAGGAAAGCGGCCAGAACTCGTTGGAAGGACCAGTAGAATTAGTGTGGCTTGAAGATGGTCTCGGGACGCTCGGATTTGAGACGTCCATAAAATTCGATGGCATAGCGGTCGGTCATGCCAGCAATGAAATCACATATAACTCGGTCTCGGTCCTCATTTCGAATTTCTCCGAAAAGGGTTAGGACATCCTCCGGCAACAATCTCTCACCCTCTCCGTCCCGGTCGGTTAATACCTCGAACAGTTCTCGGACGATTTCCAGCCCGCGATATTCGGCCACTTTGAGCCGTGGCGATGCTATTAGACTGCAATATGTAAAATGTTTAAGCACTTCGACCTTTTCCAAGACGGAGCGCTTCAATTTGACCGAGGAAAGAGCAGGGATTTCGTAGTTCGGATCAACTTCAATTCCAGAAATGAATTGGCCAACTAGATCGGACGTAAAAAGCGAACGACGATATCCGCCCGTCATCAATTTATCCGCCATGGATGCGAACGCGGCTATGAAAATGGCCAAGCCTTCCTCACCTGCAGTTTCCAGATCATCCGGCACTTCATCGAGATCGAAAAGGTCCTCAAAAATTCGAAAGAGGCATTTCAGAAGCCGCGCGCGAGAATATGTGGGGCCCATACTTTTTCTAACCCGCTCAAGAACAGCATCCATAAGCATCCCCGACGCACCAAACATCGCAAAAGGTGTAAGAAATTTGGCTTTGAGAGAGTCCTCCAGATCGTAGGTCGAGTAAGCAATATCGTCTGCAATATCCATTATCTGACATTCAATTGTTTTGAATGATTCTGGGTATTTGGCCACTCCCGTTACAGCCCGCTTTATTCGCGCAACTAAGTCGGCCTCACCGCTGTAGTATCCCTTTTTCAAGCCATCGTTTGACGGTCTATCGTAGGGAATTTCTCGATCATATTTCAGAGCAGCTGCCAGTGTTCGATAGCAAAGGTTCAACCCCCTCCGACCGTCACTGCGATCAGCAGTCATAATTCCGATGGGGGATGTGCCTGGAAGCTTTTCGCGCTTTTCGACTTTTGCCAGGATGCGAAGCGTTTGCGCGTTGCCTTCAAAGCCACCCTTTTGGTGCATACAGCGGTCTAAGGCCTTCTCACCGTTGTGGCCGAACGGAGGATGTCCAATGTCGTGAACTAGCGCGGCGGTTTCTACTAAGTCCGTATTGATTTCAAACCCGGGACGCTCAAAGAAGTGGACGGTGTTGTTTATTCGAATTGCAATCGACTTCGCTATTTGGGCGACTTCGAGAGAATGGGTAAGGCGATTCCGAAAAAAATCGGTTTCGGAATTTGGGAAAAGCTGTGTCTTTCCCTGCAATCTACGAAAAGCTGGCGAATGGATCACTCGCGCATAGTCTCGGCGCCAGGGAGTCCTATAGGGCTCCGGCCCTCCCGGGCGTTCTGAGTCGATTGAGATTTCACGCTGGACGTCAGTCTTCGTATAGAGCTGCCGCCGCTTGATTGATCTACCCCTTGTTGGCAGTCTTTTGCTGGACCGGCTGCTCTTGCTGGCCATCTTGTTTCGCCCCCCGTCGATACCCCAGCTGAGCGGTTTTCTTCTTCTGGCCGCCACGTAACGTGAGGATAAACTGCGCCGTCTCAGCTTTAGCTTCTTGCAACGCTAACTTGTACGCAGTTGAACGTCCAGCCATCTTCAACCCCCGATGTCTCCGGCGAATCTGTGAGGGCATGATAACTGAGCTCCGTCTGGCTTGCATGTCTGTTGAACGGGCGGCGCAAGAAATCCGGCTGCGTGCCACAAAAAGTGATCCTGATCGCCGCCCAGACTGTTGACATGTCACTTTTTATCCCCTCAGATGAGGGGAAGAAAAGCGACATCCCGAGGCAAGCATGAAACCGGCAATTGTCTATCACCGTCCCGCCGAGGTTCGTAAGAGACTTGCCGAACTTGGCCTGGCGCTGGAGCCACTTCTCCAAGTTGTGGAAGGAAGCGTTGCGGGGTACTCCGCCTGCACTGCTAACGATCCTCCAATGGCACAGGGTTGGGAAGCTTGGCGCTGGGGCACCCGTCGGGCGCGAGAAATCTTCGTTCCGACTGGGTGGGAACGCGACGATACCGGGAACCTTTCTTCGATCGTGAATCACGCTCTGCGACTTCGAATAGTGGTCGTGAATACAGATGACGGCACTGGCCGCTTAGACGCGGAGCCAAGCAACCGCTCAAAGAAAGGTGGGCGTTCAGAACAGGCTGCCAACCATAATTTGCAGTTGAGGCTTGCACTTGAACCGCCAGAGATCGAGCGCGCCATCCAAGAACAAATGAAGGCAGATGCTTTGTCCGATTACGAGACTTGGTATTTGTGCCAACATATTATGCTGGATATCAAACGTGGTGACATTTCACGCGCGGAATTGTCATTTCCGACAACTGTTTCATGCGGCTACTTGGGCGGATGGAAGGAGCGAATCATTTTGAGAGACGACGACGGCCCCGTTGGCTCGAAGGCGCGTGAACGCGATGATGGCTTCACGCCGGAATTTGAGATCAACGTGCGTCGCCGCGCATAGCGCCATGCCAACCCGAGAGTTTAACCCCCAGCGTCTCGCACTCGCGAGACGGCGATGCGGACTCACAAAGAGAGATTTAGCGGAAGCCCTTCGCGTCGATCAGCGAACTGTCCTCCGCTATGAAGCGGGCGATCCTCTTCCACCGAATGACGCTATTCCGAAAATAGCCAGCATATTGGGCTATCCGGAGACGTTCTTCTTTGAGCCCGATATTGATGAGCCTGACGAGGATAGTGCGAGCTTCCGAGGATTTAAGACAATGCCCGCACGTGAAAGGCACGCCGCCCTTGCGGCGGGTGCCTATGCATTTCTACTTGGTGATTGGGTTGAGAATCTTTTCGAACTGCCCACTGTCGAACTCTATGACCTTTCGGAAGAAACGCCGGAGGGTGCTGCAATCACCTTGCGCCAGATGTGGTCTCTTGGTGAGCGGCCAATTCGAAATATGGTTCAATTGCTAGAAGCCAAAGGTGTGCGTGTATTTACGCTCGCTGAGGATACAAATTCTGTGAATGCCTTCTCGCTATGGCGGCGCGATAAGCCCTATGTGTTTCTCAACACGATGCATTCGGCGGAGCAGAGTCGTTTCGATGCTGCGCACGAATTGGGGCACCTCGTCTTGCATCGGCACGGCGCTCCACGAGGACGTGAGGCCGAATTCGAGGCCAACAAGTTTGCGTCCGCCTTCCTAATGCCGGAAGCTGATGTCTTGGCTACGCTTCCTCGCGTTTATTCATTGGGCGACATCATGCGTCACAAATCGAGATGGCGCGTTTCCGTTGCCGCATTGAATTACAGACTGCACCAAATCGGTATAACTACGGATTGGCAGTACAAGATGCTTTGCATTGATCTCGCGAAGCGCGGCTATCGGACAGATGAGCCGATGGGAATCGAGCGCGAAACATCGGTCGTGTGGCAAAAGGTCTTCGGTGGCCTTAGGCAGGAACGGGTAACCAAACATGACATTGCTGCGTCGCTTCATTTGCCGGTCAAAGAAATCGAGAAATTGGTGATCGGTACGGCCACAATGGTGAGTGTCGATGGCGGCATGTCCGGAGAGGCCCAAAAGGGCGGTAAACGGGCAAATTTGACCCTAGTTTCAAAATAACACATTGTGCTTGACCGCTCTTGCATGGTTCTCTATATAAGAGGGCATGAACAAGTTGTCTTCCGAGGATCGCGCAAGGGTTTTGACCCTCTTGGTTGAAGGCAACAGCCTTCGCGCCACGTCGCGCATCGCAGACGTTTCCTACAACACGGTTTGCAAGCTCTTCGCGGACGCTGGCCGGGTGTGTGGTGAGTACCAGGACAAGGCGCTTCGCGATCTGCCGTGCAAGCGCCTCCAGCTCGACGAAATTTGGAGCTTTGTTTACGCGAAACAGAAGAACGTGGCAGGCGCTAAGGCCGCACCGCAGGACGCTGGCGATGCTTGGACCTGGGTCGCGATTGACGCTGACACAAAGCTTGTTCCGTCTTGGCGCGTAGGCGACCGTTCATCCGAAACTGCAATTGACTTTGTTTCCGATCTTGCTTCGCGTCTTCGCAATCGCGTCCAGATCACGACGGACGGACACAAGCCCTACATTGAAGCAATTGAAGGCGCGTTCGGCGCTGACGTTGACTATGCGATGCTTGTAAAGGTGTACGGCGAAACCGTCGAGGGTCAAAAGCGCTACAGCCCGGCGGAATGTATCGGTTGCTATGGCAAGAGGATTGAGGGCAGACCCGATGCCCGCCACGTCTCGACAAGCTTTGCCGAGAGGCAAAATCTCACGATGCGTATGAGCATCCGTCGCTTTACCCGCCTTACCAACGCATTCTCGAAAAAGCTTGAAAATCATGCTCTTTCGGTTGCACTTCATTACTTCAATTACAATTTCTGCCGTATTCACAAAACGCTTCGCGTGACCCCTGCAATGGCCGCTGGCGTAACAGACCGTGTTATGGATATGAGCGATCTAGCCGCACTTATCGCCGCTCAGGAAGCGCCTGTGGCGAAGCGCGGACCATACAAGAAGAAGGCGGCGTAGGCCATGGACGCAGCAATTTTCGCGATAGCGTCGGGAGTTATTGTCGGAATAGCGACTGGAGTTCTTACTGCGTGGCTGTCGCTCTATCAGTTCCGGGTGCAGCGGATTTGGGAACAGAGAGAGGCCGCATACAACGAGCTGTTGGATGCTCTCATTGCAAGGCACAACGAATACGACGCCATGTTCAGCGCGTGGGCGACGAAAAGCGAATATCCTCGACCCCAAGATATGGCAATAAGAGATGCTGCTGAGAAGGCATCGGAACTTCTGTGGCGGTATTCATTAATCGGGCCGCTGCTTGTATCGCCAGAAGTCTTAGCCGTTCTAGAAAAGATGCACGAAGAGATGCGCGACATCTACAAGCATAAGGGAGAGCAGTTCGTGGGGAGCGTCCCAATAAACGCGGCAATCAAAGCAATAACTTTGCTAGCTCTTGCCGACCGGCGGTCCCTCCCCAAGATTTGGCCCATCCGCGAAAAACTTCGTCACAATCCCCGTGGCTAGACACAACATTTTCAAACTGCGTCACTACCGCCGATCGGGATCGCTTGCTTTTCCAAGTCGCCGCCACTAGGCGTGGCGTCGACATTCGCGTCGAACGGGGCCCATGCGCATCCTCATCACCGGCAATATGGGCTATGTCGGCCCTGCGCTCACTGCGCATTTGCGCGCGCGCCATCCGCAGGCCGAGCTGGTGGGCCTCGACATCGGCCTGTTCTCGGGCGCGCTGACGACCGAAGGCCCGGCGCCCGAGACGCTGCTCGACCGCCAGATTTTCGGCGACGTGCGCGACGCAAGCGCGGACGATCTGCGCGGCTTCGACGCGGTTGTGCACCTGGCGGCGGTCTCCAACGATCCCATCGGCAATCGCTTCGAAGGCGTGACCGACGCGATCAATCGGCAAGCGAGCCTGAGGCTCGCCGCCTCGGCGCGCGACGCCGGGGTGAAGAATTTCGTCTTCGCCTCCTCGTGCAGCGTCTACGGCCTTGCCGATTCGCGGCCGCGGCGGGAGAGCGACGCGGTGGGGCCTCTCACCGCCTATGCGCGCTCGAAAGTGGGCGCGGAAGAGGCGTTCGGCCAGATGGACCTCGGCGGCATGACCGTGTCGTGCCTGCGCTTCGCAACCGCGTGCGGGTTCACCGAGCGGCTTCGCCTCGATCTGGTGCTCAACGATTTTGTCGCCTGCGCGCTCACCAGCGGCAAGATCACCGTGCTGTCCGACGGCACGCCCTGGCGGCCGCTGATCGACGTTCAGGACATGGCGCTGGCGCTCGAATGGGCTGCGTTTCGCGACAAGGCCAATGGCGGCCGGATGCTGATCGTCAATGTGGGCTCGGACGAGCGCAATCATCAGGTGCGCGATCTGGCGCGCGCCGTCGCCGAGAACGTGGCAGGCTCGGAAGTGAGCATCAACGCCGCCGCCCCGCCCGACGCGCGCTCCTATCGGGTGGATTTTTCGCTCTACAGAGACCTTGCTCCCGCGCACCAGCCGCGCGTCGATCTGGCGCGTTCGGTCAAGGGCCTCGTCGATGGATTGCGCGCCATAAGCTTTTCCGACGCGGCGTTCCGCGCCTCGCCCCGCCTTATCCGCCTCAACACGATCCTCGATCTCGAAAAGAGCGGACGGCTCACCGCCGATCTTCGCTGGCGCGGCCGCGGCTGAGCGGCTGGGGCGTTACGGCATCGGCCAGCCGTAGATCTTCCGCCGCGCGCGCCGCGCAAGAGATTCGACCGCGCCCGTCCACCCATAGACCGCCAGCCTCAAGCGGTTCAGCGGAAAGCCGAGCTCGGCGAGGCGCGCCTTGTGGATGTTCCAGAACTCCGGGTCCTTCTCGTCGTAATATCTCGAACCCAGCATTTCGTAATAGGTCGCGAGCAATTTGCGCAGGGTCTCGCGCAATTCGCTCTCGCTTAGAAAATAGCCGCCGAAACTCTTCACATTCTCCATGCGCGCATAGGTGTAGAGGCTGTTGCGGCGGGTATGGCCGTGCAGCGATTCCTCGCGCACGCGCACGAAGGAAAGGATTTCGTGGACGAAGCCGAAGTCGCTGTCGCGCAGGATGTCGAGGCAGACCCGCGCATCGGCGTGCATATAGGGCTCGACGAAAAAGGTGGGCCGCGCCCTGACCGCGTCCGATCGATAGAGCAGCGAACTGGGGCTGGCGAAGGGATAGGGTCCGCCGAGAAGATAGGTCCGGCAGATGTCGCGCCCGGTGATCGCTTCGACCGGATAGGGCGGACCTTCGATCAGGACGCGCTGTTCGGCCACGCGATAGGCGCCGATGACGCCGACGCTCGGATGTCGCTCGCCGATCGCCGTCATCTTGGCGAGGCATTCGGGATAGATGAAGTCGTCGGCGCCCAGCACCTTGCAATAGCGGCTCTCGGGCGAGATCAGGCTCAGCGCGATATTGTGGTTGGCGAGCGCGCTGACGAAGGTCTCATTGGCGAACACGCGGATGCGTCGGTCGCGCGCCGCATATCCTTGCGCGATCTCGCGCGTGCGGTCCGTGCTGCAATTGTCGACGACGATAAGTTCCCAATTGGCGTAGCTCTGGGCGAGAACGCTCTCGATGCATTGTCCCAGATGCTCTTCCTCGTTGTAGGCGGGCGTCACGACGCTCACGAGGGGGAATGTTTCGGCCATTTTCGCCGCGTCCGTCGGGTCCGGGTTCGACGCCGCTTGCTAGAGCAGGAGCCGGCCGGGGGCAATCGCCGGCCCGATTCACCCTTTATTCCGCGGCCGCGAGCAGCCCCGCCCGGGCGGCGGCGGCCGCCGCGGCGGCGATGGAGGCGAAGGGTTTTCCGGACCGTTCGGCCATGTCGAGGACGCTGTGGCGTCCGTCCGCGAGGTTGAGCGTCCACATCATGGACATCCAGTCATAGCCCTCGCCGTCGCCGTAAAGTCCGCGCCGGCCGAGCTGCGGCTCTCCATAGGGGCTGCGGCTCACGTAGATTCGGTCGCGCTCGATCATGTCGACGATCTCGTCCAGAAGCGCGTAGGAATCGGCGAGCGCCTCGGGCCGGATGAAATCGAGATTGTCGGCGGAGGTGTGATATTCCGGAAAGGTCCCGTTCGGCGAGCGCATCAATGCGCCGACCGGCAGATCGAAGCCGGGCGAGCAATATTGCCGCTCGTCATAGCCATAGGGCGAGAACGGCCGGACGCGGCTCTCCTGTCCCCGGCGCGAAAGCGCATGGCGCGCATAGCGGTCGATCGGCGCGTCGCCGCGGCGCGACATCTTGTAGGAAGGCGGCGCCCCGTCGCCGAGGCAACTCAGCACAAGGCCGTGGCGGATGCGATGGACGCGCTCGCGGTTGCGCGCGAGCCAGGCGATCGCGCCGATCGTGCCCGGCATGAAGAGGAACCGATAGGTGAAGCGCCGGCGCCGCTCCTGAAGCGCGCGCGCCATCTCGATCGCCACCGCGATCGCCGAGAGATTGTCGTTGGCGAGCGAGGGATGGCAGCAATGGGTCGAGATCAGCACCTCGTCCCGGCTCTCGCCTTCCAGCAAGCATTCGCCGAGCGTCAGCGAACCGGGGGCGAGGCGCGAGTCGATGACGACGCGATAGGCCTCGTCGGTCAGGCGCGCGAGCGTGCTGTGCGCTACGCAGAATCCCCAGTCCGGCTTGTAATAGGAGGTGCGATAGGGAACGAGGTCGGGCTGGTCGGGCAGGCTGTGGAGATGGGACTTCAGCTCCTCGCGGGGCACCACGCGATCCATCGGCAGGCTGTACTGAACCAGATGCAGATTGTTGTCGGCGAAGTCGACGACGCGCTCGCCGGAGAGCCGCGCCACATAGGCGCCGGCGACGTTCCATTCGGGCGGGATTTCCCAGTCCAGAACCTTCTCTCCCGAGGGAATCTCCTGAAGGCCGAGGGGAATGCGCTCTGCGATGTAGGCGAGCGTGCGCCGGAGGCCCTCGCCGGTGATGCTGCGACAGATGGGAAACAGCGCCTGCGCGTGGCGGTGGAGATTTTCGCCGGAAACGCGCATCATCTGGCCGCGCAGCTGCGGGGGACGCAATGATCTTCGAGGCGACCGACATCGCCGGCGCCTGGGCGATAAGACTCGAGCGGCAGATCGACGAGCGCGGCGGCTTCGCGCGCCTCTTCGACCGCGAGATCTTCGCCGCGCGCGGCCTTTCCGAGACCTTCGTGCAGCAGAGCCTTTCGGTGTCGCATCGCGCCGGCACGCTGCGGGGCATGCATTTCCAGCGCGCGCCGCACGAAGAGACCAAATTCGTTCGCTGCGTGCGCGGTGCGATCTACGACGTGATCGCCGACCTCAGACGCGCCTCGCCCAGCTACGGCCGCTGGCAGGCTTTCACGCTCACCGCCGAGGGCGATCTCAGTCTTTATATACCGGCCGGCTGCGCGCACGGGTTCCAGACGCTGAGCGACGACACGGAGGTTCTCTACCAGATGGACGCCCCTTACGTCCCGGCGGCGGCCGACGGCTTTCACTACGCCGATCCCTTCTTCGCCATCGAATGGCCGCGCGAGGTCGCCGCGATCTCGCAAAAGGATCGCTCCTGGCCAAGACTCTCGGAGCGCTGAGGCGGACGCCATCGTCGCCTCACGGCTCCAGCAGGAATTTGGGCGCGTAGAACGCTTCGGCAAGGCCCGTCGGGCTCGCCGCCTGCATGCCCCTCAGCCGCATCAGCGCTTCGAAGGTCGAGGGCGCGAACCAGCGCCGCGCATGCTGGCTTTTGAAATGCGTCATCAGCGCATCGATCTTGGTCCTGGCCTGCGCCTCGCTCAACGGCACGAACAGGCCGGGATTGCCGAGGTCCGGATCGTATTTCGGAATCTCGTATTCGAGAATGAGATGGTCGCGAAAGGTGTTCCAGGCGAGCTCGGACACGGCGCGATGGTCCTGATGGGCGTCGCGCCCGTGATGGGTGAGGATCAGCGTCGGCCGGACCTTGCGCTTCAGCGCCTCGAAGGTTTCCTTGAGCCGGCCCCAATCCGCCGGAAAGAAGCCGTCGCGAAAATCGTGGATCGAGATGTCGCGCGCGCCGGCGCGGCCGAGAAAGGCCTGCGCGCAGGCCTCGGCTTCGGCCTTGCGCTCGCCCGCCGCCGAAAACACGACCCAGTGCACGCGCGCGTCGGGCCGGCTTTCCAACAGCGAAAGCACCGTTCCGCCCGCGCCGATCTCGATGTCGTCGGCGTGCGCGCCGAGGCACAGCAAGGTGAGCGGGCCGGGATCGAGCTTCAGGCTCCGCACGGCTCAGCCTCGGCCGGGAAGCGGGCGCAGCACGGGACCGTCGTTGACGAGCGCGGGTCCCTCTCCGGCCGGGAAGCGCCGCCACAGCTCCCACGGCGCGGGGCCGCGCGTCAAAAGGCCCTCCATCGTGCGCAGGTCCTTGAAGGTGTCGCAGCTGCGCCAGAAGCCCTCATAGGGAAGGCAGGCGAGCTTGCGTTCGCCGATCAGTCTCTGGAAAGGCTCGAGAACCAGCTCCTCGCCCGGCCGCATATAGTCGAAGATCGATTGGCGCAGCACGAAATATCCGGCGTTGATCCAGGTGTCGGCCTCGAGCGGATCCCTGATCGCGCCGACCAGGCCGTCGGGGCCGTGACTTACGAAATGCATGCTGATCGCCGGCCGCGCGGTCAGGCACACGCCGACAGCCTTGGTGCGTTCGAGGCGATCGACCAGAAGCGGCAGCGGACAGTCGGTGAGCCCGTCGGAGTAGTTGGCTAAGAACATGGGCTCGTCGCGAACATGCTCGCGCACCGCAAGCAGCCTCTCGCCGATCGAGGCGTCGAGGCCGGTGTCGACGAGGGTGACGCGCCAGCTTTCCATGTCGCTGCGCAGGAGCTGGATATTGTCGCCGCCGCCCGACAGGACGATGTCGTTCGAGATCCACTCCTGGTAATTGACGAAGAACTCCTTGATGACCGCGCCCTTGTAGCCGAGGCAGAGGATGAAATCGGTGTGCCCGAAATGGGCGTAGTACTTCATCACATGCCAAAGGATCGGCCGCTGGCCGAGCGGCGCCATCGGTTTCGGCAGGTCGTCGCTAACCCCGCCCCCGCGCATGCGAAGGCCCTGGCCGCCGCAGAACAGCACGACTTTCATGCCCGCCTTCCCCATGGCCTGGGCGCATCCGCCTTCGCCATATCACATCGCCCGCCCACGCCGCGATCACTCCACTATCGCAGGCGTTGGAATGGGCACGATGAAACGCCCGCCCCAGCCGCGGATATGCGCCAGCTGGCCGACGATCTCCTCGCGCAGATTCCAGGGCAGGATCAGCACATAGTCGGGCCGGGCCGCGTCGAGCCGCTCGGGCGCATAGATCGGTATGCGCGTTCCCGGCAGATAGCGCCCATGCTTGTAGGGATTGCGATCGACGGTGAAATCGAGGATGTCGGCGCGCACGCCGCAATAGTTGAGCAGCGTGTTGCCCTTGCCCGGCGCGCCATAGCCGACGATGCGCTTGCCCTTGCGCTTCAGCCCGATGAGCAGGTCCAGAAGGCTCCACTTGGTCTCCACCACCTGCCGGTTGAAGCTCGCATAGGTCGAAATCCGGGTCAGCCCCGCCTCTTCCTCTTTCCTGAGGAGCGCGCCGACGCGCGGACTTTCCCGATGGGCCGCCCCAAGGCGGCAGCCGAAGACGCGCAGGCTCCCGCCATGGGTCCAGAGTTCTTCCACGTCGAACACGCGCAGGCCGTGCGCCGCGAAGATCTTCGCAACCGTCGTAAGCGAGAAATAGGAGAAATGCTCGTGGTAGATAGTGTCGAACTGGTTCTCCGCCATCAATTTCAACAGATGCGGGAACTCGAGCGTGAGCGCGCCCTCGTCCTTCAGCGCGATCGCAAGGCCGGCGACGAAATCGTTGAGATCGGGCGCCTGGGCGAGCACGTTGTTGCCGGCGATGAGGTCGGCCCTGCGGCCCGAGGCCGCCAGCGTCTCGGCATAGGCGCGCCCGAAAAAGGCGACCTCGGTCGGCACCCCCGCCTCGATCGCCGCCTTGGCCACATTGGCGGCCGGCTCGACGCCCAGACAGGGCACCGCGCTCGCGACAAAATTGCGCAGCAGGTAACCGTCATTGCTCGCCACTTCGAGGACGAAGCTGTCGCGGCCGAGTGCGAAGCGCTCGCGCATCGCCGAGCAGTAGCGGGCCGCATGCTCCAGCCAAGCCTTGGAAAAGGAGGAGAAATAGGCGTATTCGCCGAAAATCCGCTCCGGCGGCACAAATTCGCCGAGCTGGGCGAGCCAGCACCCGTCACAAATCTTAACGTCTAGCGGGTAAAAAGCCTCGCCGCCGTCAAGGTCCTGTTCGGTGAGAAAGCTTTCGCAGGGCGGAGAGACGCCGAGATCGACGAAGGGTTGCAACGCCCCTCCGCAAAAGCGGCATCGCGTGCGCCCGCGGACGTGGGAGAGCGACGAGACGTTCATCCGGCAGGCCTTTGACACAGCGCGAGAGTCCGGGCAAGCCGGCGCCCCGAGAAAGGTTACCGTTCGGATCGGCTTCCCGCTGGAGCCGGAATTGGCTAGGAAACGCCGCCCAATCAACGTCTTGCCGAAAAGGTCCGGCGGCGTAAGTTTTGCCGCGCGGCGCGGTCGCTATAACGTCACGCAAGCGTGGCCATGCTGCGCCGGGAGTTTTATGGAATGACGAGCATCGCCGCCGAGGCGGACGACAGGAATGCGGACTGGCGCGATTCGCTCCTGGGCTCGATGCGGGAGCTCTGGGAATTCCGCGAGCTCTTCTACTATTTCGCCTGGCGCGACATAAAGGTCCGCTACAAGCAGACCGTGCTCGGCGCCCTGTGGGCCATCATCCAGCCGCTGTTCACGATGCTCATCTTCACCTTTCTGTTCGGAAAGGTGGCGGGCATCTCGAGCGACGGCATACCAAGGCCGCTGTTCTATTTCAGCGCCCTGGTGCCCTGGACGTATTTTTCCGCGACTGTGAGCAATGTCAGCATGACGCTGCTCGCCAATTCGGACCTGCTCACGAAGATCTATTTTCCGCGTGTCGTGCTTCCCGGCTCGGTTGCGCTGAGCGGACTGCTCGATTTCCTCATCGCCTCCACCATGCTCGGCGTCTTCTTCGTCTATTACGAGGTCGCGCCCGGGCCCAATCTGCTGCTGTGGATTCCCTTCACGCTCGCCCTGGTCGCGCTGGCGCTCGGCGTCGGCATGTTCCTGGCGGCGCTGAACGTGAAGTATCGCGACATCAAATACGCCGTGCCCTTCGGCATCCAGCTCTGGCTGTTCGTCACCCCCATCATCTATCCGCTGAACTCGATTCCGCACCAGTACCGCCTGTTCTTCGCGATCAATCCGCTCAGCGGAATCATCGAAGGCTTCCGGCGATCGCTCATCCCTGGCATGGCCATCGAGTGGGGCCCCGCGACCTATTCGCTGGCCGCGGCGGCCGCGATTTTCGCCATCGGCTCGTGGTTCTTCAATCGCAGCGCCAAAGAATTCGCCGATTATCTCTGAGGGACCAGCGGGATGGCCGGCACGCGCGCGAGCATCGAAGTCTCCAGGTTGTCCAAGCGCTACGAGCTGGGCAAGCGGCGCGACCTGACGACGTTCCGCGAGCAGCTGATGCGGCTTGTCCAGCCCGGCGACAAGGAGCCCGACCGCGAGCTCTGGGCGCTCAAGGACGTTTCCTTTTCGCTCAACGAGGGCGAGGTCGTCGGCATCATCGGCCGCAACGGCGCGGGCAAGAGCACGCTGCTCAAGATTCTCTCGCGCATCACCTTTCCAACCTCCGGCCGGATCAGGGTGCGCGGACGCGTCGCCTCGCTGCTCGAAGTGGGGGTCGGCTTCCACCACGAGCTGACCGGGCGCGAGAACGTCTATCTCAACGGCTCGATCATGGGGCTGCGCAAGCGGGAGGTCGACGAGCGCTTCGCCGCCATCGTCGAGTTCGCGGGCGTCGAGCAGTTCATCGACACGCAGGTCAAGCACTATTCGTCCGGCATGCGGCTGAGGCTCGGCTTCGCGGTCGCCGCCCATCTCGATCCGGACGTGCTGATCGTCGACGAAGTGCTCGCCGTGGGCGACGTCGGATTTCAGAAGAAGTGCCTTGCGGCGATCGAAGGCCTTCACGGCGGCGGGCGCACCGTGCTCTTCGTCTCGCACAACATGGCGGCGGTCGAGAATCTGTGCTCGCGCGCGATCTGGATCGACGGCGGCAAGATTCGCCAGGACGGACCGGCCAAGGACGTGATCGGCGACTACATGGCCTCCTTCGCCGCGGGCGAGGGCGCGGGCGCCGATCTTTCCAACCTGGAGAGCCGCACCGGCACGGGCGACGCCCGCTTCACCCGCATCGAATTTCTCGCCCCCGACGGGACGCCCAGCCCGATCGCGCGCAGCGGCGATCCGCTCGTCATCAGGCTTCACTATTACGCCAACGCCGCGATCCACAACCCGAGCTTCGGCTTCCGCCTCTACACCGCGATGGGAACGCTGGTGACCGAGAGCGGCCATCTGCTGCACGGCATTCCGATCGTACGGCTCGAGCCCGGCCACGGCCATATCGACATCGAGATCGACTCGCTCAACCTACTGCCGGATCGCTATCACCTTTCGCTCTGGATCACCGACCCGAGCGGCCAGGCCATCTACGATGGCGACGTTCGCTCGATCCTCGAGATCGAGGCGGCCGACGTCTACAAATCCGGCAAGCTTCCCAACAGCCGGCAGGGGATCGTCTATTTTCCCCTGCGCTGGAAGATTCCCGCGCCGCAAGCGGTCAGGGAAACGGCCGCCTAGGCCGTGGCCGTCCGGGGGCGGCGAAACATGGGCTGGCTCTTCGACCGATTGGGCTTCGTGCGCGCCGGCGACGCGGTGCAGGTGAAAAGCGCGGCGGAAATCCTCGCCACGCTCGACGAACGCGGCCGCACCGAAGGCATGCCGTTCATGGAGGAGATGCTGGAGTTTTGCGGCCGGCGCCTTCGCGTCTCCAAATCGGCGCACAAGACCTGCGACACGATCAAGGCGCCGCTGGCGCGCCGGCTTCCGCGCGCCGCCCATCTCGAAGGGCTGCGTTGCGACGGCTCGCGCCATGACGGCTGTCAGGCCGGCTGCCAGCTCTTCTTCAAAACGCAATGGCTGAAGCCGGCGCGCGGCGGATCCGGGCCTGCGCCGGCCGGCGAGGCCGAAGCGAAGGAGCGTTTGCGCGCGCTCATCTCGCGCGCGGCCAAACGGATCGACGAGAGCGGCGAGCCGCTCTACGCCTGCCAGGCCACCGCCATTCTGGACGCGACCGCCCCGCTCAAATGGTGGGCGCCCTGGCCCTATCTGCGCGATCTCATCTCGGGCAATATCGGCCTTGCGCAAATGCTGCGCTACGCCCTGCGCGCGGGGCGCAACATGATCACCCGCATGCGCTGGCCCGGCTCCAACTGGCCCAATATCGGCGGCAAGGCGAAGGGGCCCGTCGTCGAAGCGCCGCTGAATCTGCAGCCCGGCGAATTCGCGCAGGTGCGCTCGCGAGACGAGATCATGGGAACGCTGGGGGCCACGCGCAAATATCGCGGCCTGTGGTTCGACATCGAGATGGAGCCGCATTGCGGCAAGACCTACAAGGTGCTTGCGCGAGTCGAACGGCTGATCAACGAACGCACCGGGCGCATGACCAGGATCGGCGGGGACTGCATCGTTCTTGAGGGCGTGGCCTGCAGCGGCTGCCTCAGCAAGGACCGGCTCTTCTGCCCGCGGGCGCTTTATCCTTTCTGGCGCGAAATCTGGCTGCGCCGCGTCCAGCCGCCGGGCGGCGTCACTCCGTCTTAAGACCCCTCTTGCGCGCAGCCCGCATGCGCTCGACGGTCGCGGTCAATCCCTCGCGCAGCGGCGTGCGCGCGCGCCAGCCGAGCAGGCGTTGTGCGGGGCCGATATCCGCTGCGACTTCGACCTCGGCCGGGCGGTCGGGCAATGCGCCAAGGGCCAGGCGCGCCGCGCCGCCGACGACGCCGCAAAGCGTTTCGGCCACCTCCCGCACCGAGTGAAGCTCGCCCGTGCCCAGATCGATCGTGCGTCCGTCGATGCCATCGGCCGTCGCCGCCGCCGCGAAAGCCTCGGCCACGTCGTCGATATAGACCCAGTCCGCCCTGGCCCGGCCCGAAGAGAGCGGCGCCGCTTCGCCGTCCAGAAGCTTGCCAATCACCGAGGGAACGATCTTGGACGCCGCCTGTCCCGGTCCGTAGACCATGAACGGACGCAAGATCGCGACCGGCGCGCCATAGAGCGCGTGATACATGCGGCCATAGCCCGAGCCCGCCCATTTCGCCGCGGCGTAGGGCGAGCCGGGGACCGGCCAGTCTGCGCCGCCGCGCGGCTCGGTGAAGGAGCCTGCGAGCACGATCCTTGCGCATCCCGCATCGAGCGCAACATCGAGAAGATCGATCGTGCTCGCCAAAAGGCTCCGAAACGCGGGCCGCACAAGCGCGCGCTCCGCGCCGGCGCCGACTGCGCCCGCCAGATGGAAGATCGCATCGGGCCTGGAGGCGTCCACGACCCGCCTTGCTTCTTCGGGACCGTCGAGCGCGGAGCAAATCCAGCGTATGCCGGGTTCGGAGCGGGGGCTGCGCGAGGTGGCGTGAACCGTCCAGCCAGCGCGCCCGAGCCTCTGGCACAGCGCCTTTCCGATGAAGCCCGCGCCGCCGGTGATGAGTATGTTTCCGTCCATGGGCGCTCCAAGACGCCGGATTCCCGGCCGAATGCGGTAAACGCCGCGCGCCGTTCACGCTGGCCGGCGAATATCATAGGGGCTTTCGTCTCCCAATGGCATGGTGGGGCGGCTAGACTGGCGGCCGGGCAGGGGCTGACGATGACCTCGATCTTCATTCAGGCCGGACTGGACGACGACGAACGGCGCGGCAGGCTCTACGCCGGCGACATCTTCATCTTCGACCCGACGCCGGGAACGCGCGCGCTGATCGCGCTCGCCGACGAGATGCTGGCGAAGGCCTTCGCGCCGCACGATCCCAGGGAGATTCACAGAAGCAAGACGGCGGCGGAGGTGGCCGACATCCTGTCCCGGCTCAAGCCCGCCTTCATCCATCATCCGCGCTGCAAGGCGCTGCTGCCGCAGATCCTGCGAGAATGCGGCGCCGATCCCGACAAGACCTATTTCGACGTGCCGCGCCTGCGCTCGGCCTATCCTTCGGACTTCCTGTCCTCGGGGATCGCCTATGCGTTCCATCCCCATCGCGACACCTGGTATTCGGCGCCGCATTGCCAGATCAATTGGTGGATGCCGATCTATCCGTTGCTGCCCGACAACGCGATGGGATTCTATCCCGACTATTTCTCGCGCCCGGTGGCGAACAGCTCGCAGACCTACAACTACTATCGCTGGAACGCCGAGAGCCGCGCCGCCGCCGCGAGCCAGGTCGGCAAGGACACGCGCGAACAGCCCAAGCCGCTCGAGCCCATCAAGGGCGTGTCGATGCGCTATCTGCCGCCGCCGGGCGGGATGATCGCATTTTCCGGCGCGCAGCTGCACGAGACCGTCGCCAACACCACCGGGATCGCGCGCTACTCGATCGATTTCCGCACCGTGCACATCGACGACGTCGGCGCGCGGCGCGGCGCAGCCAACATCGATTCAAAATGCACCGGCACCACGATGCGCGATTATCTGCGCGCCAGCGACCTTGCGAAGATCCCGGACGAGCTGGTCGCGCTCTACGACGACGACAGCGCGGGCAAGGGCGGGGTTCTCTATTTCGGCGACCGGCTGGTCAAGGAAGCGGGCTGAGACGGACTGACGGTGTCTTCGCCCGCGGCCGCGCTGCGCCCTCTATTGCGGCGCGTAGGCCGTGAGCTGGGCGCCGGACGCGAAAAACCGGTCGCGGCTATGGCTAATGAGGGCGCGTCAGATGGCCTGTAAGCCGGGTTCTGTGCCTTCGCCGAAGCGAAGCGATGGCCATTCCTCTGGGATGAGCGTCGCCGCTCACCTCGCGCGACCGACCCGGACGGCGATCCGAAAGACAGATCACCTGCCGTCCCTATTTGGTCTTGCTCCCGGTGGGGCTTGCCGTGCCGCCTCTGTCGCCAGAGGCGCGGTGCGCTCTTACCGCACCATTTCAACCTTGCCGGGCCTTTAGGGCCTTAGGCGGTGTCATTTCTGTGGCGCTGTCCCTGGGGTCGCCCCCGGCGGATGTTATCCGTCACCGTGTCCTTCGTGGAGCCCGGACTTTCCTCGAGGCTTCCTCTGAAGCCCCGCGGCCATCCGGCCATCTGACGCGCCGCCACTATAAAGCGGCGCGGGCGGAGATAGAAGGCTCGCGTGCGCGGCGGAAATCGCGCGGCTGTTGCGGCCGGAAATCCCCGCTTGCGCGCTAAGGCGTCAGCACCGCGGCGCCCTCGATGCGCCCCGCGCGCAGAGCCTCGAGCGC
>DASZRM010000024.1:0-12301 GCA_035549135.1 Rhizomicrobium sp. | reverse complement strand
TCCCCCCTGGGCGCCGCCGCCCTGGCCGGCACCAGTTTTCCGATCGATCGTGACAACACCGCGATCGCGCTGGGCTTCGCCCGGCCGATGCGCAACTCCATGGACGCGATCTCGGCGCGGGATTTCGCGCTGGAATATCTGGCCGCCTGCGTCATCACCGCCACCAACCTGTCGCGGCTGGCGGGCGAATTGGTGCAATGGTCGACGCCCGCTTTCGGCTTCGTGAAATTGTCGGATGCCTTCACCACCGGCTCCTCCATCATGCCGCAGAAGCGCAATCCCGACGCCGCCGAGCTGGTGCGCGGCAAGACCGGCCGGGTGATCGGCGATTTCGTGGCGCTGGCGACGGTGGTCAAGGGGCTGGTGCTGACCTATGGCACCGACCTGCAGGAAGACAAGGAGCGGGTGTTCGACGCCGCCGACACGCTGGAGATCTGCCTGGCGGCGATGGCGGCGATGACCGCCGACCTCACCGCCAATCCGGAACGGATGCGCAGCGCCTGCGAGGCCGGCTATCCCACCGCCACCGACCTGGCCGACTGGCTGGTGAAGACCCTGAAGAAGCCCTTCCGCGAGGCCCATCACATCGCCGGCAGCGTCGTGAAGGCGGCGGAGAGCGCCGGCGTCACCCTGGACAAGCTGCCGCTGGCCGAGATGCAGAAGATCGAGCCGGACATCACCAAGGACGTGTTCCAGGTGCTGTCGCTGGAATCCTCGGTCAATTCGCGCATGAGCCTGGGCGGCACCGCGCCGGCGCGGGTCAAGGAACAGCTGGCCTATTGGCGGAGCGCGCTCAAATGAGGCGAAGGTTCATCGTCCTGGCGCTGGCGCTGCTGGCAAGCGGCTGCGGCGTGAAGAACGACCTGATCAAGCCCAACGGGCAGGCGACGCCCCGCGACCAGCAGGATCCCTCCAAACCTCCTTATCCCATCGGGCGCTAGGCGAAAGCCGTACCGCCCCAGAAATGAATACGGTCGGCACGTGAATTACTTCCAGTACAAGAACGGCGTGCTGTGCGCGGAAGGCGTGCGGCTGGACGCGCTGGCCGCCGAGGTCGGCACGCCTGACGATGCTGCCCGCGATATGGTGCGCCTCGCGGAACGGCTTCTTGAGCACCCGCACCACCCAGTCTGCCAGATCGGTGGCGGTGGGAAAGCCGGGCTCGGCGGCGCGGCGCATCGCTTCGGGCTGGGCCGTCAGGTCGGCGATCATCGCCGCCATCGCCGCCAGGCAAAGCTCCAGCGTGTCGGCGGCGTCGAAAACCCGCTCCTTGTCTTCCTGCAGATCGGTGCCATAGGTCAGCACCAGGCCTTTGACCACCGTGGCCAGCGCCACGAAATCGCCCAGCACGCGGCCCGCCTTGCCGCGGATCAGCTCTGCGGCGTCGGGATTGCGCTTCTGCGGCATGATCGAGGAGCCGGTCGCATAGGCGTCGGAGAGCTTCACGAAGCCGAAGATCGGACTCGTCCACTGCACAAGCTCGCCCGCAAGCCGCGACAGGTTCGTCATGCAGATCGCGGCGCCGGCGAGATAGTCCAGCGCGAAATCTCGCGACGAGACGGCATCCAGCGAATTGCGCATCGGCCGTTCGAAGCCGAGTTCCCTCGCCGTCATCCCGCGGTCGATCGGAAAAGAGGTGCCCGCCAGCGCGGCGGCGCCGAGCGGAGACTCGTTCAGCCGCCTTGCGGCGTCGGAAAAGCGGGCGCGGTCCCGCGCGAACATTTCCACATAGGCAAGCAAATGATGGCCGAATGTCACCGGCTGGGCGGGCTGCATGTGGGTGAAGCCCGGCATGATCGCATCGGCGTGACGCTCCGCCTGTTCCAGGAGCGCGCGCTGCAGATCGGCCAGCGCCGTTTCGGCCTGTCCGCAGGCGAAGCGCACGAACAGCCGGAAATCGGTCGCGACCTGATCGTTGCGAGAGCGCGCCGTGTGCAGGCGCGCGCCCGCCGCGCCGATGAGTTCGACCAACCGCGCTTCGAGATTGAGGTGGATGTCTTCCAGCTCGCGCTTGAACTGGAACCGGCCCTCCTGGATTTCCTTCTCGATCTGCGCAAGACCGGAGAGAATCTCTCCGCAATCGGCCGCGGAAATCACGCCCTGGGCGGCGAGCATTCGCGCATGCGCGCGGGAGCCTTGGATGTCCTCGCGCCACAAACGTTTGTCGAAATCGATCGAAGGGGTTATGTCCTGCATCGCGGCGGCCGGCCCCTTCTCGAACCGCCCGCCCCACATCTTGTTCGCGTTCATAGGATGTCCACGATGCAGGCCCGGTTTCGCACCATCGCCATCGCTGCCGTTCTTGTCGCGGCGGCCGTGGCAGGCGCTCTATATTTTATGAAGCGGACCCCTGTCCACGCGCCCGTCGCGCCGCCGGCCGCTCTCGCCCGCCTCGTCCCGGCCAAGACGCCGCAAATCGTGCCGGCGGTGGCGTTCGAAGGCGTCGACGGCAGGTTCCATGCGCTCTCCGAATGGAAGGGGCGCTATGTGCTGCTCAATCTCTGGGCCGTGTGGTGCGCGCCCTGCGTGAAGGAGCTGCCGGCGCTCGCGCGGCTGAAGGCGGCCGTGCCGAAAGACGGCATCGAGATCGTCGCCGTCGACGTCGCGCGCGGAACAGCGCAGGAGGCGCAAGCCTTTCTCAATAGCAGAAACGCGGCTGCGCTAGGCGCCTATATCGATCCGCAGCTGACGCTGATGCGCGCCTTTGGAGCCTATGGCCTGCCAATGACCGTGCTCATCGATCCCAAGGGTCGCGAGATCGCCCGCGCGATGGGTCCCGCCGACTGGGATTCGCCGGACGCGATCGCCTGGTTCAAAGCCTTGGGCGAACGCAAAGGAGCCTGATCCTCAAGCCGGTCGTTCGCTACGCGCAAGCATGGCGGTCCCCGCAAGGACAATGACGACCGTCGCAAGGCGCGCGATATTTCCCGCGGAGCCGCCGACGGCGTTGTCGCCCAGCGCGAAGACCGTCCAGACGACATTCAATCCCGCATGCACGATGAAACCCGGCCAGATCGATCCCCAGCGCTCGACGAGCCATGACAGCAGCACCCCGCCGAGAAAGGTGACTCCGGCGTTCATCAGCGAATCGGCGAGCGAACTTCCCTGGTCGAAATGACCCGCGCCGAACAGGAGCGAAGACAGGAGCGCCGCAACGATGAAAGGCGCCCCGGCCCATTTTCGCATCTGGCGGAACAGAAACCCGCGAAAGAAAACTTCCTCGACGAAAGGGCCGACGATCCCGAACAGCAACAGCTCTGCGCCATCCGCGGCCTGATAGCGCGCGCGCGCATAGAGCAGCGTCGCGATCGCCGCCGCCATCGCCGCCAAGGCCAGAACGCAGCCGAGCGGCGCGATATTGGCGATCCCAAGCGCCTCGAGCGCGCGCAGCGGACCCATGCGCTGCATCGCCATCGCCGCAATCAGCACGCCGGCGAATCCCGCAGCGATATAGATTTCGTAGAATCCATGCGCGCCCAGCGTTGCTTTCGCCCAGGCGCCGGCGCCGATGTCGCTCAGCGCGATCGGGATGCCGTAGGACAGGGCAACGCCGATCGCCATCACCAGCCCGGCGCGCAAGACTATCGCGCTTCTCGAAAGCGACTTTGACGGATTTTCCATGTTCGCCCCATCCCGATGGCGCGGCCAGGATAAAAAACGCTTTGCGGCGGAATCGAGACATGCGGCGGGCGAATGGCCGCGAACGAGCGGGAGGGACGCCTCATCGCGGCGGCGAGAAAGTCTCTTCGTCGCCGACGCCCTCCCCGCGCCCGGCGGGGTCTGCCTTGAGCAGCGAAGCGTGCATGGTCGGATCGGCTTCGGGATTGGATGCGCGGCTGCGGGCCTGCGCCACCGGCTCATAGAGCCTTGCCAGGCTGACGCAAGCCGCCACGAGCGCAAAGCCGGTGGCGATCAAAAGCGCGGCGACGGTCGCGTTGGCGGGGATGCGCGCGAACAGCAGCGCCACGACCGAAGCGCCGGCGGTCTGGCCGAGCAGACGGGCGGTGCCGAGCGCGCCCGAGGCGCCGCCGCTGCGCTCGCGCGGAGCGGAGGCGATCATGGCCCGGTTGTTGGGCGACTGAAACAGGCCGAAACCGATCCCCGCCAGCGCCATGCGCCAGACGATGTCGATCACCTCGGGACGCTCGGGCAGGAAGGCCAGCGAGAGCAGTCCCGCCGCGAACAGGCCAAGGCCGATGCCGCCGAGAAGACCGGCCGGGTAGCGATCGGCGAGCCGACCTGCGATCGGCGCCGCGACGGCGATGGCGATCGGCCAGGGCGTGATCAAAAGACCGGTCTGCACCGCAGAATAGTGCAGTTCGAGCTGGAACAGGAACGGCAACGACACCAGCGCCAGCATCTGGGCCGCAAACGAAGAAATCGAAGTCGAGACCGAAAGCGCGAAAATCGGGATGCGCAACAGATCGACGGGGACGAGCGGCGCCGGACTGCCAAGTTCGCGGCGCACCAGCAGATAGGCCAGCGCGCCGGTCGCGGCCATCTCCGCCAGGAACCAGGGAAACGGCTCGCCATGACCCAGCATATCGATGCTGCCGATCAGGAGCCCGAACAGAAGCGCGCTCAGAATCGCGCTCGCATAATCGAAACCGTGGCGGCCCGGCGCGGCGCGCGGAAGGGAGCGGAAACCGATGAGGCAGGCGAGGACGCCGAGCGGAACGTTCACCGCAAACAGCCAAGGCCAGTCGGCGAGGGAGAGGATGGCGCTGGCGATCGTGGGGCCCACGGCCGCGGACACGGCCACCACCAGCGCGTTGACGCCGATGCCGCGCCCGAGCGCGCGTTGCGGATAGATGAATCGGATCAGCGCCGTGTTGACGCTCATGATGCCGGCCGCCCCGAATCCCTGAATGACGCGCGCCGCAGCCAGTTCCGGCAGGGTTGAACTGAACGCGCAGGCCAGCGAGGCGATGGTGAAGAGCGCAAGCCCGCCCAGATAGACCCGGCGATATCCAAGAACATCGCCCGCCGAGGAGAGCGGCAGCAGCGAAACCGTGATCGCGAGCTGATAGCCATTGACAATCCAGATGGAAAAGGCCGGATCGGTGCGCAGGTCGCTCGCGATGGTGGGCAGCGCGACATTGGCGATGGCCGAATCCACCACCGCCATCGTCACTCCGAACGCGATGGTGACGATCGCCCAGATGCGCCTCGGCATGGGCAGACCGTCCGGCTGCGCCGAACGTTCAAGTGAAATTGCGGAAGCCGATATCATGGAATTACAACGCAGGAACCTTCGGCCAAGACTACTGTCTCACGGTTGTCCGCGCGGCGATCGGCCTTGCTGCGGGAAAAAGGGACGGGAACCGGACGGCAGTCGCAGTCATTACGGAAATCAGGAATTTCGCGCGCCAAAGGATCAATCCATGTCGCGCCTCGGTCCACGCGCCGCCTTGGCCGCCGCCGCGTCTCTGTGGCTATGTCCGGCCCTCGGCCAGATCGCGAGCCCAGTCAGCGTCCCCTCACAAACCCAGACGGCGAACCCCATGGCCGCCGCGCCGCCGCAGACCGCGCCCCGCCACCACCATCATGCCGGAACCAGGCGGGCCGCAACGCCGCAAAATCCGACGCCGCCCGATCGGACGCCCGCCTCGCCGCCCGACCGCAGCGCCATGGAGCCGGGGCGGAACGAGCCCGAGGCGCGGCCGCCCCGGCCGATGCCCGGCCAGGAGCCTTCCCCGCCAACAGGCGAACAGACGCAGCCGCCGCCGCATTCATGGCGCGCAAGCGGCCGCTAGCGCGTGGGGACCGGCTTCTCGCCGCGATAATCGTAGAAGCCGCGGCCGGTCTTGCGGCCGAGCCATCCGGCCTCGACATATTTCACCAGCAGCGGGCAGGGACGGTATTTCGAGTCCGCGAGACCTTCGTAGAGCACCTGCATCACGCTGAGGCAGGTGTCGAGGCCGATGAAATCGGCAAGTTGCAGCGGGCCCATCGGATGATTGGCGCCGAGCCGCATCGCCGTGTCGATGGCCTCCACATTGCCGACGCCCTCATAGAGCGTATAGACCGCCTCGTTGATCATCGGCATCAGGATGCGGTTGACGATGAAGGCGGGGAAATCTTCGGCGTAGGCGACGGTCTTGCCGGTGCGGCGCACGATCTCGAGCGCCATCTGGAAGGTGGTGTCGTCGGTGGCGATGCCGCGGATCACTTCCACCAGCTGCATCATCGGCACCGGATTCATGAAATGCAGACCGATGAAGTGCTCCGGGCGGTCGGTCGAGGAGGCAAGCCGCGTGACCGAGATCGACGAGGTGTTGGTCGCGATCATCGCGGTCTTGGGGATGCGCGGGCAGAGATCCTGGAAGATCTTGCGCTTGATCGATTCGTCTTCCGTCGCCGCCTCGATGACCAGGTCGCGATCCTGCATGGCGTCGAGATTTTTCGCGGTGTGGATGCGCTTCAGCGCGGGCTCGATCGCGTCGGACCTGATCAGGCCGCGAGCGGCCTGGCGATTCATGTTCTTCTCGATGCGCTCGATCGCCTTGCCGAGCTGGTCGGGATTGATGTCCTCGAGCATCACATCGAATCCGGCGAGCGAAAGAACATGGGCGATTCCATTGCCCATCTGGCCCGCGCCGATTACGCCGATGCGTTCAATACTCATGACCTGTTCCTTGCGCTTCAGTAGCCCATCTTGGCGAGTTCTTCGTCCATCTCCGGGATCGCCTTGAACAGATCGGCGACGAGCCCGTAATCGGCGATCTGGAAGATGGGCGCTTCCTCGTCCTTGTTGATCGCCGCGATCACCTTTGAGTCCTTCATGCCGGCCAGATGCTGGATGGCGCCGGATATGCCGACAGCGATGTAGAGATCGGGGGCGACGACCTTTCCGGTCTGACCCACCTGGTAGTCGTTGGGAACGAAACCCGCATCGACCGCCGCGCGGCTCGCGCCCACCGCCGCGTGCAGGCGGTCGGCGATCTTCTCCAGCATGTGGAAATTCTCGCCGGACTGCATGCCGCGCCCGCCGGAGATGACGATCCTGGCGGAGGTGAGTTCCGGGCGCTCCGATTTGGAGAGCTCTTCTCCGACGAATTTCGACGCGCCGGGATCGGACGCGGCCGCAACTTTTTCAATCGCAGCCGAGCCGCCTTCGCCCGCCGCCTTGAAAGTCGTCGCGCGCACGGTGACGACCTTCTTTCCCGGCGGCGCCTGAACCGTGGCCATCGCGTTGCCCGCATAGATCGGACGAATGAAGGTGTCGGGCGAGACGACGGAAAGTATTTCGGAGACCTGCGGAACGTCGAGCTTCGCCGCGACGCGCGGCATGTAGTTCTTGCCGCTGGTGGTCGCCGGCGCAAGAAACGCGTCGTATTTGTCCGCGAGCGAGAGGATCAGCGTCTCCATCGTCTCGGCGACCATGTGCGCATAGAGCGCATCGTCGGCGACGAGAACCTTTTCCACGCCCGCGATTTTCGCCGCCGCCTGAGCGACCGCGTCGCAGCCCTGGCCGGCGACGAGGACATGCACGGGCCCGCCGATCTGCGTGGCGGCGGTCACCGTCTTGGCGGTCGCTTCCTTCAGGACGCGGTTGTCGTGTTCGGCGATGACGAGAGCAGTCATCAGATCACCCCCGCTTCGTTCTTGAGCTTGTCGAGCAGCTCGGCGACGGTCTTCACCTTGACGCCGGCCTTGCGCTTTGCGGGCTCGGTGACCTTGAGGACCTTCAAACGCGGCGCGACATCGACGCCAAAATCCGACGGCTGCTTCTCCTCGATCGGCTTCTTCTTCGCCTTCATGATGTTGGGCAGCGAGGCGTAGCGCGGTTCGTTGAGGCGAAGATCGGTCGTCATCACCGCGGGAAGCTTGACTTCGACGGTCTGAAGGCCGCCGTCGATTTCGCGTTCGACGTCGGCCTTCTCATCCGACAGGTCCAGCTTGTGGGCGAAGGTGGCTTGCGGCCACCCAAGAAGCGCCGCGAGCATCTGGCCGGTCTGGTTCGAATCGTCGTCGATGGCCTGCTTGCCGCAAATGACCAGCGACGGCTTCTCGGCGTCGCAAATGGCTTTGAGAATCTTCGCCACCGCCAGCGGCTCGACTTCGGCGTCGGTCTTGACGAGAATTCCGCGGTCGGCGCCCATGGCGAGCGCGGTGCGGATGGTCTCGCTCGCCTGCTGCGGTCCGACGGAGACGGCGATCACTTCCGTCGCCTTGCCCTTTTCCTTCAGACGGACCGCTTCCTCGACGCTGATCTCGTCGAAGGGGTTCATGGACATCTTGACGTTGGCGAGGTCCACCCCGGTCTGGTCCGCCTTTACGCGAACCTTCACGTTGTAGTCGATCACCCGCTTGACGGGCACGAGAACCTTCATGGCAGAGCTGATCCCGATTGGGGCGGCGTTTTCTCGGCTTGGACCTTGCGGGTCCGCAATGTTGTTGGAGCCCGTCCCGCTTTGTGCGGCGCAAAAACTAGGACTCCCCCTGACCGCCTGTCAACGAAGCGTCACCGCGCCTTTAGCCGGTTCCAACGCGCGCAAGGCGAATGCGGAAATTTTGTTGCGCTGCAGCATGTTGGGCGGTCCGCGTCATTCCGCCGCATCATTGGCGGGCTATTTGAGGCTCGAAAGATAAGCGATCAGATCGGCGCGCTGCTGCGGATCGCTGACCCCGGCGAAGGCCATGCGGTTGCCCGGGACCACCTGAGCCGGGTGGGTGATGTATTCGTTGAGTTTTTCGGGGGTCCAGACGAAGCCGGCGTTTTTCATCGCGGCGGAATAGGCGAAGGCGGGCGCCGTTCCCGCCTTACGGCCCACCACGCCGAACAGATTCGGGCCGATGGCGTTGCCGGCGTTCTTCTCGGCCTTGTGGCAGATGGCGCAGCGCGCGAAGACCTGCTTGCCCTTGGCCGCATCGGCGGCATGGCCCTCCGCCGCCAGAGTGACGCACAACGTCACGGCCGCCGCCCCGCGCGCAATCCAATCCCTACGAGCCATGTGACGCTCCTATCCGCCCCGCACGCAGTCTTGCCGTCGGCCGCGATGTTTGTACAGGGCCGTCAGAGCGCGAACCAGGTGAAGATTCGCAGCGTGTCGTTGTCCGAAGCGTCGCGTCCGAGGCCGTCGTAGTTCGAGCTCGCGCCGTCGAATTTGGAGTAGAGCGTGTACTGGATGCCGACGCGAAGGTTGAACCGGGGACCGAACGGAGACACGTCCTGGCCCCAGGGCGTCGCGTCGATCTGGAATCGCAGGCCCTGGCTGTCGGGCGAGAAGGTGCGGCTGTCCGCATAGAGAAGGGGATCGCGCGAGCCGGTCGTCTCGAAGAACTGCACGGTGGCGCCGATCCAGTCGCGCCAATAATAGGACGCGTCGATGCGGAAATCGTCGAGCGAATTGCTCTGATGGAGCGAGCCGCCGAGCAGATGCGTGGCGCGCAGGTTCTGGTCTTCATGCGTATAGCGGAAGTTCAGCGTGTAGACGTCGGACGCGCCGCCGGAGGCGTCGCCGAGAAACTGGTAGGATCCGTCCACGCCGAAATCCGAATAGGAATCGGTCGCGCCCGCGCTGCGGTCGTTGTCGGGAAAGAAGTCGGGAAAGAACCCGAAGGCTCCGATCTCGAAATTGCTGTCGCCGAAGTCCTTCTGGTAGGCGATGCGGGCATAAGGCGCGACGCCGTCGATCTGGCCCGGCCCTTCGTCGGCGCCGAGCGCGCTCAGGAAATGCTGGCCCGGCGTGAAGTAAAAGCCCGCTTCGGTGAAGAGGCCATTGCCCCAATCGGCATAGGCGGTCGCGCCGAGCACCGCCATTTCAAAGCCGCCGTCGATTAGCGCGGAGGCGGCGGGACCGGGCGCAAGATCGCTGTTGGTGTAGGGAAATCCCCAGGCCGGCAGCGTATTGAACGGATCCTGGATGGCCGGATTGTTGTTGAGATCGAGGCCGACCAGCACATCGTCGCCGGCCACCGTCAGTCGATCGACGGCGCGCAGATCGAGATTGTCCCAGCCGAAGGCGCGGCCCACCCCGTCATAGGTGAATTGCGAGAAGGCGCCGAAATGATCGCCGAGGCCGCCAGCCACAAACAGGCTCGCCTCGTCGAGGGTGGCGTTGTCGTTGACGCCGTAATGCGGCGCGGGCGGCGCGGCCTGGTCCTGCGCCGTGGCGACGAACGAGGCGACCGCCATCGCCGAGACCGGCAAGGTGAAGGTCGAGCCGGCGCGCATCGTATAGCCGCCCATCTTGAAATTCCGACCGAATGCGGTGAGCTGCGGCCCGAGGCCGCCGACGTGGCATTGCGCGCATCGAAGTCCGGTCTGTTCGGCGAAGGCCGGAACCGCCGAAGCCGGTCTTACGGCGAAAACGGAAACGCCGGCAGCGATCGCGCCCGCGCCACGGACCCATTTTGAAACGCAATTGGAAATCATTTCGCCCTCCGCCAAGAGGAGACGGATGGGCCATTGGCTTATTCCGCGCTGTGTTGCGGGTGACCGCGTAAATCTTTCCGATGCGGATCAACGCTTCGGAAGACTGTCCTTTGCGGTTTCGATCGCCGCGCGGAACGCGACGGGATCGGCGATGGTGGGAAGCTGCACCGCGTCGACTCCCGTGCCCTCGATCCGCACATGGCCGAAGCCAAGCAGGCGCCCCCAGAAGCCCTGATCGACCTTCACGCCTTCGATGTTGGTGAGAGAGAGTTCTTCGGTGTGCAGCGAAAGCCAGCCGGTCTTCTTGACCAGGCGGTGCGAGGTGACGGCGATCTCGGTCGTGGCCCTGCGGATCCACATCGGGATCGCGAAGATGAGGCCGACGATCGTCAGCGCGAGCAATATGGAGCCCAGCGTATAGGACCAGTGGAAATGCGCCTCGGCGACGATCTGCTCGTTCGCGCCGAGAGACTTGCGAATATAGGACATCGTCCCCTCCGGAGTGCCGCGCTCTTTATATAGGTATTGGCGGGGGTTTTCCCGTCCGGCGCGGCGAGGCCGGCTTGCCCGGCGAACGGCCAGAGGACGATACTCCGCCGGCAACGCCTGGAAGGGGGATTCCATGAGGTTTCAAGGTCTTCGCGTCGGCGCCGCGCTCGCCTGCTCGCTCGCCGCGCCGGCGTCGGCCGCCCCCGCGCCGGAAATGCAGAGCCTCGCCAAGGCGCTCGCCGGAGCCTGGGCGATCGAGGAAACTTTCGCCCCGATGGCCGACAATGCGGACAAGATCGATACGGCGAAGGGCGGAACCGGCCATGGGGTCGAGGTGTGGCGCTCCGGCCCGGGCGGATTCACCTTCATGGAGGAGGAGCGCAACGTCACCCCTGCGGGCGAGGTCTACATCGTCGGCTACATGTGGTGGGACTCGACGAAAAAGGCGTTCGGCGGAATGGAGTGCAACAGCCTCTGGCCGCAAGGCTGCGATCCCAAGTCTTCATTGTCGCGCGTCTCGCTGTCGTGGGACGGCAAGCGGCTCGTGGTCGATTTCAAGAGCGAAAAGGATCCCAAGAAGATCGTATGGCATGAAGTATTCTCGAACATCACGGCGACGAGCTTTCTGCAAACCGCGGATGTTGCTCAGCCAAACGGCGCACTCAAGCGCTGGCTGACGATCCACGCGCGACGCATCGGGCCGGCGGAAAGCGATCAGCCCGCGCGCCGATAGCAAGGTATCAAGGTCGCGTGGGACGACGCGGACGCTGCTTCGCCGAGACCGATTTGATGATAATCCGGCCCTTGCCGCCGGTCTTGAACGGTTGGTCGGCCTTTTTGAGCGCCTGATCGATCAGCGCCGCGACGCCCGGCTCGGCGAGCGTTTTTGCGCCGTCCTTGAGGACGATGTGGCGCGTCGTCGAGCCCGATCCCTTGAGTAGCTTGTTCGGGTCCTCGAGCGGCAGGGTCCTGAAGAAGAAGAGGCTCGTCCATCTGGGAAACACCGCGATCGAAAACCAGGCGTCCTTCGCCCGCTCGCCATCGGCGAACCCGACCGCGAGCGCGTTGTAATTGTCATAGACGAGTTCGATCGCGCCGGGACAACGCCTGCGCATCGCTCCGAGCGCCGCCTTCGCGCTCTTCGCCGTTTCCGGCGTGAATTTGGCGAGGAAGGAGTCGAGCTGGGCTTTGGGAGTCGGTTCTCGTTTCGGTGTGGCCATTTCGCCTCCTGATGAGACCACGCTATCATTTTGGCGCCACAAGCGGGACCGTCTTGTCGAGAGAAACCATGCAGACCGAAGTCCATGAGATTGCGCCGGGCGTCCACAAGCTTTCGACTTTCATCGCCGATGCGCCGCCATCCGGCTTCGGTTTCAACCAGTATCTGATCGAGGCGGACCAGCCGCTGCTCTTCCATTGCGGCGGGCGCGG
>DASZRM010000023.1:0-10789 GCA_035549135.1 Rhizomicrobium sp. | reverse complement strand
TCGCGCGAATAAGGAACGAAACCGATCCGCTGATAGAGCGGCAGGGCGCGGGGGTGATCGAGCGTACAGGTATTGATCAGGAGCGAGGAAATCGGTTTCGACCAGGCGATCGAAACTGCGTGGTACAGAAAGAAATATCCCAGCCCGCGGCCGAGATATTCCGGCATCAACCCGAAATAGGCGACCTGGCCGGCCGCCGCGTCGCGGAATTCGAGCTCGGCCATTCCCGCGGGGCAGCCGTCGACATGCAGAACGTAAAGCTCGACGCTCGGATCGCCGATGATCGCGGCGAGTTCCTCGTCGCCGAGCTTGCGCCGATCGACCCAGAGATAGGCTTCGCCGATGGTGTTGTAGAGATAGCGGTAGAAATGCACCGGCGAATGTTCGGCGCGCAGGATCGCGACCTTGCCCCTGGGCTGCGGCGGCGGCGGCGCGGCGGGCCGGCTGCGCATCTCGAGGAACGTCACCGTCATCGGCACACGGCGTTTTTTGTCGGCGCGCGAGAACTTCATGCCGGCCCCACCGCGACCGGCGTCGCGTCCTGCGCGCCCCATTCCGCCCAGGAGCCGTCATAGAGCGACACGTCGCGCGCGCCGGCCGAGGCGAGCGCCAGCATTGCGATCGCCGCAGTGACGCCCGAGCCGCAGGTGGTCACGATCGGCCTGCCGAGATCGATTCCGCGCGCGGCGAACAGCGCTTTCAATTCGCCCGCGGGCCTCAGCGCGCCGTCCGGTCCGGTCAGCTCCGTATACGGAACATTTAGGCTCCCCGGAATGTGCCCGCGGCGCACGCCGGGCCGCGGCTCTTCCTCGAGACCCGCGAATCTGGGCGCGCTGCGCGCATCGACGATCTGCGCCGAGCGGCCGCGCAAGATCTCCTCCATCTGGCCGATGTCGCGCGAGAGCGCGTTGTTTCGCCGCGGCGTGAAATGGCGCGGCGAGGATTGCGGCTCCATGTCCTCGACCGGGCGGTTCTCGCGCCGCCATTTGGGCAGTCCGCCGTCCAGCACCGCTACGTCCTCATGTCCCATGGCGCGCAGCATCCACCAGGCGCGCGGGCTCGAATAGACGCCTTGGCCGTCATAGACGACGATCAGGTGGCCGTCGCCGAGCCCCAGCCTGCGCATGCGGCCGGCGAACTTTGCCGGCGGAGCGAGCATGTGGGGAAGGGCGCTGGTCTCGTCCGAAAGATCGTCGATGTCGAAGAACACGGCGCGGGGAATATGCGCGGCGCGATATTCGGCCCTGGCGTCGCGGCCGGCCTGCGGCAGATACCAGGAGGCGTCGGCGACGCGGATGTCGGGCGCGTCGAGCCGCTCGGCCAGCCACTCAGTCGAGACCAGGGGAGGAACGCCGCTCATCGCTCGAACGGGATCGCGACAGGCGCGCGCGGCTCGGCCAGCCAGGGCGGCGCCGGCAGCCCCTTGGAGCGCAGAAATTCGGGATTGAAGAGTTTGCTCTGATAGCGTGTCCCGTAATCGGCGAGGATCGTCACGATGGTGTGGCCTGGCCCCATTTCGCGGGCGAGACGAATCGCGCCGGCGACGTTCACGCCGGTCGAGCCTCCGAGGCACAGCCCCTCATGCAGCAGCAAATCGAACAGGATGGGCAACATCTCCGCGTCGGTAATGCGATAGGCGTCGTCGATGGGCGCGCCTTCGAGATTGGCGGTCACGCGCCCCTGACCGATGCCTTCGGTGATCGACGATCCCTCCGATTTCAACTCGCCGGTCTTGATCCAGGAGTAGATTGCGGCCCCCATCGGATCGGCCGCGGCGACGCGGATGCGCGGGTTTCGCTCCTTCAGCGCCATCGCCACGCCGGCCAGCGTTCCGCCGGTGCCGACGGCGCAGACAAAGCCGTCGACCTTGCCATCGGTCTGGCGCCAGATTTCGGGCCCGGTCCCTTCGACATGCGCCTGCCGGTTGGCGATATTGTCGAATTGATTCGCCCAGACGGCGCCGTTCGGATCGCTCTGCGCCAGCCTCTCGGCGATGCGGCCGGATAGTTTTACGTAGTTGTTCGGATCCTTGTATGGAACGGCGGGAACCTGGATCAAATCGACGCCAAGAAGGCGCAGCGCGTCCTTCTTCTCTTCGCTCTGGGTCTCCGGAATGACGATGATCGTGCGAAAGCCCATCGCGTTGCCGACGACGGCGAGGCCGATGCCGGTGTTGCCCGCGGTGCCTTCCACGACGGTCCCGCCCGGCTTCAGCGTTCCGCGCCGGAGCGCGTCGCGCACGATGAACAGCGCGGCCCGGTCCTTGACCGACTGGCCGGGATTCATGAACTCGGCCTTGCCCAGAATTTCGCAGCCCGTGAGCGACGACGCGCGATTGAGCCGGATGAGGGGCGTATTGCCTATGGCGGACAGTACGTCCGGCGCGATCTGCATGCGGAACTTCCGGGGCGGCGAATTCGAAATTAGTCGCGGGGCGCAGGCTCTTCAAGCGAGCGGCGCGCGAATTCCGGCGCGGCGATCGGCCTGCCCGGCGGGGGCCGCGCCATGACGCTCTGCATCCTGCATCTCGGTTCGGAAAAGACCGGCACCTCCAGCCTCCAGAAATTTCTCGGGACCGGCCGCGAGGCGCTGCTCGCGCAGGGCTTCTGGTATCCCAAAAGCTTCACCAATCCCGGCGGCCACGTCCATTTGCGTCTTAGTTCGGCGGCGCTGCGCGATGCGCTTTCCGACTCCGAGCCCGACGTGGCGGCGTTTCGCGACGAATATGCGCGCGTCATGAAGGAGCGCCGGCCGTCGGCCGCGATCTTCTCCTCGGAATTTTTCCATAGCGAGATGCGAAGCGCCGAGTCGGTCGCGCGGCTCAAGCGGTTCCTCGAGGGCTATTTCAACCGCTTCCAGCTCGTCTATTACGCGCGCCGCCAGGACCTGATGCTCGCCAGCATGCATTCGACGGCGGTTCGCGGCGGCTGGACCGCGGACGAGAACGCGCTTTCGATCTACGAGTCCAAGGGGCGCTACTATTTCGACCATCTGGCCGTATGCGATCTGTGGGCGGGCCAGTTCGGCCGCGATAATCTCGTCTGCCGCATCTATGAGCGGGACAAGCTCGTGAAGGGCGACATCGTCGACGATTTCGCCGCGGTTGTCGGATTGAAGGTCGACTCGAACCGGCCCCGCGTGTCCTCGAACGAATCGCTGTCGTTCGAAACGCTGGCGGCGCTGCTCCTTCTCAATCGCTCCGCGCGCAAGGACGATGCGGTTTTGCGCCGCCGCCTGATCATGAAAGGAAACCGCCGCGCCGGCGCGCGCATCCCGATGCTGACCAAAGAGGACGCCAGGCGATTCCTCGAGAGTTTCGCCGAAACCAATCGTAAATTCTTTATGAGCTATATCGATAAATCCCTTGCGGAGGGGTTTACGTGCGATTTTTCTGGTTTCCCGGATGCGCTGCCGAAAATACCGCAGGACGCGATACGAGCCTTAACGCCCAAGCAAAGGATATAGATTTCAGGAAAATGTCATTGCGCGATTGCGGTCGCTACGGTCTTTTCAAGTCCGCGCGGCGCAAGCTAAGACAGTGACATAGATTCTCCAGGGGGAAAGGGAATTGGTCGGCCGAAGTATGATCGCGTACGCCGACGCGGACGGGGCGGAGCCGTCTCCGTCCGAGATCGCCCACGCCATCGCGCGCGCAGCGCGAGCCAGCCTCGATGCCGGCAAGTTCGACGTCGCGCTGAAGCCGCTGTCGGCCGACGACGTCAAGCAGGCCGCCGAGGATCGTCCGGTCGGCCACGACCGTCTGGCCCAGGACGCGAACCTGGTGCTGCTCGACGCGGGCGCGCTCATCGCCTATGCGCCCTATTGCGCGCGCGTGGTTCTCGCCTCCGATCCCTTCGACCTCGACTTCCGCAAGGCGTTCGGCCTCGACGCCGACGCGGCGCGAATCAGGCTGCACGATGCGTTGATCGGAGCGGCGAGCGTGGTCGCGCTCGGCCGTCCGGTGTTCGATGCGGTGACGCCGCTCCTGCCGCGACGCCCGGAGCACAGAGAGTATCCACCGCTCGCGCTGCGTGAATCGTCCTCAGCCGATGCGCCGATCCTGGTGGTGAACAACGAGGAACCCTCGACGGGCCAGGAGCTGACCGCGCTTCTGGCGAGCGCCTTTCCGGCGCAGCGCTTTTTGTGCGCCGGTCCGCGCATGGCGTTCGAGCACGCCTGGAAAGCGGTGCTTCAGATCGGCGCCGCCGTTTCGAGCCGCATCGGCGAGCGCCTCTGCGACGCCTGGGCGGGCGGGGTTCCGTTGCTTCAACTCGTCGATCCTGCCTCGCTCGGCGCCCATCGGAGGCGCCAGGCGGCAAGACGTCTGGAGATCGTCGTCGACCACGGAAAGAGCGGCCTGCTGTACGCCTCGCTCGAGGAATTCACGACCGGCCTTGGCGATTTCCTCATCGACCCGCTGCCGGCCCGCGCGGTCGCGCGCGCGGCGCGCCGGCGCATCGATTCGGCCGCCGACTGGGACGGCCTGCTGAAAGCGGTGTTGCAATGACCGCCCGCAGGATCGCCTGGCTCTCGCCTTACGGTCCAAGGTCGGATATCGGCGCGTTCACCAAGTGCATCCTGCCGCACCTGCGCGGCGAGGAGGGCGAGGGCCTTTCCTGCGACCTGTTCGTCAACGCGCACGGCCCGACCTATGACTCCCAGGTCCCCACGGTGGATATTCCTGCCGGCGGCGCCATCGGCGAGCTGCTCTCGCAATACGACGCGGCGGTCTTCAATCTCGGCAACAATGTGCAGAACCACGGCGAGATCGTCGGCGCGCTGAGGCGCATGCCGGGTATTGCGATACTCCACGACTATTCCTATCACCACTATTTCGCCAACAAGTGTTTCGACAAGTCCCACGCCCCGGCCGCCTACGCCAAGCTGATGTGGGACGTCTACGGCGCGGCCGGATTCAACATGGCGCTGCGCTCGGGCGTGGTGACGCGCGACGTGACGTTCTATGCGCCATGGGACGGAGAGACCGTCGTCGACTATCCGCTGACGCAGCCCCTGGCGAAGCTGTCCGCCGCCGTAATCGTGCATTCGCGCTTCATGGAAGAGAAGGTGGCGGCCTATTTCAAAGGCCCGATCCTCAGGCTGTTCCTGCCGAGCGACCAGAAGGCTTCGCCGACGGACGAAGACATTGCGCGCTGGCGCGCCGAAACCGCGGCGCAGGACCGCTGCCGCTTTGCGACCTTCGGCCATATCGGCCGCTCCAAATGCCTGGACGCGATCCTAATCGCGATATCTCAGTCGCCGCTGCTCCGCGCCCGCGCCCATCTGACGATCGCCGGCCATCCGGGCGACAAGGAATATGTCCGCGAGATTGAGGCCATGACGGCGCGGCTCGGTCTGGCGCGCCAGGTGACCTTCGAATTCAGCGTCACGACGGAGAGGCTGCTCGCGATCAAGCGCGAGGCGGACGTCTTCCTCAATCTCAGATATCCGAACACGGAAGGCGCTTCCGGCTCGCTCATCGAAATGATGAACGCCGGAAAGCCCGTGATCGCCTATCGCTCGGGCTGTTACGCCGAGGCGCCGGACGACGCCGTGCTCCTGATCGCCCGGGACGGCGGATCCGACGCGATCGCCGACGCCATGGAGGCGCTGGCGTCCGATCCCGAACGCCGCATCGCGATCGGCGATGCGGCCCGCAGGCGCGTCGCGGCGCAAGACAGCGCCGCCTACGCCAGAGAATTCAGGAGTTTCGTTGCGGACATCGCGGGCTCGCTGCGCCGCCGCTCGCGTCTTTGGGCGCCGGTGCGGGACGGCCTGGCCTGGCGGCTCGACGCCGTCGCGCCCGAGGACAAGCTCTGGTTCGAGGATCTAACCCGGGCGCGCCGCTCCCTCGCTCATCTCGAACGCGACGCGACGGCGCTTTCGCCCGAAATGTTTCTGCGTTGGCCGGTGGACGATCTGGTCAGCTTCGTGGCGCGGGTGCTGCTGAACGCCCCCGTGCAGGGCGGACTGATGCTGCTCCTGGTCGACCTGATCCAGAGATTGGGCCGCTGGCAATTCTATCGGCTGATTTCGAAGGTGCGTCTCTATCAGTCTCTTTGCGAGCAGAAGGAATTCGCAAAAGAGGATGTCGCAATCTTCGGCGAGCGCATCGTGGACGTCGCGTTCTGGGAAGTCGCCACGCGGCTGAACCCGGAGATATTCGCGCGACTGCTGTATCTGTGCGTGCTCGAACGCAATTGCGCGCCGGGCGAGTGGGAGAATTGGACCAAGCGGATAGGAGCAGGGCTGCTGCCCAGCCTCGTGCTGCTCGAATTTCTTGCGAGCGCAGAATACCGACAAAACTTCCCGGACGGCGCCATGAACGACGTCGAGGCCTGGGCGCGCAGGGTCGGCGCGCCTGCGACGGACCGCCTGGATCGTCGCGCGCGCGCGGCATGGCCTGCAGAGACCGACATCCATTTCAACGACGACGACCCGGTGTCGGAGGCGCTTCTGGGCCAGCTCTGGCACCGGCGCGACGCGCAGGGGCGCTGGAGCGACGGACGCACGGGCGATCTTCGCTTCCTGTTGCCCGAGGAGGCGGTGAACGGGGCGGTGCTGAAAGCGCGCCTTCGCGTGGCAGGCACGGCGATTACGGGCAAGCGCCGTATCACGGCCATGTGCAACCGCCGCGAACTCAGCGTCATTGCGATCTCGAGCGACGCGCCGGCGACCTGGAATATACCCATTCCGGCCGATCTCTACTCGAAGGAGGGGATCAGCCTGCTCCTGATGGCGGACCAGGAATTCACGCCGGCGGCGCACGGGGTGTCGGCCGACCGCAGGTCTCTGGGGCTAATGTTGATCGAGGCGCGCCTGTGCGTAGCCGGAGGCAAATCGGATTCGCCCCCCAAGGAAGGGGCCAATGTGCTTTCCATAGGGCAGGGGCGAAGGGCTTGATCCGGCGCCGCGAACGGCGAGGAAGTGGCTCCCCGGGCCGGGATCGAACCAGCGACCAACGCATTAACAGTGCGTCGCTCTACCACTGAGCTACCGAGGAACGCGAGGCCGTTCTCTAGCGAATTCGACGGTGTCTGGCTACATCAATCTCGACGGTCATACCTACATGGGCTCCTATGAGCGATGCGCCGGCGGAAGGCCACAAGCTGCGGTTCGGCAGGCATGCGATCACGCTGCCCCGGTCGCGATTGCGCCGCGTGGCGCTGGGCGTCGGCCTCATCCTCGGCGGCATGCTTTGGTTCCTGCCGGTGCTGGGGCTGTGGATGCTGCCTCTCGGGATCATGGTCCTGTCGATCGACTTTCATCCGCTGCGCCGGGCGCGGCGCCGCTTCGAGACCTGGTGGGGCAGGCTCAGGAGGAAGCGACAGCAGGTGGGGGCCGAGAAAAAAGGGCCGGGTGGTTAGCCCGGCCCCAAGGCGTTGGGTAATGGTGGGGTGTCTTCAAGGGAAGACGGGCGAAAGCATCGCCCACTAAGGTTAACAAACCCTTAATTACGGGAAATTCCGTTGAGCGTTGAGCGGCGAGCCCGAGCGCGGCCGGGCGCTCCTCATACGCAACTTTCACTGCCGCCGCTAAGTCATTGTGAAGGCGCTGGAGGCCACGCCCGGAATTGAACCGGGGTAAACGGTTTTGCAGACCGCTGCGTCACCACTCCGCCACGTGGCCCCTCAAGCGCAACGCGCTATATCAGAGGCGCGCTCCCGCCGCCAATGCGTCCGTTAGCGCCCGGCCGGCGAATCGCTCGGCGATTGTCAGTCCGACGCTCCGCCAGTATAAGCCCGCGACTTCCGACAGGGCCGATTCGAGCGATGTCCTCTTTTGCCGCGCAGCGCCTCAACATGGTCGAGTCGCAATTGCGCGCGAGCGACATTGGCGACCCGCGGATCCTTTCGGCCATGAGCGATATTCCGCGAGAGACTTTCGTTCCTGCGCCAAAGCGGTCGCTCGCCTATGCCGAGCTGGCGCTGGAAGTGGCGCCCGGGCGCTATCTTTTGGAGCCCCGCACCCTTGCCCGGCTGATAGCGCTTGCCGAGGTGGGAAGAGGCGATCGTGTGCTCGATGTGGGCCCGGCGACGGGCTATTCCTCGGCGGTTCTGTCGCGCCTGTCTCAGTCGGTCGTGGCGCTCGAGGAGGATGCGGGCCTTGCGGCCTTCGCCAAGGAGGCGCTGGCGTCAGCGGGCGACAACCGGGTGCGGGTGGTCTGCGGGCCCCATGATCGCGGCGTCGCGAACGAAGGCCCATTCGACGTCATTTTCCTCAACGGCGCCGTCCCTGAGCCGCCGAAAGTCCTGCTCGGCCAGCTTGCGGAAGGGGGCCGGCTGGTCGCGCCCGTCTGCAGGGGGGCCGACGGCAAAGCCTGGCGTTTCCAGCGCGAAGAGGGCCATTTCGGCGGCGTCATCGGCTTCGATGCGCCGGCCCCTCAGCTAGTTGGGTTTCAAAATACGGTTGGATTTGTCTTCTGACGCCCCCAAATATCGCCAGAACGAAGGGGACTTCCGATGAAGACGATCCGCGGCCTGGCGAGCCTTACCGCGCTTTTGGCGCTCACCTCCGCCTGCGACGCCGCCGGCCATGCAAAACACAAAGCGCCGCCACGGGCCAGACTGGCCCAAGCCGAAACGCCCGCGCCCGCTCCCGCGCCGCCGGCGCCCGCCACTGAGCCGAGCATGACGCTCGAGGAGGCGCTCGCCATCGCGTATGAGACCAATCCCGAACTCGCCGCCGCGCAGGCGGGCCTGCGCGCCGCAGACGAGCAGGTGGCCCAGGCGAACGGCGCCTGGCGGCCCACGGTCACCGTCGGCGCGAGCTACGGCTTCGAGAAATATTTCTTCCCCCCGATTCCCATTAACGGCGGCGGTACGGTGAGCTCGGTCACCGACCATCCGCTCAACGGCCAGGCGACGATCACCCAACCGCTCTTCCGCAGCGGCCGGACCATCGCCGAAATCAGTCGCGCCAAGGCGCTGGTGCGCGCAGGGCGCGCCCAGCTCACCGCCAGCGAGCAGACCGTGCTCTTGGCCGCGGCGACCGCCTATATGAACGTCGTGCGCGACCAGGCCATTGTCGATCTGCGCGTGCACAACGTAGAGGTGCTGCGCAAGCAGCGCGACGCCACGCGGCTCGAATTCAAGGCCGGTTCGGTGACGCGCACCGATGTCGCTCAGTCCGAGGCCAGATTCGCGACCGCGCAGTCCGATCTCACTGCGGCCCAGGGCCAGCTTGCCACCAGTCGCGCCGATTTCGCCCGGGCGATCGGAAGGCCAGCCGAGACGCTGGAGACAGATCCAGCGCTGCCCAAAGTGCCGAGCGAACCGGACCGCGTCCTGGCGATGGCGCTGAAGCAGAACCCCTCTGTGCTTTCGGCGCAGGCCAATGAGCGCGCCGCCAATTACGCGGTGAACGACGCCTGGGGGGCCATGGGGCCGTCGCTGTCGGTTCAGGGCCAGTACTATTATTCGCAAAGCGCGCTGAATTCGGTGCAGGGCTTCGGCGCCGGCGGGACGACGGCCTCTGTGACCAATCATGCGGTGGCGGTTATCGGCCAGCTCACCGTGCCGATCTACCAGGCCGGCGTCGAGGAGGCGAATGTCAGACAGGCGCGCGAGCTTCATGCGCAGTCCGAGCTGAATATCGCTGTGGCCGACCGCCAGGTGCGTGACGCGGTCGCGGCGGCCTGGAGCAGCTTTCAGGCGGCGCTTAGCGCCATCGACTCGAACGAGGCCACCGAAAAGGCCGACGAGATCGCCTTTGAAGGCGTGAGCAAGGAGCAGCAAGTGGGCGGCCGCACGGTCCTCGACGTGCTCAACGCCGAACAGGAATTGCTCAACGCGCAAGTGGCGCTCGTCACCTCGCGGCGGGACGCCGTGGTGGCGGCCTATCAGGTGCTCGCCACCGAAGGCGCGCTCACGGCCAAGGCGCTGGGCCTAAAGGTCAAGCTCTACGATCCGCTCGAGCACTATGACGAGGACGCGGCGGCATGGATAGGATTTGGTAATTAAGTCGCTGCTTGTTAAGAGAATCTTTGCGTTCACAAGCCAAGTATTCTAGGGTCGAACGACGTTGGCGGAACGCGCGGCTGGAGCGATGAGTATGGCGTCAAGTCCTCAGCACGAACCTACGATGGAGGAAATCCTCGCCTCCATCCGCAAGATCATTTCCGAGGACTCCACCGAGTCCCAGCCGGCGACCGTCGCCTCCGCAGCGCATGCTGAGGCGGATGTTCTCGAATTGACGCAGGAGGTTCACGAGGAGCCGCCGGCCCCGCCTCCGCCGCCCGTGGCTGCGCCTGTGCCCGCTCCCGAGCCGGCGCGCGCCGCGGCGCCGGAGCCCGCCGCCGCCCCAAAATCCGAAAACGACGTCATTTTCCAGGCCATCGAAGAGGTTCCCGTGAGTCCCGAGGCCCAGTCGCCGCATTCGCATGAGGGCATTTTCTCCGAAAAGACCCGCAAGGCGCTCGAGGACTCCTTCGCCAGCATTCAGCCTGCGAAGGCCGAGGCTCAGCCCGACGCGGTTCCGCATCTGCCGTCGCTGGACGGGCCGACGGTGCAGGCGGTGTTCGAGCGCGCGGTGCGCGAGACCTTCGATCCTGTGCTCCACAACTGGCTCGACGCCAACGCCGACGCCGTGGTCGAACGCCTAAAGCCGATCGTCCGCGAATGGATGGACGAGCACTTCCCCGCGCTGCTCGAAGGCGCGGTACGGGCCGAGGTCGAACGCGTAGCCCGCGCCCGCCACTGACTTCAGTTTGATCCAACAAGCTGGTCCGGGGCGGGATAGCCCCGGATAGCCCCTTGACGCGCGCTGTTCCGGGCTTCACCAACCGGAC
>DASZRM010000022.1:0-14305 GCA_035549135.1 Rhizomicrobium sp. | reverse complement strand
ATGCGCGCGTCAGTCGCGTAGTCCTGCGGGTCGAGGCCGAGCGCGCCGCGCACCAGCTCCATCGTCGCGCGCGCGCGACGGAGCGGGCTCGAAACGCAGGTCAGCGCCGCCGCTTCAGGCGCGGCGCGACGCAGACTGTCGGCGATGGCGCCGGCCTGCGCGCGTCCGCGCGCCGTGAGCGGAGTATCGAGGGTGAGTCCTTGGAAGCGCTTCTCGACGTTGGCTTCGGTCTCGCCGTGGCGCGCGAAATAGAGGGTTACGCCGTTTCTCAGCCTAAGAGCCATTGTTCTTCATCACCGACATGTCGGGCGCGTCCTCCGCCTTCATGCCGACAATGTGGTAGCCCGCATCCACGTGCAGGCATTCGCCGGTGACGGCGGCGCCGAGATCCGAAAGCAGAAACAACGCGGCCCCGCCGACATCCTCGATCGTCACGTTGCGGCGGAGCGGAGAATTGTACTCATTCCATCTCAGAATATAGCGGAAGTCGCCGACGCCCGACGCGGCGAGCGTCTTTATTGGTCCGGCGCTGATCGCGTTGACGCGGATCGCCTTCTTTCCAAGGTCCTCGGCCATGTAACGCACACTCGCCTCGAGCGCCGCCTTGGCGACGCCCATCACGTTGTAATGCGGCATGACCTTTTCGGCGCCAAAATAGGAGAGGGTGAGAAGCGAGCCGCCCTGAGCCATCAGCTTCTCGGCGCGCTGCGCTACCGCCGTGAAGGAATAGCACGAGATGTCCATCGTCATTCGGAAATTGTCCGGCGTGGTGTCGATATAACGGCCCTTGAGTTGCTCGCGGTCCGAGAACGCGATGGCGTGGACCACGAAATCGATGGCGGGCCACTTGGCCGAGAGCTCGCCGAATGCCGCGTCGAGCGAGCCCTGATTCGACACATCGCAGTCGATCACCGCCTTTGGATTCAAAGGCTCAACCAGCGGCAGGACGCGCTTGCGGAATGCTTCGCCCTGATAGGTGAAGGCTAGCTCTGCGCCGGCCCGGTGCAGGGCCTCGGCGATGCCCCAGGCAATGGAGCGGTCGTTGGCTACGCCCATGACCAAGCCGCGCTTGCCCTTCATGAGGCCGCTGGTGGACATGCATGGCTCCAAGGTTGGCGGGATTGCGATTGCGCCCCCGGTAAGGCGGAACGCGGCCAAAATCAAGCGCCTGGGCGAAAGGCGCCTTGGGGGCGATTGAAGCTCCCGCGCGCGGTTCCCATATTGGCTTGAGCGCCGCGGGGGGATTTCGTTGAAACGCGACCGGACGGAGCAGCAGGCGAAAATGCGCGCGCGCCGGCCCGCCGTCGGCCTCGCCTGCGCCTCGTTTCCCAGTCCCGATACAGCTTCGCCACAGAAAGGCAGACCATGATCCGCAACCTCGCATTGTTTCTCGCGGCGGCGCTCGCATCCTCCGCCGCGTGCGCAGACCAACAGCAGCTCGCGACGCCGCCAGCCGATGCGAAGGTCTGGACCATCACCGATCCAGCCGGGACGCAGCACGGAACCGTATCGCTGTGGACGGCCGCAGACGGGACGCACTGGTCGCGCTTCAGCCTGAACATGCGCGGCTTCATGAGCGAGGTCGACGAGCAGAACCGCTTCGCTCCAGATGGGACATTGCAGTCCATGATCGTGCGCGGCCACACGCCGTCGGGCGACGCCTCGGAAACTTATGTGGTCAAGGACGGCGCCTATTCCTGGAAGAGCCCGGTCGATCAGGGCGAGGGCAAGGCGCGGGCTGGGCTCGACTACGTCGCCTTCGGCGGAACATTCGACTCCTTTCTCTACATCATTCGCGACATGCTGAACTCCCCCTCGCATTCGGTGGCGCTGCTGCCCTCCGGCGAGGGACGTATCGAACCACTGACCACTCTCGAGGTTTCAAACGGCGACGAGAAGAAGACGCTCACCGCCTACGCGATCACCGGAATCGGTCTGTCGCCGTTTCCCATATGGATGGACGGCGACGCCTTCTTCGGCGCGGCGCCGAATTTCGTTCCGAAGGGTTGGGAAAAGGTCAGCGCAGAGCTCAGCAAGGCGCAAGACGAAGCCCTGGCCAAGCGCGCGCCCGAGCTTGTCGCCGCGATCGCCAGGACGCCGCCGGGCCCCTGGCGTTCGAGGACGTTCAGATTTACGACGCCGACGCGCGCAGATTCCGCCGGCATATGAGCGTCGTGGTGGCCAGGGGGCGCATCGCGCAGGTCGGTCCGACGTCCCGCATCCACGTTCCCGCCGGCGCGCAGGAAATCGACGGCAAGGATAAGACGCTCGTTCCCGGCCTTTGGGACAACCATCAGCATTATGGCGACGACTCGACCGGCCCGCTGCTTCTGGCGTCGGGAATCACCTCGGTGCGCGATCCAGGCAACATTCCCGCGGAATCGACCGCACGGCGCAAGCGCATCGAGGCGGGCGAGTTGCTTGGGCCGCGCATCGTTCCCTCGCTCCTGATCGACGGCGCGGGACAATATGCGGCGCAGGTCGGCGTCGTCGCCCATTCGCTCGACGAGGCGCTTGCGGACGTGCGACGCGCCAAAGACGAGGGTTACTTCGCAATTAAGATCTACGGCTCCATTGAGCCGGCTTGGGTCAAGCCGATGGCCGCGCTCGCGCACCAACTGGGATTGCACGTCCACGGTCATATTCCTCACGGCATGCGTCCGCTCCAAGCCGTGCGCGAGGGCTATGACGAGATCACCCACATCAATTTCGTGATGATGCAGGCCATGCCCGACGACGTAGTCGCCAAGTCCAATACATTGGCGCGCATCATCGGCACGGCGCGCTATGCCGCCGACGTCGATTTGCATTCCAAGGCGATGAGCGACTATCTCGACGAATTGGGGCGTCGTCACATTGCGGTGGACCCCACGCTTGTGACGCTCGAGGACACGCTCGTTCCCGATCCGGGCTCCTATCCGCCTTCCGTCGCGCCCTACGCGGCGACGCTGCCATCGCAGTTCGCGCGCGGCTATCTCGCCGGCGGAATGGCGCCGACGGCGGAGGTCAGCCGCGAGCGCATGCGCCAGAGCTTCGCTAAGCTCGAGGCTCTGGTCGCAGAACTCGACCGGCGCCATGTCCCGCTGCTCGCAGGCACGGATGGCGTCGGCTTCGAGCTGATCCGGGAGCTTGAGCTCTATGTGGACGCGGGAATGTCGCCGGCCGAAGCGCTTGCCGCCGCCACCATCAATCCGGCGCGCGTCTACGGCCTCGATAAGGTCACGGGCTCCATCGCCAAGGGCAAACTGGCGGAGCTGGCGCTGATCGACGGCGATCCGTCCAAGCGCATCGGCGATCTGCGCAAGGTGGAGCTTGTCATGCGCGACGGAAAGTTGATGGACGCCGGCGCGCTGCGCGCGTCTGTCGGCATTTCCGGCCCGCCGTCGCGCTGAGGAAATAAAAAGGGAGCGGAGCCGGGAGGCTCCGCTCCAGGCGGCCGGCTGGAATCGGCCGCTTCAGCAGGTGGCCGTCACATTGAATTTGAAGTCGGCGGGGATCAGGGTCAGCGTCAGAAAGGTGTTGATCTGCACGCCCTTCTTTCCGTGTCGGCTGGCGACGATGTAGCCCGGCACGATTGAGGTAGCGTCGCCGCGAATTGTGGCGTTGAAGGCGCACCTCTTGATCGGCTGGCTGAACTCCACGTCATAGACGCCTGTGGCCTCATGGGTGACGCCGACCACATTGAGGTGATGGCCGAGCGAGCCGTCGGCGTTGACGACAGCATAGCCGCCCTCGCTCACCGGGCGCTCCTGCGCCAGCGCGACTGGCGCTGGGGCGATCGCCACCGCCGCGGCCATGGTAAGGAGCAGGGTAAAGCTCTTGGTGATCGACATCTGTACCTCCTCGTTTGCCGGTCAGCGTGCTGACACGTAATGGCTGTACAGTGTCACAAATACTCGTATAAGTAGCGCCCGATCGTTGGATGAGGTTAGCGATTTCTGAACGGCGCCGACCGCGCCGCGACGGACCTTTGATTCGCCTAGGGACAGACGTGGTCAGCGAAGCCGCGACCGGGGGTCGTAGACCGTCTTCCAGCCCTCTGCGAATTTCCGCAGCTGCTCGTCCGCGCGCTCGGGCAGGGCGACGACAAGCTTGACGTACTGATCGCCGGCCGGCTCGCGCGCATGGGCCGGAACCCCTTTGCCTTTTAGCCGCAGCGTGGTGCCGGTATTCGAGTTTGCCGGAACAGACAGCGAAACAGGTCCGGTTAAGGTGGGCGCGGTGACCTTGCCCCCCAGCACAGCCTCCTGCAGCGTCACCGGCAGCTCCATGCGGATGTCCTGGCCCTCGCGCGTGAAGAAGGGATGGGACGCAACCGCGACCTGGATCATTACGTCGCCAGGCGGACCGCCTCTGCGGCCGGCGCCGCCGCGGCCTTTGAGGCGAATCTGCTGGCCGTCGCGAAGCCCCACTGGAATCTTTACGTCGATCTGCTCTCCGTTGGGCAGCATCACGCGACGCGAGCCGCCAAGCGCCGCTTCCTCGAAGCTGACCGTAATCGCGACGGCGAAATCCTGGCCTGCGCGCGGTTGGCGGCCCGCGCGCCCGCCAAGCCCGCCGAGCAGGTCGCTGAACAGGTCCTCCGCGCTGAAGCCTTGAGCCGCCTCGGCGTCGCGATCGCTCCAGGTAAAATGAAAATCGCGCGCGCCACCCCCTCCCGCGAACGGGCCGCCGCGAAAACCGCCATGGGCCCCGGCATCGAAGCCGCGCGGATTGCCCTGCGCGTCGATTTCGCCGGCGTCGTATTTGGCGCGCTTGTCCTTGTCGCCAATAATGTCGTAGGCGGCGCTGATCTCCTGGAACCTCTTCTGGGAAGCCGCATCGCCGCCCTTGGTGTCGGGGTGATGTTTCTTAGCGAGCGTTCGGAAAGCCTTCTTGATCTCGGCTTCGCTCGCGGTCTTGGGCACCCCTAGAACTTCATAAGGATCACGCATTGCATCTCCGTGCCGGCATCGGACTCGCCGGTCGCGCCACAATATAGGAGCAGCGCCGTTCCGCGCTAAGGGTTGGCGACGTCGGATCCAATCGGCGTCGCCGCTGGGGGCGGAAGCGCCTTGAGCCGCGCCGCGGCGTCGTCCACGCCTGCCTCAGCCGCCTGCTCGTACAGCCTGCGCGCCTTTTCAATATCCTTCGGCACGGCTGCGCCTTCCTCGTAAATCTCGCCGAGTTCGTAGGCGGCGACGGGATGACCGGCCGCGGCTGCGCCCTCGAGCCAGGGCAGCGCCGCCCTTGCATTTGGCGGTCCAGCCTCGCCCTTCATCAGCATCTCGCCCAGATCGGCGGCCGCAGTGGCGAGGCCTCCGGACGCTGCGCGCGCCAGCATCTCTTCCGCCGCCTTCGGGTCCTTCTTAACCCCTTCGCCTTTGCGAAGCATCACCCCGACATTGCGCATGGCGGCGAGATCGTAATCGTCGATCGAGGAGAACAGCTTGAACGCCTTCTCGTAATCCTTCGCGTCATAGGCGGCGATGGCCTGGTCGAATACCTTTTCGTTGCGGACAGGATCGTCGCTGGCGCAGCCCGAAAGCGCCAGGGTCGAAAGCCAGATTGCGAAGGCACGGGATCGGGGCATGGCGCGCGGCGCAGGCTCGTTTGGTCCATCCTATACGGGCCGCTTCCGCGCGCAAATCGAAGGTGGTAAGCGAGCCTGATGAGCAAGACCGGCGGACCGGTGGACGATGGCGGGATCGCCGAGCGGGACGACCCGCTGGCGCTGTTTCACGTCTGGCTGGACGAGGCGAAGGCGAAGGAACCGAACGAGGCCAACGCCATGGCGCTTGCGACGGCCGACGCCGAAGGTCGCCCGAATGTGCGCATGGTGCTGCTGAAAGGCGCCGACGCCGCAGGTTTCGTCTTCTACACCAACATGGAAAGCGCCAAGGGCGGAGAACTCGCCGCCAATCCAAATGCCGCGATCGTCCTCCACTGGAAATCGACGCGCAAGCAGGTGCGCGCGCGCGGACCGGTCAGCCGCGTGAGCGACGTCGAGGCCGACGCCTATTTCGCCACGCGTCCGAAGGACAGCCAGATTGGCGCCTGGGCGAGCGCGCAATCGCGCCCGATGCAGGGCCGCTTCGCGTTCGAGCGGGAGATCGCGAAATATGCCGCCAAATTTGCTCTCCAGAACGTCCCGCGTCCGCCTTACTGGTCAGGCTTCCGCATCGCTCCGCTCGAGATCGAGTTCTGGCGCGACCGCCCGTTCCGACTGCACGACCGTCTTGTCTACCGCAGGGACGGGCCGGACAAGCCTTGGCGCACAGCGCGCCTGTTTCCGTGAGCGGTTCGACCGACGCCGGACGGGCGGACGCGCATGGCGCGCTGATGACCCGCACGGCGTGGGCCGCAGTGGGCGTCGCCTCGTTCCTCATTCTGATCAAGGCGGCGGCGTATATCTTCACCGACTCCATCGCGATGATGGCCTCGCTCGCCGATTCAGCGCTCGACCTTTTCGCATCGTCGATCAACCTTCTCGCGATTCATCATTCGCTGACGCCGGCGGATCGCGAGCACCGTTTTGGCCACGGCAAGGCCGAGCCGCTGGCGGGCCTCGCCCAATCGGCCTTCATCGCCGGCTCGGTGGCCTTTCTGATCATCGAGTCGATGAGCCGCCTGGTCGCGCCGCATCCGATCGAGCAGGGCTGGCTGGCGCTCGGCGTGATGGCGGCCTCGATCGGCGTGACCGCGATCCTCGTGATCGTCCAGCAGATCACCGTGCGCCGCACCGGCTCGGTCGCCATCGGCGCGGATCGCATGCATTATCTGGGCGACCTGCTCACTAATCTCGGCGTGATCGTCGGCATCGTGCTGTCGACGCAGCTAGGCCTGCTGGAGGCGGACCCGGTAATAGGCCTCGGCATCGCGGCGGTTCTTGCGTGGAGCGCCTGGGGCGTGTTTCGACAGGCCTACGATCAGCTCATGGACCGCGAGCTGCCCGACGCCGAGCGCGCTCGGATCAAGGCCATTGTCATGCGCCATCCCGAGGTCAGGAACCTGCACGATCTGCGCACGCGCGCGGCGGGGATCGCAACCTTCATCCAGCTGCATATCGAGCTCGATCCGGCGATGAGCCTGACTCGCTCCCACCAGGTGAGCGACGAGGTGGAGAAGGAGCTTTGCGACGCCTATCCCAACGCCGAGGTCATCATCCACCAGGACCCCGCCGGCCTCGAACGGCCCAAGGCGCTGGCGACGTCTTGAAGGGCGAATAGGAAGTAGCGAATAGGGAGCAGCGCCATTCGCTATTCGCCATTCGCTATTCGCGGTACTGTGCCCCCATGACCGCGCGGCCGAGCGAACCCGAAGACCGCAAGACCCTGATCCTCACGGGCGCAAGCCGGGGCATCGGGCACGCGACTGTGAAGCGCTTCTCAAGCGCGGGCTGGCGCGTGATCACCTGTTCGCGCCACGCCTTTCCGGAGAATTGTCCCTGGGCCGCCGGCCCCGAGGATCATATCCAGGTCGACCTCGCCGACGAGCAGGACACGCTGCGCGCCGTGGGCGAAATGCGCGAGCGTCTGAAGGACGGAAAGCTCCACGCGCTCGTCAACAATGCCGGCATCAGCCCAAAGTCATCCTCCCGCGTTCACGGGGGAGGGGAACCGCGAAGCGGCGGAGGGGGCGCGGACCGTGCGGCGGCGGAGGGGGCGCATGCCGGCGGCCGCCTGAACACGCTCAACACCGCGCGCGATGTCTGGCGGCAGGTGTTCGAGGTGAATTTCTTCTCGACGATCTGGCTCGCGCAGGGGCTCGTCGCCGAGCTCGCGGCCGCGCAGGGCGCCATCGTCAATGTGACGAGCATTGCGGGTTCGAGAGTGCATCCTTTCGCGGGCAGCGCCTATGCCACGAGCAAGGCCGCGCTCGCCGCGCTGACGCGCGAGATGGCGGCCGATTTCGGGCCGCTCGGCGTGCGCGTCAACGCCATCGCGCCGGGCGAGATCGACACCGCGATCCTCTCGCCGGGAACGGAGAAGATCGTGGAGGCGATCCCCCTGCGCCGCCTCGGGTTGCCTGAGGAAGTGGCCAAGGCGATCTATTATCTGTGTACAGAGCAGTCTTCTTATGTGACCGGCGCCGAACTGCACATCAACGGCGGGCAGCATGTGTAGGCGCGCCGGCACGCTTGCTCGTCGCTGCTGAACGCGCGCGACAACGCCGCGCGTTGGCGCTGACGGGGGCGGGTGATACGGTCGGCCTGCAAACAGATCGCGCGTGCATTCCGCCATGAAGGCCGATACGCAGGAACGGGCGAGGGGCGGAGACGGTCCGCCGCTGCTGCTCTATGCCTTCCGGCCGATGTTTCTTGCGGCGGGAAGTTGGGCGGCGATCGCGCTGGCGCTCTGGCTCGCCCAGTTCTTCGGCTATCTTGCGCTGCCCACGCGCTTCGATCCGATGTCGTGGCACATCCACGAGATGTTCTTCGGCTTCGTCATGGCGGCGGTCGCGGGCTTTCTTCTGACCGCGATCCCGAACTGGACCGGGCGGCTGCCGGTGCGCGGAACGGGCCTTGCGCTGCTTGCAGGTCTCTGGCTTGTGGGGCGGCTCGCCTGCCTCTGCTCGGCCGAGCTTCCCGGCGCGCTCGCCGCCGCGATCGATCTGGCCTTCCCGGCGACGCTGCTCGCCGTCGCCGCGCGCGAGATCGTCGCCGGCCGCAACTGGCGCAATCTAGCGATGACGGCGCCGCTTTCGATCTTCCTCGTCGCCGATCTTCTGATGCATCTGGAGTCGCTGGGGGCGAATGTGCCGGCGGGCCTCGGCTGGCGGCTGGCGGTCGCCGCGCCCGTGATCCTCATCGCCGTAATCGGCGGGCGCATCATCCCGAGCTTCACGCGCAACTGGCTCGCCAAGCAAAAGAGCGAGCGGCTTCCCGCGCAGGCCGGCCGCTTCGATACGCTCGCGGTTGCGGTCCTCGTTCTCGCCTTCACGGTCTGGGCGTTTCTGCCGCAGGCGAAGGCGGGCGGCGCGCTCCTGATCGCCGCGGCGCTGCTGCATGCGGTCCGCCTCGCACGCTGGGCGGGACTTCGGAGCTGGCCGGAGAAGCTGCTCTTCGTTCTGCATGTGGGTTATGGCTGGCTGGTTCTGGGGACGGCGCTGCTCGGCCTTTCGGCGTTCGATATCGGCATCCCCATGCCCTCGGCCGTTCATGCGCTCACCGCCGGCGCCATTGCGGTGATGATCCTCGCCGTCATGCCGCGCGTCACCCTCGGCCATACCGGGCGGATGCTGACGGCGGGGCGGGCGACGATCGCCGTCTTCGCGCTGATCAACGCCGCGGCGCTGGCGCGGGTCTGCGCCTCCTGGCATGCGGAATGGATGAGCGTCCTGCTCCTCGCCGCCGGCGCGTTCTGGATCGCCGCCTTTGTGCTCTTCGAGTTGATCTACGGGCCGATGCTGGTCTCAAAACGCGCGGCGCCCTGACCCGGGCCGACCGCGACAGGCTGAGCGATCCCTGCTAGGCTCGGTCCGCCAATGTTTCCACGGGGGGGAACGCCATGAACAAGCTCGTTACAATCGGACTTGCCGCCCTTATCGCCGCGGGCGTTGCCGGCCATGCAAGCGCCAAATCCTTTAAGGTCTCGCTCGACGGCCTTTGCGATACGATCGCCTTCACGTCGAACAAGGCGACGGCTACCTTCGCGGAGATGCATCAGGCAGGGTGTCCGATCGGCGCGTTGCGGGCGCCGTCCTCCAATCCCATTCCCGGAGTCGGCATTGTGGTCAAGCACAACGGGCCGGTGAAGAAGCGCCTGATGTTCGGCGAGACGCAGCCCGACGGCGGCGGCAATCCGGTGGGCTACGCCTATGCGTTCGACTATCCGCTCTTCAGCGGCGGCACATGGTCGCTCTATGTCACGAAAGACGGCGTCACCGTGACCGAGGCCGCCACCGGGACCTATACGCTCAATTAAGGCGCTCGGGTCCGGCGGATTGGCATTCTGAGGCCCGCGCAGAGCGCATCTTTCAGGCGTCGTCGGCGCTCCACGCCACGAAGGTCATGAACAGCATCGAGGGTTCGCCGTCTTCACCGAGCGGCGCAACGAGCATCTCGCAGTCGAGCCAGATCTTGTTTTCGAGCGATACCCCCGCCGTCACGCGCGCCGGCGTCTTGCGCGCGCGCACCGCATCGAAAACCTCGCGCCATCTTTGCGCGACGTCGGGGGGCAGGAATTCGTGGATGTAACGGCCCGACATCCGCCCATAGACGTCTTCCCACGCGCCGCCGGCGAGACGGATGAAGTAGTCGACGCCAGGTCCTGTTCCCTTGCGAATTTCGATTAGGCCGACATGGCGCGAGAAACGGCGCATGGCCGCCGGATCCAGATCCCCGCGCGAAGGCATTGGCCGGGCTTCACGCCGGCTCTGCCAATAGTCGCAGGCGAGCCGCGTCGGCTCGCGCGTAAATCCAAGCGACCAATCGAAGTCGAGCGGGCGTTCACGCGCGCCGGCTGCGCCGAGGAGGGGGCTCGCCATCGTACTTCTCTACCACATCGCCGCCGCGGGCGCAGCGCGAATATCAGGCGCGGCCGCGGCCGAGGTCTGGCAGAAAGGCCGCGAGCAATCCGATTGCTGGGAGGACCGCGCAGACCGCATAAACGAATTCGATCCCCTTGAGGTCGGCGAGCCAGCCGAGCACGGCCGCGCCCAACCCGCCCATGCCGAAGGACAGGCCGAAGAAGAGGCCCGAAATCGTGCCGAGCCGCGCGGGCACAAGTTCCTGCCCATAGACGACGATGGCCGGAAACGCGCTCGAAAGGATGAGGCCCGCGAATACGCTGAGCACGCTCGTCCAGAACAGATCGGCGTGCGGAAGCGCCAGCGTGAAGGGAAGGGCGCCGAGGATCGAGAACCAGATGAGGCGCTTGCGCCCGAAACGGTCGCCCAGCGGGCCGCCGGAGATCGTTCCCACCGCGACAGCAGCCAGAAAGAGAAAGAGATGGAGCTGTGCGCCCTTCACTGTGAGATGAAACTTCTCGATGAGATAAAATGTGTAGTAGCTCGAAAGGCTCGCGAGATATACGAACTTCGAGAAGATCAGGGTCACGAGGATCGCAAGCGAGCGCGCCACCACCGCGCGCGGCAGGCGTTGCGGGCCGGCGGCGAGATGCGCCTTCTTCGCGCGCGCCAAGCCATGCAGCTTGTACCAGCGTCCCACGCGCCACAGCACGACGATGGCGATCAGCGCCATGGCGCAGAACCAGGCGATGCTCGTCTGTCCCTCGATGCCGACGATGGCCGCTGCGCCCAGCGCGCCGAGGGCCGAACCCGTGCTGCCGCCCCACTGGAACATGGATTGGGCGAATCCGCGGCGCGGTCCCGCCGCCATGTGCGCCACGCGCGAGCTTTCGGGGTGGAAGACCGACGAACCCATGCCCACCAGCGCCGCCGCCATCAGCAGCACCGCATAGGAATGGGCGAAGGCGAGCAGGAGCAAGCCGACGAAGGTCGACACCATCGCCGTCGGCAGCGCGAAGGGCACGGCCCTTCGGTCGGTATAGAAACCGACCAGCGGCTGCAGGAGCGAGGAGGTCACCTGAAACGTCAGCGTGACGAATCCGATATGGGCGAAATCCAGATCGAGCGCGCGCTTGAGGTTCGGATAGATCGCCGGCAGCAGCGACTGCATCATGTCGTTCAGCATGTGGCAGAAGGCGATGGCGAAGATGATGGGATAGACGGTCGGCAGGACGGCGGCCGAGGCTGGAGCCAGATGCGGCGGAGGAGAACCCGCGACTGCGGTTTGCGGAGCCCGACCGGTCGCCACGATGGCTCCCTCGCCCCCTTGAGGGGGAGAGGGCAGAGTTGAGGGGGTATCGTCCTCCCGCGCCGGCCCGGGCGACATCACATCCTGGAGGTCCAGCTCTTTATCGGCAGGCACGCACGCGCTCGCAAAGACTCATGGCGCGGGGTTTTGCGCCGCTTCGTCCGACCGATCAACAGTGAATTCCGCATGGCTGCTCCGGCGCGGTTCCGTGTCCGGGGGCGTTCCATTTGAAGGCTCGGCGGCGCGCCGGCCTCGGTGCCCGTACGGCTTTGAGTTGATGCGCGCGCTGGGCTAAGATTTATCCGCCGCGCGGCGCGCAGGCAGGTTTGGGCGTACACCGTGCAACTCCCGCATCCGTTCTACGAATTTCCATTCCAGTTTGACGCCGAGCGGATGCGCGCGGAAATCGAGGCCATACCGGAAAGTTGCTGGCGCTGGCATCACGAGGGCTTCGAAGGCAATTCGGCATTGCCGCTGATCTCGACCGAAGGCGGCATGAACGATGCTTTCGATGCGCCGATGATGCGGACGGAATTCCTCGACCGCATGCCCTATGTCATGCAGGTCCTCGCGCATTTCAAAACCCTGCTCGGACGCGCCAGGCTGATGCGGATCGAGCCTCGCGCCGGCGTGCCTCCGCATGTCGACATTCAATATTACTGGCGCACGCATACGCGCGTGCACATACCTGTCGTCACCCACCCGGGCATCCGCTTTCACTGCGGAAACGAGAGCGTCCACATGGCGGCGGGCGAGGCCTGGACCTTCGACAACTGGCGTCAGCACAAGGTGGTGAACGACACCGATACGCGGCGCATTCACCTGACCTTCGATACGTTCGGGAGCACCGCATTCTGGAGCATGGCGCGGCCCCGAGGCCAGGCTCCGGCGCGGACCTTCACCCCCTTTGCGCCGGAGGCGAAACCCAAGCTCGTGCTGGAAACCTATGTCGGGCCCCCGGCGCTGTCGCCGAGCGAGCTCGAGATCGAGTTCGCGCGCTTCGTTCAGGACGCCGCCTCCCACCCGCGCGCCGACCGCCGGATCGTGGCCGAGCTCGACCGGCTCCTCTATGCGCTGCGCAACGAGTGGAAGATGCTGTGGCACTCGCGCGGGCCTTGCGAGGAATCGATCCCGGTCTTTGCCGCGCTTCTGGCGCGCGTATCGAGCGACATCTTTGCAATCGTTCCGCCGAATATGCAGATGGGAAGCAACGGGTCGTCTGCGCGTCAGGTGCTCGAATCCATTTTTACCGCCATGCTGCGCGCGCCCAAAGAGGCGCCCGCGCGCATGCTTTCGCCGTCGCGCATCGACCGGCCGGTATTCATCGTCTCAGCGCCGCGTTCGGGCAGCACGCTTCTGTTCGAACGGCTGGCGAGAAGCGAGGATCTGTGGACACTTGGCGGGGAAGGGCATGGCCATATCGAAAGCATCGCGGCTCTCGCTCCCGAACATCGTGGATTCGAGTCAAACAGGCTCACTGCGGAAGACGCGACGGCAGAGATCGTCGCGCGGTTGCGAGCGAACTACGAGCATAATCTGCGCAATGCGAACGGCGTGTTGTTGCGCGATCTCGATGGAGGCGCGCCCGCCTCTGCGCGCTTTCTCGAAAAGACGCCCAAGAACGCGTTGCGCATTCCATTTCTGAAAGCGGTGTTTCCGGATGCGAAGTTCGTGTTTCTGCACCGGAGCGGTCCGGCGAATGTGGGTTCGATCGTGGAGGCTTGGCGTTCGGGCGGGTTCGTGACCTATCCGCGCCTTGAAGGATGGAGAGGCCCGCCCTGGTCACTTCTGTTAGTGCCTGGCTGGCGAAATCTGAACGGCGAAAGTCTCGCAGTGGTCGCGGCGCGCCAGTGGGAGATCGCGAACCGGATCATTTTGCGCGATCTCGAAGCATTGTCGCAGGAGGATTGGCGGGCTTTGCGATACGAGGATTTGATCGAATCGCCATCCTCGACGCTAGAGGCCCTGAGCGCCTTCATCGGAGTCCGATTCGGGCCGGGGCTGCGTGCGGCCGCCGCGAATTCAATGGCGCTGTCCAGATACACGGTTTCCGCGCCCGATCCCGACAAATGGCGCCGCAACGAGGCGGAAATCCTCGCGGCGCTTTCTTCTGCGCGCGACCTTGCCGAGGCGCTTCGCGCGCTCCCGCGCCTGGGGCGCTCGACTGCCGACGCGGCCGCCGTTTCGCTCGCGGGACCGAACTAGGGCTAAAAATCGCGGAAGGCGCTGGCGCGCAGGCGGCGTGCGCGCAATTCTCACGCTCAACCGCGCTATTCGCCAGAATCTTTCGCTTCGTCTGCGGTGATCGGCCGATAGGCGCTGCGCGCAAATTCCTTGCCGCGCTTCACCGTGAGCGTCACCGTCCCGATATTGGCGATGTCGGCGAGCGGGTCCTTCGCGAGGAATGCGATGTTCGCAAGCTTGCCCGGCCGGAGCGTTCCCATGTCGCGCTCCTCGCCGGCGGCGCGCGCAGCGACCGAGGTGGCCGCGCGGATCGCGTCCATCGGCGTCATGCCGGCTTTCACGAGCAGCGCCACCTCGTCGGCG
>DASZRM010000021.1:0-1800 GCA_035549135.1 Rhizomicrobium sp. | reverse complement strand
TGCGTCGCCATCGCGTCATGCGGCGCATAGTCGGCGACGCGCAGATTTTCGGGCGCCAACATGGCCTGCTCCGGTTTACCGCGCGCAAGCGCGCTAGGATCGTGAAAGACAACGCTTCTCCATGGCGGCTTTATGGCGCCTGTAACGGCATGACGGCGTTGTCCGATGAAGCCTGCTCAAAGCCTTGCCTCGCGCCTCTTCCTCGCCCTGTCCCTTGGCGTTCTGTCAGGCGCGGACGCGCCGGCCGCCTTCACGCCCGCGCAGGCGCTGGACTACATGCAGGCGGGCGATCTGCATTTCTCGCCCGACGGGGGAAAGCTCGCCTATATCGTCGTGAGCTACCCCAAGGACTGGAAGCCGCGCATCCGCATTCTCGACATCGCGACCGACAAGGCGGACGAGATCACGCCCGAGGGCAAGGCGGAGCGTTCGCCGCGCTGGTCGCCGGACGGCAAGCTGCTGGCGTTTCTTTCCAATCGCGGCGGCCGCACGCAGGTCACTCTGATGGCGGACGGCGGCGAGACGACCGCGCTGACCTCGGCAAGGAACGGCGTTTCCGCCTTCCGCTGGTCGCCCGACGGCAAATCCATCGCCTATCTCGCCAAGGACGACGACGCGCCGTCCGAAGACGACGGCCCGCAGATCGCCGACGACGAGCGCCAGCTCGAACGGCTCTGGGTCATCGACGTGGCGTCGAAGAAAGCCGCGCGCATCGGCGAGACCGGCTATCGCATCGACGAGTTCGAGTGGCAGGACAACGCGCGCATCCTTGTCAGCGCCACGAACGCGCCGCGCATCGAGGAATATACCGACGCCGTCTATCGCATCTCCGTTCCGGACGGCGCGATCGCGAAAATCGCCCAGCCGCCGCAACCCTTCGAAGGCCTGACCGTCTCGCCGGACGGCAGGCAGTTCGCGGTCCGCTCGACGCGCGCCCATGGGCCGGAGCCGCGCGATCTTTTCATCGGCGCCATCGGCGCGGACGATCTGCGCGATGTGTCGGAGCCGGTCGACCTCGCCGTGGCGCAGATCCGGTGGCGCGATCCATCCACGATATGGATGAGCGTCGAAGACGGATTCGCCACGCGGCTCTACAGGCTCGCGCGCGAGGGAACGCCCGAAGCGGTCGAGCTGCCGCTCTCCATCGGATCGTTCGACGTCTCGGCCGAAGGCGCCGTCGCCTATGTCGGAAAGAGTTTCGACCGCCTGGACGAAATCTATTTGCGCGCGCCGGACGGAAACATCCGCCAGCTCACCCATATGCAGGACTCGCCGGTCGCGGGCCGTCTCGCGCCGACGACGATCTTCCACACCAAAAGCTTCGATGGGACGGATATCGAAGCCGCGCTGGCGAAGCCCGCGCACGCGCATGGAAAGCCGCCTCTGGTGCTGCTGGTCCATGGCGGGCCGTCGTCGCGTTTCACCATGGGCTATTATTGGGAGACCGCCTGGGCGCAGCTTCTCGCTTCGCACGGCTACGAAACGCTGATGGTCAATCCGCGCGGCTCCAACGGCTACAGCGAAGGCTTCATGAAGGCCAATCGCGGCGATTGGGGCGGCGGCGACTACAAGGACCTGATGGCGGCGCTCGACGCGGCGATCGCCATGGGCGGCGCCGATCCGAACCGCCTGGGCATCGGCGGCTGGTCTTATGGCGGAGAGATGACGATGTGGGCGATTACGCAGACGGACCGCTTCAAGGCGGCCGTGGCGGGCGCCGGCGTCTACGACCAACAGGCCGAATTCGAAACCGAGGAGGACCCGCAAGGCGATGAATGGCAATTCGGCGCGCCGTGGGAG
>DASZRM010000020.1:0-13784 GCA_035549135.1 Rhizomicrobium sp. | reverse complement strand
TACGATCGCGGCGGAATAGTGCGCATATTGGCGGACGAGAACTGCGATCGAATGCTGGTCGCAGCTCTCCGAAGCGCGGGTCACGATGTGGCCTATGTGCTCGAGAGCTGGCGCGGCGAAACCGACAGCCGACTCTATCAGGTTGCCCGTGACGAGAAGCGCGCAATCTTGACCGACGATCTCGATTTTGGGGAGCTTGCGGAGCGGGAAGGCGAGGCTGGCGCAACCGTGATCCTGGTGAGGCTCGATCCGCTGGGCCGCGAAGCCCGAATCCGTCGCGTGGTCTCGGTTCTCAATGTTCTCAAAGAAAGGCCGAACGGCGAACTCGTTGTCATCGAGCCCGGTCAGACACGCACGCGAACGTATGCACGAAGTTTGGGGGGACGTCATGAATCCAATCCTTCGCCCTTTTCTGAACGAAGATCGCGGGCTGCGCTTCTTCTGGCGCGCGGCGATCTTTTTCGCGCTGGTGACGTTCGGGCTTCCGGCGCTCACCGGCCCGCTGTTCCTCAAGGCGTTCAACGCGCTGCAGCTCAAGGCCGATCTCAACGCGCAGGCCATCGCCTTCGAGGAAGGCATGAACCTCGTCTTCGCGCTGGTGTGTACGGGAATTTTCGCGCTCGCCGAGCGGCGCGGCATCGGGAGCTACGGCCTTCCGATCGCGCGCGCCCTCAAATGGGAGACATTTGAAGGCTTCATCGCCGGCCTCGTCCTGGCGGGCGCCGTCGCGATCGGCATGATTCTGCTCGGCGGCATGCAGGTGAAGGGCCTGGCGCTGACCGGCGGCGCGCTCGCCGCTTCCGGCCTCGCCTGGCTTGGCGCGAACATCCTCATCGGGCTTGCGGAGGAACTCTGGTTCCGCGCCTATTTCCTGCGCGCCTTGTGGCGCAGCATCGGCTTCTGGCCGGCGGCCATCGTCATCGCGCTCGTGTTCGCGGCGATGCATTATTTCTTCAAGGAGGGCGAGAACGTCTGGGACGTGATCACGCTCATCGGGGTCAGCCTGGTCCTCTGTTTCACCGTCATCCGCACCGGCACGCTGTGGTTCGCGGTCGGCTTCCACATCGCCTACGACTTTATGCAGTTCTTCGTCATCGGCACGCGCAATGGAGGCCTCACCCCGGTGGGCCGCATGTTCGATGTCACGTTCAATGGGCCGGCCTGGGTGAACGGCGGCGCGCTCGGGACCGAGGCGAGCTTTCTCATGTATCCGGCGCTGATCGCGCTTTGGCTCTATGTGTGGGCGCGCTATCCGCGCGCCGCGCAGCCCATGACGGCGTGAGGGCTCGCAGGGACCCCCGCGTCAAATCGCCAACCTCTTGAAAGGTTGCGGTTATTTCAGGTTGGCGGGCGGCGGGTCAAAGTCTATTCTGCCCTCCCTTCACGTCCAGGGAGCAAGTCATGTCCGATGGCAACGCCAGTCCGCGCGCGCTCGCCGGGATTCCCATCGGGATCTGGATCGGCGCCGCCGTCGTCGTGGTTCTTCTGGCGGGCGGCGGCGTCTTCTGGTGGATGCACGGCGCGAAGAAAGCCGCCACCGCCGAATCGCGCCCGCATCTGCTCGGCGTCATGGGCGACACGGTGAGCGAGCTCGACAACGCCAAGCCCGACATGGACAAGCTCTGCGCGGTCTCGCTCAAGCGCGCGCTCGATTTCGGCGTGCTCCCGCCGGGCGCCTCGCTCGTCAAGACGGACGCGGATACGGCGAGCGCGGAAGGCCGCTACGCGTGCGAGGCGCGGGGCGAGGGCGGCAAGTATCTCATCGGCGTCGACACCGCCTGCGCAGGCTCGAAGGAGACCGATTGCTTCGCCCTCGACAGCGTCAAGCGCGAGGACGACGGAACCGTTCTCTATCAGCGCCGCAGCTGGCCGGGCTGAACTGCGCCCTTCAACACATCACACAAGGCATGCATCATGAGAGAACTCACCCATTTCATCGCCGGCAAACCCGTTAAGGGCGCGTCGGGGCGCTTCGGCGACGTCTTCGATCCGTCGACCGGCGAGGTTCAGGCGCGGGTCCCCTTCGCGGCCAAAGGCGAACTGCGCAGCGCGGTCGAAGCGGCGCTCAAGGTTTTCCCGGAATGGTCGGCGGTCAATCCGCAGCGCCGCGCGCGGGTGCTGTTCAACTTCAAGACCCTGGTCGAGAAGAACATGGACGAGCTCGCCCGCATGCTCTCCTCAGAGCACGGCAAGGTGCTCGCCGATTCGCGCGGCGACATCCAGCGCGGCATCGAGGTGATCGAATTCGCCTGCGGCATCCCCCATCTGCAGAAGGGCGAATACACCGAGGGCGCGGGCCCCGGCATCGATATCTATTCGATGCGACAGCCGCTCGGCGTCGTGGCCGGCATCACCCCGTTCAACTTTCCCGCCATGATCCCGATGTGGATGTTCGGCGTCGCCATCGCCTGCGGCAACTGCTTCATCAACAAGCCGAGCGAGAAGGATCCGTCGGTGCCGCTGCGGCTGGCCGAGCTGATGATGGAGGCGGGCGCGCCGGCGGGCGTTCTTCAGGTCGTCAACGGCGACAAGGAGGCGGTCGACGCCATCCTCGACGATCCGGACATCCAGGCGGTGAGCTTCGTCGGCTCCTCGGCGATCGCCCACTACGTCTATTCGCGCGGCGCGGCCAACGGCAAGCGCGTGCAGGCGATGGGCGGCGCCAAGAACCACGCCGTCATCCTGCCCGACGCCGATCTCGATCAGGTGGTCGACGCGCTGGTCGGCTCGGCCTATGGCTCGGCGGGCGAGCGCTGCATGGCGGTGCCGGTCGCCGCGCCGGTGGGCGACAAGCTCGCCGACGCGCTGATCGAGCGGCTGAAGCCGCGCGTGGAGACCTTGAAGGTGGGCCCGCCGACCGATCCGGATTCCTCCTATGGCCCGATGGTCACCGCGGCGCAGCGCCAGCGCGTGATCGACTACATCGACCTGGGCGTGAAGGAAGGCGCCAAGCTCCTCGTCGACGGCCGCGGCTTCCGGCTGCAGGGCTATGAGAACGGCTTCTATCTCGGCGGCACGCTGTTCGACCGGGTGACGACGGACATGCAGTCCTACAAGGACGAGATTTTCGGGCCGGTGCTGCAGATCGTGCGCACGCAGAGCTTCGACGAGGCGGCGGCGCTGCCCTCCAGGCACCAGTACGGCAACGGCGTCGCCATCTTCACTCGCGACGGCGATGCGGCGCGCGAATTCGCCGCCAGGGTCAATGTCGGCATGGTCGGAATCAACTTTCCGATCCCGGTGCCGCTCGCCTATCACACCTTCGGCGGCTGGAAGCGCTCGGCCTTCGGCGACATCAACCAGCACGGGCCCGAGGGCGTGCGCTTCTACACCAAGATCAAGACCGTGACCCAGCGCTGGCCGAAGGGCGGGGTGCGCGAGCATCCCGACTTCAACATCCCGACCATGAAGTAGAGGGTGCGTCGGCCGTCGTCGCGGCCGATCGGCGACCAAAGGTTCATGAGGCCCTGGAGAGCTTCCCGGGCGGCTGACTATTTCGCGCCGCCCAGCTTCAGGACCTGCTTCCATTGCTCGGGCGTCACCGGCTGCACCGAAAGGCGCGAAAACGTCACCAGCGTCATGTCCTTGAGCTTGGGATCGGCCTTCGCCTGGGCGATCGTCACAGGTTTCGGCAGATCGCGCACAGCCTTGACATCGACGAGACCGAACTTGCCGGTCTCGTCGGTCGGGTCGGGCTTGTACTCGCCGATCACCTCGACGATGCCGACGATCTCGCGCGCCGCGCCGGAATGATAGAAGAAGCCAAGATCGCCGGTCTTCATCGCCATCATGTTGAGTTTGGCCTGATGGTTGCGCACTCCGCTCCACGGCTCGCCCTTGGCGCCGCGCGCCTTCTGCTGGGCCCAGGACCAGGTCTCAGGCTCGCTCTTGAACAGCCAGTATCTCATCAGAGCTTGGCGTCGCAGAAATTGGCGGTCGCCTTCCAGGGCCTCACCTCGGCGGATTCGAACAGCCCGGCTCTGGCGTAGGGATCGTTCATCTGCCACTCGCGCGCGGCGGCGAGATCGGCGGCCTCGATGATGAGCATGCTTCCGGCCATCTCGCCGTTGCGGTCGAGGAAGGGCCCGCCCAGCCGCACCGCGCCCGTCGCCTTGACATAGGCCAGATGCGCCTCGCGCGTCGCCTTGCGCAGGCCGAGCGATCCTTCCTTGTCGATGGCGGCGACGACGAAGAGCATGGAGTCTCCTATTCCGGCTTGAGCGGGCGGCTCATCAAACGTAGCACCGCGTCGGAGAGCGGCAAGGCGCCCTCGAGCACGGCGGCCACCGCTTCGGCGATGGGAAGCTCGACGCCTTCGGCGCGCGCGCGGCGGACGAGCGCGGGCGCGGTCTCGACGCCTTCGGCGAGCGGATGGCCGGGGCTTTCGAGTTCGGCGAGCGTGCGCCCTTCTCCGAGCGCGCGGCCGAAGCTGAAATTGCGCGAGCTTGCGCTGGTCGCGGTCAGCACCAGATCGCCGAGGCCCGAGAGCCCCATCAGCGTCTCGGCCTTGGCGCCCAGCGCCTGGCCCAGCCGCGTCAGCTCCGCGAAGCTGCGCGCGATGAGAGCGGCGCGCGCGCTTTCGCCGAGCCCCATTCCGTCGACGATGCCGCTGGCGATGGCGTAGACGTTCTTGGCCGCGCCGCCGAGCGCGACCCCGGTCAGATCGTCGCTGGCGTAGGGCCTGAACGTGGCGTGGCCGAGGCTCGCCTGAAGGCGCAAGGCGATCTGCATGCGCGCGGCGACGGTGACGGCGGTCGGAAGCCCGCGCGCCACGTCCTTTGCGAAAGAGGGGCCGGACAGAATGGCCGGCTCCGAGCCGGGCGCCGCCTCGCTGAGAACCTCGGTGAGGAGCTTGCCGCTGCCGCGCTCGACGCCTTTGGCGCAGAGCGCAAGCGGGGCGCCGCGCGCGACATGCGGCAGAAGCAGCTCAAGGCTCTCGCGCAAATGCTGCGCCGGAACGACGATCAGCAGCGCCTCCGCTTGCGCGGCCTCGGCGAGCCGGCTTGTCGCGACGATCTCTTTCGGCAGCGTCACGCCCGGCAGGAACAGCCGGTTTTCCGCATGGCGGCCGATCTGCTCGACGACCTCTGGCTCGCGCGCCCAGAGCCGGACGCGCCGGCCGGCCTGGGCCGCCGCCGCCGCCAGAGCCGTGCCCCAGGCCCCCGCGCCGATTACCCCTACGGAAGGATATGGTCCTGAATTTCCTTGGCTTTCCGCCATCGAACGTCCGATTGGTGCGTTGCAAAAGATTGAACGGTTTGTTGATTATTCAGAAATTGTCCCTATGTTTAGTCCTGGAATCGATGACCGCCAAAGGCGGCGCCGGGAAGCGCAAACGACATGGCAGAAAAAGACAACATCCGCGAACAGATCGTTCAGGCCGCCAAGAAGCGCTTTTCGCATTTCGGTTACGCCAAGACCACCATGGCCGAAGTCGCCACCGACTGCGCCATGTCGCCCGGAAACCTCTATCGCTTCTATCCGGGAAAGCTCGACATCGCCGAAGCCATCGCCACCGAGGATTATTCCAAGCATCTCGAGCACATGCGCAAGCTCGCCGTCACGCCGGGCAAGGACGCGCGCCAGCGACTCCACGACCTGCTGTTCGAAGAGCTGCGCCGCACCTATCACAAGCTCGAAAAGGATCCGCGCGCCTATGAGATGGCGCTGGTGATCTCGCGCGAGCGGCCCGAATTCGCCAACTGGATGCTGCGCGAGGAGCGCAAGATCCTGATCGAGCTGCTCGACGAAGCCGAGCGCCGCGGCGAATTCACGCCGGAGGACAAGGAATTCACGGCCGAGATGGTGCAGGCGGCGACCATGAAATTCCGCTATCCGCAGCTCTGGTCGAAGCTCACCCTTCCCAAGCTCGAGCGCGAGCTCGAAGGCGTCATCCAGCTGCTGATCAACGGTCTGTGCCCGAAAGCGCGCGCCGGCCATCAGCGCGAAGTCGCCGCCTGAGCCAACTTCATTTCGCCGCAAAGACGTCCTACATGACGGGGATGCGCAGAGTTTTCGCAGCCATGTCCTTCGCGCTGGCCGTCTCGGCCGGCGCCTTCGCGGCGCGCGCCGCGCCGCCGCCCCTCAGCGCGGCCGACCGCGCCGAGCTGGAGAAGGTAAGCGCAAGCCTCAACGCCATCCGCAGCATGAAGGGGCAGTTCATCCAGATCGATCCCAATGGCGACATCGCCCAGGGCGCCTTCGAGCTTTCCAAGCCTGGGCGGGTGCGCTTCGAATACGCCCCGCCGACGCCGACGCTCATCGTTTCGGACGGAACCACCGTGGCGGTCGAGAACGCCAAGCTCGGGACGATGGACCGCTATCCGCTCGGACAGACGCCGCTCGACCTCATCCTGAGCGACGAGATCGATCTTGCGCACAACCACGAGATCGTCGGCGTCGAACGCGGGCAGGACTCGCTCGTCATCCGCGCGCGCTCGCGCGGCGGCCGGGCGGAAGGCAACATCGCGCTGACCTTCTCCCTGCCCGACCTCGAATTGCGACAATGGACGGTGATCGACAATCAGGGGCTCGCCACCACCGTCGCCCTGCGCGACACGCAGAGCGGGGTGGATATTCCCGCATCGCAGTTCGTCATTCCCGACCGCAATCCTTTCGCCCACAAGCCGCGCCAGTGACGGCGCATGGGCGCGCCGCGCGCGGCCGCCTTGCCCCGCCGGAGGCATCCTGCTAGGCCACGCCCTTCGAGGAATTCATGCGCCCCCGCAAACCCGTCGTCGGAATCCCTTGCGATCTTCGGATGGTGGGCAAGCATCCCTTCCACATGGTCGGCGAGAAATATATCGCCGCGGTGCGCGACGGCGCGGGCGCGACGCCGCTTCTCATTCCGGTGCTTTCCAACCCCATCCCGCCGGAGGAGCTGTTCGCCGATGTGGACGGATTCCTCTTCACCGGTTCGCCGTCCAATGTTGCGCCGAAGCATTACGGCGGAAGCCGGCCGCGCGACGGCGTCCTGCAGGACGAGGCGCGGGACGAGACGACCCTGCCGCTCATCCGCGCGGCCATCGCCGCGGGAAAGCCCGCGCTCTGCATATGCCGCGGTTTCCAGGAACTGAATGTCGCGCTGGGAGGCACGCTGCATCAGCATGTGCAGGAAATCCCGGGACGTTCAGACCACCGTGAGAATTCCGAGGCGCCTCTCGAAGAGCAGTACGGCCCGGCGCATTCGATCTCGGTGCTTCCAGGTTGCCTTCTGGCTGACATCCTGGGTGCAGGGATATTCCAGGTGAACTCTCTGCACTCGCAGGGGATCGACAAGCTCGCGCCTTCGCTCCACGCCGACGCGACGGCGCCGGATGGGACCATCGAGGCGGTGTCGATGCCGGCCGCGAAGGGATTCGTCCTGGGCGTCCAGTGGCACCCCGAATGGCGCTGGGCGGAGGACGAAGTGAGCACGGCCATCTTCGCCTCCTTCGGTGACGCGCTGAAGGAATCCTCGCGTTAGATGTCGTGGCGCGGTCTATATTCGGGGCGATGAAGAAGATCGCATCCGGTCAGATTGTGTTCTGGGAAGGCGGAAGCCTGTGGGTGTTCGATGTGCCGGGCGATCCACGGACTCCGGAACGCAACGCGATGCACGCCCATCACGCCTATCAACTCACCTTCGCACTCCAGGGCAGTTTCGCACTGCACCTTGAAGACGCGATTCTGGATGGGCCCGTCGCCATGGTGGCCCCGGACACGCCGCACGCTTTCGAGGCGCGGGGATTGGTTGCGCTGTTGTTTGTCGAACCGGAGAGCCATGCCGGACGCGCGCTCGCGCAATTGAGCGAAGGCCGTCCCGCCGCGGTCATCGATCCTTCCGAGGCGCGGGATGCCCCGGCGCTGATCGCGCGGGCGTTCCAAAGTCGCGGCGATCGCCGCACGGCGCTGCGGCAGGCGGGCATGCTGATCTGCAACCGCATCGCGGGGCACGTTCGCAGCGTGCCGCTCGACCGGCGCGTCCGGCTGACGATCAAATGGGCGAATGAGAATCTCGACGGTTCGCTGGGCGTCAACGACGCCGCCGGCGATATCGGTCTCTCGCCCAGCCGCGCCAGCCATCTGTTTGTCGAGCAGACCGGCCTTCCATTCCGCACCTATGTGCTGTGGCTGCGGCTGGTCCAGGCGGTGGACGCGCACGCCGGAGGGCTGAGCCTGACCGAAGCCGCGCACAAGGCGGGCTTCGCCGATTCCGCGCATCTCAGCCGCACCTTCAAGCGGATGTTCGGCCTGCCGGCAGCGTCCCTCGAAATGTCGTAGCCGTTTCGTTCAAGCGGCGGGAGGGGCGCGCCTATAGCTATGCGTCAGTCCTCGCGGACACAACCAACCAACGGAGACTGACGATGATGAAGGCACTCAAGAATCTGATCGGCAAACTGGGCGGCAAGGGCTGCGGCTGCAACACCAATTGCCGTTGCGGCGATACCTGCCGCTGCAAGAGCGGAGAAACGTGCGGCGCGGCCTGCAATTGCGCCAACTGACGGCGCGGCCCGGGGGGCGCGACACCGCGATTCCCCCGGGCCACCCCTTCGATCCGGAGGCGAAGGCATGGATCAAACAGGCACGAAACCGGGACCGAGTAAGGCCGCCGCCGACTCCTTCTCGATGCGCGGCGCGGCGGCGTTGATGGCGCTCGGACAGATTCTCCATATCGCGGTCACGCAGCTCCATGCCGGAGGCGACGCCAACAACCATCCCGCCATCTTCGCGGCATACGCAGCCAGCGACATCTGGAAGGCGGTGCATCTCGGCCAGTTCGCCAGCATGGCGATCCTGCTCGCCGGTTTGCTCCTGCTGTTTCGCGCCGCCGCCGTTGCCGGTTCGTCGCCGATTTGCGCACTCGGCGCGGCGTGCGCCATTGCCGCCTTCGCCCTTTATGCAGTCCTGCAGGCAGTGGACGGCGTGGCGCTGAAAGAGGCGGTGGATGCGTGGGCGGCCGCGCCCGGCTCGGACAAGGCGGTGCGATTCGCCAACGCGGAATCCCTCCGCTGGCTGGAATGGGGAATGCGCAGCTATCAGGCCTTCGCGATGGGGCTTGCGCTCATTCTTGCGGCAGCGGCGGTCGGGAAGGCGCACCGCGGCGCGCGCGCAATCCCGGTCCTGATCGTGCTGTCCGGCCTGGCCTATCTGGCTCAGGGCTGGATTGCGGGAAGGGAAGGTTTCACCGGATCGATGTCGGTTTTGATTGTCGCGGCCTGGGGGTTCGGCCTCTCCTGGTCGATCTGGCTGGCGGCGGCGCGGCGTCCTCGCACCCCAGAAACAGTCTTGACAAGTACGTAAGTTATCACTTACGGTAAGTCATGGCTTTCCAAAATGCATTGGCCGCCCTTGCCGATCCCACCCGCCGCGCGGTGTTCGAGCGCCTGGCCGATGGCGGGTTGCCGGTCGGGCGCATCGCCAAGGGGCTTCCGGTCAGCCGGCCGGCGGTGTCCCAGCATCTGAAGGCGCTCAAGGAGGCAGGTCTGGTGACGGATCGCGCCCAAGGCAACCAGCGCATCTACAGCATCGACCCCAAGGGGCTCGGCGCCGTGCGGCGCTATCTTGACCAGTTCTGGGACCAGGCGCTCGAGGCCTTCGCCGCCGAAGTCGAAAAACCGCAACCGGAAGAACGGGAGAAATCGTAAATCTCATGGAACGGACCGTCGCCATAGCGCCCGTGCGAAAGTCGCTGCGCGTCAACGCGCCGCCCGCACGCGCCTTCGAAGTCTTCACCGCCGGCATGTCGCGCTGGTGGCCCGCGACCCACACCACGCTCAAGGCCCCCTTCAAGGAGGCGATCGTCGAGCCGCGCGAGGGCGGGCGCTGGTTTCATCGCGGCGCCGACGGATCGGAATGCGAGACGGGCCTTGTGCAGCTCTGGGATCCGCCGCGCCGGCTGATCCTCGTCTGGCAGCTCAACGCCAAATGGGAATATGACCCCGATCTCTTCACCGAAGTCGAGGTGCGCTTCACCCCCGACGGCGAGGGCACGAAAGTCGAACTCGAGCACCGCCACATCGAGCGCATGGGCGAGGGCGCGCCGGTTGCGCGCGCCGCCGTCGACGGCCCCGGCGGATGGGGCGCGATCCTCGAAGGATTCCGCAACGAAATCGAAAGGAGCGCCTGACATGCCGGTTTCAAGAATCTCGCTCACGGGCGCGGCGACGCTCGCCGCCTGCCTTGCGATGTCGCCCGTCGCCGCGAGCGCCAAGGTCGTCGACCAGCAGGCCAACGGCTTCAGCCTTCAGGAAAGCGAGCGCATCGCCGCGCCGCCGGACAAGGTTTTCGCGGAGCTGATCCAGCCCTCGAAATGGTGGAGCTCCGCGCACACCTTTTCCGGCGACGCCAAAAATCTGACGCTCGAGGCCAAGGCCGGCGGCTGCTGGTGCGAGACCGTGCCCGGCGGCGGCAGCGCCCTGCACATGACGGTGGTCGCTGTGCTTCCCGGAAAGCTGCTGCGCCTGCGCGGCGCGCTCGGACCCTTCCAGAGCACCGGAATGGACGGGGCGATGAACTTCGTGCTCGCGGCCGACAAGAACGGCGGCACGCGCGTGGAACTCGTCTACAATCTCGGCGGCTATGCCTGGGGCGGCTATCAGCACCTTCCCGAATCCGCGGACGGCGTGCTCGGCCTTCAGCTCTTCCGCCTGAAACAGCTGATCGAGACCGGATCGCCGGACACCCCGCGTCCCCCCGAACCCGCGGCCAAGACGCCGCCAACCACGGAGAAAAAGTCATGAGCCTCAAGATCCACGCTTTTCCCGCAAGTCCCAGAGCCTTCAAGGTGCTGAGCTTCGCCAACCACATCGGCGTTCCCTACGAATTGGCTTTCTGCGATTTCACCAAGGGCGCGCAGAAGACGCCGGAGTTCACCGCCCTCAATCCCAACCAGCGCATGCCCGTGCTCGAGGAGGACGGATGGTCGCTGTGGGAATCGAACGCGATCCTTCAGTACCTGGCCTCGAAGAAGCCCGAGCTCAATCTGTTGCCGAAGGACGAGCGCGGGAGAGCCGACGTCAATCGCTGGATGTTCTGGGAGAGCGCCCATTGGGACCCGGCCTGCGTCATCCTCGTTTTCGAGCGCGTGGTGAAGCCGCTGTTCGGACGCGGCGCGCCCGATCCGGCCGAGATCGAAAAGGGCATCGAGCGTTTCCACAAATGCGCCGCGGTGCTGGACGGCCACCTCAAGGGGCGCAAATTCCTCTGCGGCGATCTCAGCGTCGCCGATTTTTCGGTGGGCGCGGCGATGATCATGGCCGAGGCCGCGTCCTTCCCGCTCGAACCGTATGGCGAGATCCGGCGCTGGAGCGCGGCGCTCGCCGCGCTTCCGGCCTGGGGCAAGACGCTCGCGCTCGCCGAGTTGCCCAAGGCGGCCTAGTCGAGCGTGACGGTCACGGCATTGACCGGCGGCGCCTGTTCGAGCCGGAAACGCACGCGGCCGAGCAGGCGCCCGTCTTCCGTCGCGATGTCGACGCGCCAGTCCCCCGGCTCGGGATGGCGCTTGATCGTATAGCCGCGATAGCCGCCGTCGCGTCCGCCGTTGATCGGATAGGAGACGGTCGAGACGGTGCGCCAACGCTTGCGCGCCGGATCGTAATGCTGCCAGCGGTGCTCGATGCGCATCGAGAACGCGACCGGCGCGTACACGGCGCTGAAGACATAGAGCGGCTTTCCGCGCTCGACGCGGACAAGGCGCGGGGCGCGCAGCGTCTCGTACCAGGGCTGCGGCTCGCCGGTGGCGATGTAGGAATCGCCCGTTTTCTTCACCGAAATGTAGACGCCCGAATCGGCGAGCGCGATCGGCAGCGGCGGCAGCACATTGGTGAACCAGAAGAGGTTGATCAGCGCATAGACCGCCGCCGCGCCGCCGGCGATCTTCCACTTCGAGGCCTGGAACGCCTCGCGCCCGAACCGCTCCAGCACGCGCAGAAAGATGAGGAACACGGCGATGGCCGCAAAGCCGCTGAGCGCGAAGGTGGCGATCCCCACCGAATGGGTCAGGATCGGAACCGTGACGATGGCGTAGGAAAAGAGCGCGAAGAACAGCAAGGTCGAGGTGAAGACCAGGCGCGAATAGTAGTGCTTGAACGCCTCGTTGCCGACGAAGATGGCGATCAGCACCAGAAGGAACGGCCAGGAGGCGATGAGCACCGCGCTGCGGGTGTAGAAGATGAGAAAGCCGCTCCACAGCCCGCCGAGCGCGAATTGCGTGGCGATGGGCAGGAAGGCGCGCCAGCGCGGCGGCGGCTTGGCCGGATCGGCGCGCGCGTTCTGGACATGCAGGAACAGGATCGTCGCCGCCGCCACCAGCAGATAAACGACGAACACCGCCTGGGTGTTGGGAAGGTCGACCCGGCGGAACATGAAATTGTCGCTGACGAAGCCGGCCACCATCCCGAGGGCGGAGAGCTGGCGCTCATAGCGCGGAATCCAGGCGAGCCAGGCGCGCATGGGGCCGTGCAACGGCGTGGACATCGGCGTCGAACTTTCGAATTCCCGCTTGGTTTGCCCGGAAGCGGAATTCCGTTCAAGATGACAGTCCGAGACTAGCCTGCTACCGTCCCCCCATGACGAACAAGCGTTCGCTGCTCATCCTCTGCGCCCGGATCGGCTACAACCCGCCGCGCCGCTGATTGCCCGCGCAGTTCGCGCCCTTCGAACTTCAACACTCACGGCAAACGGCAGAGGAAAGCCATGTCATCTCCCACGCACAACCAGACCAAACATTGGCAGGCGCTCGACGCCGCCCATCACATCCATCCCTTCTCCGATACCGCCGCGCTCAACAAGGAAGGCGTGCGCGTCATCACCCGCGCCGACGGCGTCTATCTCTGGGACAGCGAAGGCAAGAAGATCCTCGACGGCATGTCGGGGCTGTGGTGCGTACAGGTGGGCTATGGCGACGCCGAGCTGGCGGAGGCGGGCTGCGAGGCGCTGAAGCGGCTTCCCTATTACAACCACTTCTTCAAGACCTCGAACCCCTACACGATCGAGCTCGCGGCCAAGCTCGCGACGCTCCTTCCCGAAGGCCACGAACGCATCCTCTTCGCCAATTCCGGATCGGAGGCGAACGACTCGGCGCTCAAGCTCATCCGCTATTACTGGAACCTCAAGGGCAAGCCGGAGAAGAAAATCCATCTCTCGCGCGAGATGGCCTATCACGGCGTGACGATGGCGGCGGCCTCGCTCTCGGGGCTCACGCCCATGCACCCGCAATGGGACCTTCCGCTTGCCGGCTTCGAGAAAGTTCCTGCGCCGTATTGGTTCGGCGCGAAGGCGGCGGGCTATGGCGACATCGGCGCGGACGAATTCGGCGCCCTCATCGCGAGCAAGCTCGAGGCGCGCATCCTCGAGCTCGGGCCGGACCGCGTCGCCTCCTTCTCCGCCGAGCCGGTCCAGGGCGCGGGCGGCCTCATCTTCCCGCCCGCCACCTATTGGCCCGCGGTGCAGAAGATCTGCGCGAAATACGACGTGCTGCTGCATGCCGACGAGGTGATCACCGGCTTCGGCCGCATCGGCGAATGGTTCGGCGCGCAGGCCTATGGCTTTCAGCCCGACATCATGACGATGGCGAAGGGCTTGTCGTCCGGCTATCAGCCGATCTCGGCGATCTCGCTGGGGCCGCGCATGGGCGACGCGATCGCGAATGCGAACGAGGAGCTGGTGCACGGCTACACCTATTCCGGCCATCCGGTCGCGAGCGCGGTGGCGCTCAAGAACCTCGAAGTGATGGAGCGCAAAAAGCTGCCCGCGCGGGTGAAGAACGACATCGGGCCCTATCTCCAGCGCCGCATGCGCGAGAC
>DASZRM010000019.1:0-1591 GCA_035549135.1 Rhizomicrobium sp. | reverse complement strand
CTCGGCGCGGACTGGCGCGGCGATCCGTCCTCGGCGCTGCTCGAGGTGCTGGACCCGGAACAGAACTCGACCTTCAACGACCACTATCTCGAAGTCGATTTCGACCTGTCGGACGTGATGTTCATCACCACGGCCAACACGCTGCGCATGCCGCAGCCTCTGATGGACCGTATGGAGATCATCCGCATCCCCGGCTACACCGAGGACGAGAAGGTGGAGATCGCCAAGCGGCATCTGATCCCGAAGGAAGTCGGCGCCCACGGCCTGAAAGAAGGCGAGTGGAGCATCACGGACGACGGGCTGCGCGATCTCATCCGCTACTACACCCGCGAGGCGGGCGTGCGTAACCTCGAGCGCGAGATCGCCAATCTCACCCGCAAGGCGGTGAAGGAAATCGTCTCGGGCAAGGCCAAGAGCGTGACGGTCACGCCGGAAAACCTCGGCGACTACGCCGGGGTGCGTAAATTCCGCTTCGGCGAGATCGAGGGCGAAGACCAAGTCGGAGTCGTCACCGGTCTTGCCTGGACGGAAGTCGGCGGCGAGACGCTGCAGATCGAGTCCGTCATGCTTCCCGGCAAGGGTCGCATGCAGACGACCGGCAAGCTCGGCGAGGTGATGAAGGAATCGATCGACGCGGCGCGCTCCTATGTGCGCTCCAAGGCGACGACGTTCGGCATCAAGCCGCCGACCTTCGACAAGGTGGACATCCACGTCCACGTTCCAGAAGGGGCCACGCCCAAGGACGGGCCGTCGGCGGGCGTCGGCATGGCGACCTCGATCATCTCGGTGCTCACCGGAATTCCGGTGCGACGCGACGTGGCGATGACGGGGGAAGTCACGCTCCGGGGCCGGGTGCTTCCGATCGGAGGGCTCAAGGAGAAGCTGCTCGCCGCTCTGAGGGCCGGGATCAAGACCGTTCTGATCCCCGACGAGAACGAGAAGGATCTTGCCGAGATTCCCGACAACGTGAAATCGGGGATGACGATCGTCCCGGTCAAGACGATGGCCGAGGTGCTCAAGGTGGCGCTCGTCCGCCAGCCTGAGCCCATCGAATGGGTCGAGCCGCCGGAGGTTCCGGCGCCGCCCGGGCCGCTCCATGAAGGCGACGCCGAGGCCGTGATCACCCACTAAAAGTTGCATGCGCGTGAAATTCGGGCCCGAGTCGTTTCCGATTCGGGCCCGTTTTCACCAAAAATCTGGCCGATTCCCTCGGTTTCGCCCTTGGGCGGGCTTGTGGCAGGCCGTAGACTCCTAAGGCGAGGGGGGCGAATCGCTCCTCCCCGAGTTTGTCTGGGCGTCCGGCTCTAAAGGAGAACGCGCATGAACAAGAACGACCTGATCCAGAAACTGGCCGATACCACGGGCCTGCCCAAGAACGACGCGGCGAAGGCCGTCGACGGCGTGTTCAATTTGATCGAGGCGTCCCTGAAGGCCGGGGACGAAGTCCGCATCACCGGATTTGGCGTATTCGTCGTGGCGCAGCGCGCGGGCGGCAAGGGGCGCAACCCGCAGACGGGCGAGGAAATCACGATCAAGCCGTCGAAGCAGCCGCGCTTCAGGCCGGGCAAGCAGCTCAAGGACGCGCTGAACT
>DASZRM010000018.1:0-15639 GCA_035549135.1 Rhizomicrobium sp. | reverse complement strand
GGTCTCGGCTATCTGACGCTTGGTCTCGTTCTCGAGGAGACCGGCCGCACGCTGACGGCATCGCCCCTGATCTCGACCGCGCTCACGGCCGCGACCGCGCTTCTGCTCGGCGGCAACGACGCCCAGAAGACGGAATGGCTGCCGAAGATCGCGGAGGGAAAGATCGTGGCAAGCCTCGCCGTGGATGAAGGCCCGCACCATCATCCGGACAGGATCGCGATCAAAGCCACGAAGAGCGGAAGCGGTTACACGCTCTCCGGCAGGAAGACTTTCGTCGTCGATGGCGGCGCCGCCGATTTGCTGATCGTCGCGGCGAACGCCGGGAATGGCGTGACGTTGTTTCTCGTGCGCGGCGATGCGAAAGGCCTTGCGCGTCAGCGCCTACACAGCCTCGACAGCCGCAACATGGCCAATCTCACATTCGACAGCGTCGTTGCGGATTCCGTTCTCGGTCATCAAGGACAGGGCGCTGCGCTGCTCGACGCGATCCTGGACCGCGCCCGCGCCGGCCTTGCCGCCGAAATGCTCGGCACGGCGACACAGGCATTCGAGATCACGCTGGAATATCTCAAGACCCGCACCCAGTTCGGCCAGCTCATCGGCGCGTTCCAGGCGCTGCAGCACCGCGCGGCGAAAATGTACACCGACATGGAACTGACGCGCTCCTGCGTCGAGGCGGCGCTTATCGCCATCGACAGCAACGCCAATGACGCGCCGCAGCTGGCCTCGCTCGCAAAGGCGAAGGCGAGCGAGCTTCTGCATCTGGTATCGAGCGAGATGATCCAGATGCATGGCGGCATCGGCATGACCGATGCGCACGATGCGGGGCTCTATCTGAAGCGCGCGCGTGTGGCGGAGGCGACCTATGGCAACGCCGCGTTCCACCGCGACCGCTACGCGACGTTGCTCGGCTACTAGTTCGGCTTTAGGGTCGCGGCCTTTGGGATCTCCGCCATGCCGCTTGCACCCGTCCGCCCGATCACCCTCGATGAAATCCGCGCCGCGCGCGAGCGCATCAAGGGCACGATCCAGCGCACGCCGCTGGTCAAACTGCAGATGGGGCCGGGCTATCCCGATATCCGCCTGAAGCTGGAAAACCTGCAGCCGATCAACGCCTACAAGCTGCGCGGCGCGGCGAACGCGGTTGCGATGCTTTCCGATGAGGCGCGCAAGCGCGGCGTATGGACGATCAGCGCGGGCAACGCGGGGCAGGGCGTCGCCTATGCCGCGCGCCAGGCGGGCGTTCCCTGCACCGTCGTCGTCATCGACAAGGCCCCGGAAGCCAAGAAGGAGCGCATGAAGGCGCTTGGCGCGAGACTGGTGATGGCGCCCTTCGATATCGCCTGGCAGGCGATGCTGGAGCGCAAATTCGACGGCGTCGAAGGCGCCTTCGTGCATCCGTTCGACGATCCCGATTTCGTCGCCGGCAATGCGAGCGTGGCGCTGGAAATTCTCGAGGACCTGCCGGAGACGAAGGCGATCATCGGCGCCATCGGCGGCGGCGGGTTGATCTCGGGCGTCGGCGCCGCCACCAAGGCCATCGATCCGCGCGTGAAGGTCTATGGCGCGGAGCCGGAGACCGCGGCGCCGGCGGCGCTTTCCCATCGCATGGGCTCGCCGCAGGAGTTTGCCGCCTATACGCCGTCCTTCGTCGACGGCGCCGGCGGCAAGAGCGTGTTCCCGCGCATGTGGGAGCGCATGAAGGATGTGGTCGACGGCTATTTCGTCGTCAGTCTCGATGAGACGAGAAACGCCATGCGGCTGATGGCGGAAAAGGCGCGGATCATCTCGGAAGGCGCCGGCGCGCTGTCGGTCGCGGCCGCCTTGCGGGGCGATGCGGGCGAAGGCCCGGTGGCGGCCATCGTCTCCGGCGGCAATATCGACCTCGACAAGTTCTGCGCGCTCATCGAACCGGAACGGCGCTGATCTGGCATGTTGTTCAGTCTTTCCCACAAATACATCTTCGTCGCCAACGTCAAATCGGCTTCGACTTCGATCGAGTCCACTTTGCGAACGACGGCCGAAATCCGCATCGTCGAAACCCGTTTCGGCAAGCATATGTCGCTCGGCCAGATCGCCCAGCGCTTCGACTGGGCGCTGAAATATACGCGCGCCGAGGAGCTCTTCGTGTTCGGCGTGGTGCGTGAGCCGGTCGATCTGCTGCTCAGCCTGTACAACGCGCACACGGGGGAATCGCTACGCAACAAGCCGAATCCGACGACGGGAATGAGCTTCGACGATTTTCTCGATGTCTGGCTGGCCGACAATTTTCAGGGCAAGCCGCAGAGCCGGCGCTTTCGCGATCGAAGCGGGCTGCTCCGCATGACCCATCTCATCGATTACGACAAGCTGAACGAAGAATTCGACAAGATTTGCGAACGCCTCGGCCTCGGCGAGAGGCCCCTGAAGCATCTCAACATCAGCTCCGACACGCTTCGGCGCAGCGACCTTACGGCGGCGCAGATCGCGCGCGTCGAAGAGATGTACGCGCAGGACTACGAGCTTCTGCGCAACCGGCCGCGCGCATTCTGAGGACGGCTTTATCGGGGCGCGCCCCCAAGATATCGTCGAACCATGGGCCTAGGCATTCACAGGCGCAGTTTTCTGAAGGCGTTGGCGGCCTCGCCCGCGGCGACGACCCTCGCATTTCCCTCGCGTTCCGCGTCGAGCTGGAAGGCGCTCGCGGAAGATGTTCGCGCCCAGATGCGCTGGGCCTGGTTGTGCTACAGGCGGTGCTGCTTCGGCGCCGACCAGATCAAGCCGGTGAGCGGCAGGGGCGAGGCGTTCTTTTTCGCCAAAGGTCCATCGCTCGGGCTCACGATCGTCGAGGCGCTCGATACGCTTTACGTCATGGGTCTCGACCGGCAGATCGTCGAAGGGCTGCGCTGGCTCTACAGGCGCCTCAATTTCGACGTCGACGGCGAGGTTCAGGTCTTCGAGACCGGGATCAGGATGGTGGGCGGACTGCTGTCGGGTTGGCGCGGGACCGGCGAGAAGAGGTTGCTCGCTCTGGCGAAGGATCTGGCGGATCGGCTCGCCCCCGCATTCGAGAAATCTCCGACCGGAATGCCTTATCGCTTCGTCAATCTGAAGACCGGCGCGGTGCGCGGCTCTATCAGCTATCCCGCCGAGATCGGCACGTACATCGCCGAATGGGGAACGCTCGGCAAGGCGACCGGCGATCCGCGCTACTACGACATGGCCAAGCGCGCGCTGAAGGCGCTGTTCGAGCGGCGCTCGAAGATCGATCTCATCGCCGACGCGATCGACGTCGAGACCGGCGAATGGAAGAGCAGGCGCGCCACGATCGGTCCGCCGAGCGATTCCTATTTCGAATATCTGTGGGACGGCTGGCGGCTTTTCGGCGACGCCGATCTGAAGCGCTGGTACGACATTCACGCCGCCGCCATCGCCAAACATCAATCGGTCCGCAAGAACGGGCGACTATGGTTCGCGCAGGTCGATTTCGAGACCGGCGCGGCGCTCGACCGCCATCAGAGCGAGCTTGCCGCCTTCTATGCGGGGCTTCTGGCGCAGGGCGGCGACATGGAGCGCGGAAAGGACTATCTGGAGTCCTGGGCGGCGGTTCAGTCCCGCTACGGCGTCCTGCCGGAAGGCTACGATTTCGAAAAGTCCGCCGCCGACCGGCGTTCGAACGCGCTTCGCCCCGAATTCGTCGATTCGTGCCTCGCGATGTTCCTGATCGAGCCGAACGAACGCTGGCGGGAGCTTGCGCGCATCCACTATGAGAACATGAAGGCCACGAGCCGCGCGCCTTACGGCTTCACCGTGATAGACGATATCGGCGCCAGCCCGATGAAACAGGGCGATCTCTGTCCCGGCTATTGGTGGAGCGAGCAGATGAAATACTACTACCTGCTGTTTTCCGACTCGGACCGTTTCGATTACAAGAACAACTACCTTTCGACCGAGGGCAATGTTCTTGTCGGCCTCAAATAGATCCGCCGCCGCCGTCAATCCCGCTTTCGTCACGGTGACGACGCTGTTTTTCGCGTGGGGGTTCGTGACGGCCTCCATCGATCCGCTGGTGCCCTCGGTGCGCAGCGTCTTCAGCCTGACCTACGCCGAATCGATGCTGACCCAGTTCGCCTTTTTCCTGGCCTATGGCGTCGTCTCGCTTCCCGCGGCGCTGGTCCTCGAAAAAGCGGGCTATGCGCGCACGATCCTCTATTCGCTCGGCGCGATGGTGCTGGGCTGCCTTCTGATGCCGCTCGCCACTCGCGCCGAATCCTATTGGTTCGTTCTTTGCGCGCTGTTCGTGATCGCCTCCGGAATCACGCAGCTCCAGGTCGCCGCCAACCCGCTGGCGGCGCTTCTCGGCCGGCCTGAGGGATCGCATTTCCGTCTCACCCTGTCGCAGACCTTCAATTCGCTCGGCACGGTGATCGCGCCGGTCGTTGGCTCTTATGTCGTTTTGCGCGGCGGCGTTTTCGCCGGCCGGATCGACGCCGCGGCGCGCGCGGCGACGCTTCGAAACGTCGAGGCGCAATTCCTCGTCATTGCGGGCGTGATCGTCTTGCTTGCGCTGTTCATCTGGTCGTTCCGGCGGCTCCTGCATGTTCCGCAAGAAGGCGACGAGGAACGCGCTTCGCCGCTCGCGGCCTTCCGCTCGCGCTGGGCGCTGTTCGGGGGACTGGCGATCTTCGTCTATGTCGGGGCGGAAGTGTCGATTTCGAGCATCATGATCAATTTCCTTCATCAGCCGGCGATACTGGGACGGAGCTATGAGGAGGCAGGCCGGCTTCTTGGCGTCTTCTACTGGGGCGGGGCGATGGCGGGCCGGGCGCTCGGCAGCCTGGCGCTGACGCGCGTGGCCGCGAGCCGCGCGCTCGCCTTCGCCGCCTGCACGGCGCTCGCCCTTTGCCTTGCCGTGACTCAGGCCCCTTCGATCGGCGCCGCGGCCGGCGTCGCCGCGCTTGCGGTGGGCTTCTTCAATTCGATCATGTTTCCGACCATCTTCACCCTGACGCTTGAGCGCGCCGACGCGCCGACGGCGTCCACATCGGGGCTCCTTTGCATGGCGATCGTCGGCGGCGCGGCGCTGCCGGTCGCAACGGGCTATGCCGCCGACCATATCGGGCTCGCGCTCGCCTTTTTCGTGCCGGCCGCATGTTATGCGGTGATCGCGCTGTTCGCGCTACTTGGGCCCCCGAGGCGCGAAGCGCGGGCGGCCTTCGTCACGACCTAGAGCGCCAGATGCGGGTTGCGATCCTTGCTCTGATTCTCTGCGCCGTCGCCGCCGCCGCGGCGCGCGCGGCCGAGCCCGCCGACGCCGTCAATCCGTTTATCGGGACCACCAATGGCGGCAATACCTGGCCCGGCGCATCGCTTCCTTTCGGCATGGTCCAGTTCAGTCCCGAAGAGACGCCGTTGCCCGGCCGGCGCTATCCGATCGCCGCGCCTGGCGGATATGAGTGGCGCGCCAACGGCGTAAAGGGATTCTCGCTGACCCATTTGTCCGGAACGGGATGCACGGGGGCCAGCGGCGACATTCCCATTATGCCGGTCACCGTCCCGGTCGAGATGTCGCCGTCCGCGGACGACAGCTTTTCGGCGTATTCGAGTCTTATCGACCATGCCGCCGAACGCGCCGAACCCGGCTACTACAAGGTGGCGCTCGCGAACGGCGTTACGGCCCAGTTGAGCGCGACGCTCCGCACCGGATATGCGCGCTTTTCCTGGCCGAAGGACAAGCCCGCGAACCTGCTGTTTCGCGTCTCCGATTCGGAAGTCGGAAGCTCGAAGGCGAATGCGCGCGTCGATGTGGCGAATCGCGAGGTCATGGGCTCAGTCACCAGCGGCAATTTCTGCGGCTATCTCTCGCCGGATCGGCGCGAGAGCTATTACACGCTGTATTTCGTCGCGCGGTTCGATCGGCCCTTTACGCCGGGCGGCGGCTGGCGCGACGAGACGCTCTACCCCGGCGCGGTCGAAGCCGAAGGCGGCACGAGCTATGGCGCGCGCGGCCATCCGCCCGGCCGCAAGGGCTCGGGCGTCTGGATCTCCTTCGATCCTCTCAACTCGCCTGTGGTCGACATGAAGGTCGGCGTTTCCTATGTCAGCCTCGACGGCGCGCGGGCCAACCTCGAACGCGAAAGTCCCGGCGGAGCGACCCTGGACAGCGTTCGCAGCGCGGCGCGCGCGGCCTGGAATGCGAGGCTTGGAGAAATCGAGATCAAGGGCGGCAGCGACGACGAGCGGACGGTCTTCTATACCGCGCTCTATCACGCCCTGCTCGAACCCAATCTCTACAGCGACGCGGACGGGCGCTATGTCGGCTTTGATCGCAGGCTCCATCGCGTCGGCGGGCGCCAGCGCGCGCAATACGCCAATTTCTCGGGCTGGGACGTTTATCGATCGCAGCTTCAGCTTCTGACCTGGCTCGATCCGCGGCTTGGCTCGGACGTCGCCCAGTCGCTGCTCAACCAGGCGGATCAGAACGGCGGGGTCTGGGACCGCTGGACCCATTTGACTGGCGCGACCAGCGTGATGAACGGCGATCCGTCGCCGTCGGCGATAGCCTCCATCTACGCCTTCGGCGGACGGGATTTCGACGTCAAGGGCGCCTACGCCTCCCTGCTCAAGGCTGCGACGACGCCCAATGCGCCCGATTTGAGCCGCCGCGGCTGCCCGGTGCAATGCGTCGGCCAGCGTCCGGGACTCGATCGCTGGCTGAGCCTTCACTACATGCCCGTCGGCGCGCCGGGTTGGGGAAGCGCCGCCGACACGCTCGAACTCGCAGCGGCCGATTTTGGCCTCGCGCAGCTCGCCCTTTATGTGGGCGATCGCGTCAACGCGGGGCGTCTGCTCGAACGATCCGGCTGGTGGCGAAATCTGTTCAATCCCAAGACCGGCTATATCCAGCCGCGCATGGCGAACGGCGATTGGAAACAGGTCGACTTCGACGCAGAGAACGACGACGACTACGTCGAGGGTAGCGGCGCCCAATATCTGTGGATGGTCCCCTTCGATCCGAAGGGACTGTTCGAGGAACTCGGCGGACTTGAACCTGCGAAGAAGCGCCTGCGCTCGTTTTTCTACGATTCCGACGGATCGCTCGCGGTGACGAAATCGGGCTACGCCCACGCCGAACTGGCGAACGAGCCCTCCATCGCTGCGCCCTGGCTCTACGATTTCGCCGGCGAGCCCTGGCGGACGCAGGAAATCGTCCGCGCTGCGATGAAGCAGCTCTGGACGAATTCGCCGGCCGGCATCCCCGGCAATGACGATCTGGGCGAGATGTCGTCCTGGTATGTATGGGCGGCGCTCGGGCTCTATCCGCTCTATCCCGGACGGTCCGAACTCGTTCTCGGCAGCCCGCTTTTTCCGCAGGCGATCGTCGCCCGGCCCGGCGGCAAGGTCACGATCCGCGCGGACGGCTCTGCGATGGATGCGCCTTATGTGGCGGGGCTATCGCTCAATGGAAGATCGCGCGCAAAGCCATGGCTGCCGGCCGACTTCGCGCGCCGTGGCGGAACGCTCGATTTCACCTTGAGTCGGACGCCCGATCCGGAATTCGGATCTCGGCCAGGCGACGCGCCACCCTCCTTCGGCCCGGATTGATCATTCCGCCGCGCGCGAATCCGCCAACTCCCGTCCGCGCTCAAAGGCCTGTCGCGGAATGGCCTGGCGCAAACGCCGCGCGAAAGCGGCGAGGCAGACTTCCGATTTGGCGAGCGGCCCGCTCGAATAGCTCGACGAGGACATGCCCGCCTGAACGCGCGCGATCAGCGTCGTGTCTTCGGCGTTGACCTGGCGATTGATGCGCCAGTTGAGGTAGCGCGCCGCCCTGGCTTCGCGCCGCGCATCGGGGCGGACATAGCCGATCTCCCGGATCAGCGTTTCCGTGGGCGAGACCGGAACGAACTGCATGAAGTCGGCCTGGTCGGGATAGACGTCGAAGGCGAGGTTCGGCCACAGCCGGTAATAGCTCCATACGCGGCGGCGCTCCGCCGGCAAGTGCTCGAACAGATCGAGCAGCGCCTGATAGCCGCGCTCGCTGCGGTTGGGCGAGGGCTTCTCGACGATGCGTCCCTGCATCCTGTCGACCCAACGTTCGGCCTCGAGCGTGTAGGAGTTGCCGAAGAGGCGCGTAAGCCCAGGATGGGCGACGGGGATGTGAAGGCCGTCGCCGTAATTGTCGGCGACGTTCTTCCAGTTCACCGCGCGGGGTCGCAGCGTCACGCGTCCCTGCGGCTGCAACGTCTCAAACCCGTGCGGCGCGATCTCCTCGTCGTAGGGCGCCATCATCTCCGCAACCGATGGCAGGCCCGCTTCCAGGCGCACGAATACGAAGCCGCGCCAGATTTCCTGCTCGAGCGGGATCAGGCCGTGCCGGGATTTGTCGAGCGCCTCGAAACCCTGCCAGGGCGGGATCGAGCGCAGCCTGCCCTCGAGGTCGTAGCTCCAGGCGTGATAGGGGCAGACCAGCCTGTGGCCGCAATTGCCCCGATCGCCGTCGGCAAGGCGCGAGGCGCGGTGACGGCAGACATTGTGGAAGCTGCGCACCGTCCCGTCTGCGCCGCGCAACGAAAGAAATCGTTCGCCCAGAATATCGAGCGTGTGATAGTCGCCAGATTCTGGAATGTCGTTCACATGGCAGACGACGTGCCAGGCGCGCGCGAAGAGATGTCTGCGCTCCGCGTCGAAGAAATCGCGGTCGCCGTAAATCCAGGCCGGAAGGCTTTGTTCCTCTGTCCGCGTCATTGCGCTCCTCGCCGTGCGTCGAAGAATAGCCGTCCAGGTTTCCCGGGCGCAATTCGGCGGACTCGACTCGGCTCTGGACCGCGGAGCCAAATTGTCGGATGGGAATTCTAGGGACTGCGCTTTCGAAAAAAAGGGAGCATCCGATGAAGATCGTTCGAACGGGATCTGCCGTATGGGAAGGGGGCCTTCGCGACGGAAAGGGCGCGATTTCGACCGAAAGCGGCGCGCTCAAGCAGTATCCTTTTGGCTTCGCCAGCCGCTTCGAGGGCAAGCCCGGCGCCAATCCCGAAGAGCTGATCGGCGCGGCTCATGCGGGATGCTTCTCGATGGCGCTTGCGCTGATGCTGAGCGAGGCCAAACATCCTGCGCGGCGCCTCGAAACCTCGGCGCAGGTGACGCTCGAGCAGATCCAGGGCGGCTACGCCATCACCGCCGTGCACTTGAAGCTTAGGGCCGAGGTCCCGGGCATCGAGCGGCCCGCCTTCGAAAAGCTCGCGGCCGAGGCGAAGGCTGGCTGTCCGGTTTCCAAACTCCTCAACGCCAATATCACCCTCGAGGCAGAGCTCGCGGCGTGAGGCGGACCCTTGCGTTTCGTGCCGCCGGCCCTATCTCTGCGGCGGCGCGACATTTGCGCAAAGGAGGAGTGCAATGATCGAACGGCGGCCCTTCGACCGGCTTGGCGGCGCGGACCACGGCTGGCTTCGGGCCCGGCACCATTTCTCTTTCGCCGAATATTACGATCCGATGCGAATGAACTGGGGGGCGCTCAGGGTCTGGAACGACGACGAAATCGCGCCGCATTCCGGCTTTCCGCCCCATCCGCACGCCGACATGGAAATCGTGACCTATGTCCGCGAGGGCGCGATCACCCACCAAGACAGCCTGGGCAACAAAGGGCGCACCGCGGCCGGTGACGTTCAGGTGATGAGCGCCGGCTCTGGCGTGCGCCATTCCGAATACAATCTCGAACCGGGAAAGACGACGTTGTTCCAGATCTGGATCATGCCGTCCGGTCGCGGCGGCGCGCCGAGCTGGGGCTCAAAGCCGTTTCCTAGACTCGATCGATCGGGACGCTTCGTGGCCCTCGCCAGCGGCTTTCCGGACGACGCGGAGGCGCTTCCCATTCGCGCCGAGGCGCGCGTGCTGGGAGCAACGCTCAAGAAAGGCGAGAGAGCCGAATACGCGTTCGATTCTGGACGCCACGGCTATCTGGTCCCCTCGAGCGGACGCATTTCGCTCAACGGCGTGGAGATCGGCGCGCGCGACGGCGCCGCGATCAAGGACGAAGACGCGCTGGAAGTCATTGCGCTCGAGGACAGCGAGATCGTTCTTGTCGATGCGGCATGAACGGGCCTGCGTCGAAAGCGCGCCTTGAGGCGGGCGGCGCGAACTTCTGCGAAAGCGAGAATCGGCCGCGCGTGAAAAAATATTGCGCAAGATCGGATTGATTGTCTGCGGGATCGCTCCAGGTCTCGCTTAACATTGTTAAATCGAACCGCGATCGGCATTAACCATTGTTCGAGAATTCGACCTCTCGTTACTGGGGAAATGGCGATGAATGCTCTCTTTCCCTTGAAAAGGCGATGTAAACGCGATTAAGTTTCAATAAATAACTCGAAAACTTTGCGCCGAATCAGACGGGGGTTGAAACCGCCCAAGGCGCGCGTGGGAGTGAAAACGATGCCGGAAATATGCGCTTCCGCATCGAACAACGGTGACTTTGCGGTCGGAACCGTTTGGACGACGCGGACAGGCTATGCGCTGACATTCACGCTGGAAGGCAATCTGGAGCTCAGAAATCCGTCCCGGAAATTGCTCTGGGAAAGCACGACGCGGAATCGCGGCGCGAGAATCCTTTCGATGCAGACCGACGGCAATGTCGTCATCTACGACTCATCCGGAAAGGCGCTGTGGTCAACGAATACGATGGGCCATCCCGGCGCGTTCCTGGCCATCCAGGATGACGGCAATGTGGTGGTCTACGATCGGTCGAGAAAGCCGTTATGGGCGACCGCCACCGCCGAAAGCGTCAAGCCGCCGCGGCCGCGCGGCGAGCCGCAGAGCAACATCTACCGCCTGGCGTCCGACCGCGCGGTCTGAGCTTGGAAGGCGCGCTCCTGGATTTGAGCGGTCCTCGTCAAGATCGTCTGGAGCAGGGCGACCGCAAATCGCGTTCGCCCGCTTCGGACCTGTCATGGCGAACTGGCGGAGCCGGAGGGATTCGAACCCTCGATACGCCTTTTCAAACGTATAACGGTTTAGCAAACCGCCGCCTTCAGCCTCTCGGCCACAGCTCCGTCCGGCGCGCCTGTCTTGCCTGAGATTGTGGGCATCCTCAAGGGATTAAGCCTTAAGAGCCCGCGACGGCGCGGAATACCGCTGGTTCCAAAGTTGCGCATAGTCACGATCAGCCTACCGGCATCTTGCCAGCGGGGCGCCGCAAGGCGCAGCATTGTCGTTGCGGGTGCACCCGGCGGGCCTGGACAAGGCCGCGTCACGGACGCGTCGCCCTGGCGGGCTCGAGCTTGAGACCGGCGCCGAAGAAGCCGGAGCAAGGAGCGCGAACATGCTGGTCGGACACATTCTTGGAAGCAAGGGCCGGGAGATTGTCGCAATCGCGGCGGAGGCGACGCTTTGCGAAGCCGCCGAGCTTCTCGCGACGCGCCGCATTGGCGCGGTCGTCGTCCAGGGAGCGCGGGGCGAGCTCGCCGGCATCTTCTCCGAGCGCGACATCGTGCGCGCGATTTCGCGCGACGGGGCCGCGGCGCTGTCCAAGCCCGTCAATCGGTTCATGACGCGCGATGTGGCGACTTGCGTGGAATCCGATTCCATCGACGAGCTGATGGAAATGATGACGCGCGGGCGCTTCCGCCATGTCCCTGTGGTCGACTGCAAAGGGGCGCTGGTCGGAATCGTGTCGATCGGCGATGTGGTGAAATCGCGCATCGAGGAGACCGTGCGCGAGGCCGCGACGCTCAGGCAGTATATCGGCGCGGCGAGCTAGACCTCGACATCCCGAGGCGCAAGGCCGCGTCCATCCCGACGCGCGCCCCGTGCGCTCCTCAGGATGACGCGGCCTTGCCTCGAAGGGTCACGCCGTCGCGATGTAGTTGTCGATGACCTTCTCCAACACCTCGAGCGGAAGCGCGCCGGAGAGCAGCACCGCATCGTGGAATTTGCGGATGTCGAATTTGGCGCCCAGCGTCGACTTCGCCTTGTCGCGCAGTCTCAAGATCGTGAGCTTGCCCACCATGTAGGAGCAGGCCTGGCCCGGCCAGACGCAGTAGCGCTCGATCTCGGTGACCGCCGAGGCTTCCTGGTCGCCCAAGGTGTCGACGTAGTACTTGACCGCCTGCTCGCGACTCCACTTCTTCGCATGCATGCCCGTGTCGACGACCAGGCGCACGCCGCGGAACATGGAGTCGTGAAGCTGGCCGATCTTGCCCCATGGGTCATTCTCGTACATGCCCATTTCGTCGGCGAGCTGTTCGGCGTAGAGCGCCCATCCTTCCTGGTAGGCGTTGAAGCCGTTGACTTTGCGCAGCAGCGGAAGATTCGTCTCCTGCGCGATCGAAATCTGCAGGTGATGGCCGGGAATGCCTTCGTGATAGGTGAGCGTGGGCAGCGTCCAGCTCGGAACTTCGGCCGTGTCGCGCAGATTGATGTAATAGGCGCCCGGCCGCGACCCATCGAGCGAGGCATTCTGGTAATAGCCGCCCGGCGCGCCGGCTTCGATATATTTGGGCACGCGCTTGATCTGAAGATCGGCCTTGGGAACCGCGCCGAACCAGGCGGGGAGCTTGGCGCGGATCGCCTGCACCTTCACATTGAGGTCGGCGAGCAGCTTGTCCTTTCCCTCGTCGGTGTTGGGATAGCGGAATTTGGGATCGTCATACATCGCCCGAAGGCGCTCGCCGACCGTGCCTTGCGTCAGCCCGTTCGCCTTCATGATGGCGTCGATCTTTGCGGTGTGATCCTTGACGACGTCGAGGCCCATCTGATGGACCTCATCCGGCGTGAGCTTGGTCGTGGTGGAGGCCTCGAGGCAGGCCGCATAATAGGCCGCGCCGTCCGGCAGGCGCCACACGCCCGCGTCGTGCGGAGCCTTCGCCTGCAGCGCCTTGAGGAACGCGATCTGTCGATCCAGCGCGGGATAGATGCGCTGGGCGATGAGGCGTGTCGCGATCGCGCCGTAGTCGCCGGCAATGTTCTTCTCTTTCGTGCGGCGCACGACAGAGTCCACGAGCGGCGATTTCTCGGCGGGCACGGCGCGCAGCTTGGTCAGCTGCTCGAGCGCCTTGGCGAGCGCGAAATCCGGAGGCGAAATGCCGTCGGCGGCGTCGTGCTCGGCCACCTCGCGTTCCTGATCGAGCACTGTCGCCCATTCGGACAGGCGCGCCAGATAGGCGTCGGCGTCGTCCTTGGTTTCGATGCGGTGCTGGCTGTCGAGGAAGTCCGGCGCCTGCTGGTAGGAGCCGGTGAGCTGGCTCAGCGTGTAGGGCGAGCCGACGCCGGCGCTGTATTCGGGAAAGCGCTTGTTGTCGTCTTCCTGCTGCTGAAGCCCATAGAGGATCACGTCGTAATTGACCGCGTCCATTCCGCTCAGCTTGTCGCGACGGATCGCCTTGAGGCGATTGAGCTGATCGGTGTTCATCCGGCGGAAGAACTCGACCTGCTCGAGCGTGCGATCGCTCACCATGAATTTTTGATAGGCGCGATCGCCCTTGTCGATGCCGAGATTGGTGGCGAATTCGGGCGCCTGATCGAGGATTTCGTTCATGAAATCGTCGAACAGCTTGTTGAGCTTGGCCGCCTCGCCGTCGCCGGCTTTTGCGGCCGCGGCCCTGGCGAGCGCGGGCATGGAAAGGGCGAGCGCGCTGGCCGCGCCGCTCATCAGAACGCTGCGTCGATCGAACATTGTGGTCCCCTGGGGAAATGCTCCGAACACTTAAGGTCCGCTACGGGCCGCCACAAGACTAGTAGGAATTTCTATGAGTTCACGACGCCGTGGGTTGCGCTGCGGCTGCGAACGGCGCGGGCCGGACGGCGTCTTGGCGGCGCAGCCGCGGCGCTCCGGGCAAGGGCCCGAGGTTCCCGGAACGGCGATTTTCGGGAGGCGTTTGCTTCTCACTGGCCGCGAAGGCCTGCGGCGTCAAGACGAAAGGAACTTCGCCATGCTCGATCATTTCTTCGCAAAAGCGTTCCGCCGCGCTGCGCCGGCCCTTGTCGGGATCGCGCTGGCGGCTGGCGCGGCGCTTGCGCAGACAAGCGGGGAGACGTCCCCGACCGGCGCGACGCCGGCGACCGGCGGCCCAAATTCCCCGCCTGCGACGAGCCCAGGAACGACCGGGTCGACCACGCCTTCAGCGACGCCGCCGTCTTCGCCCGCGACCACGAACGGGGCGACGATGCCCAACGCCAACCCATATGAAGCTCGGCACGGCGTCACGCCCAACGGAACGCCGGCGCCGGACAACGCCAATCCCTACACGCCGCCATCGCCGCTCACCCCGCAACCTTCCTGCGCGCCGACCGCATCAGGCGCGGCGAGCGAAAGCTGCATTCCCGCGCCGGGAACGACTGCGCCGACCGCGCCCACGACGCAGCCTTCGCCGGGGACCAGACCGTGTCCGCCGGGACAGGTCCCGTGTCCGCAATAGGAGACAGCCATGAATACGCGAAATCTCTTCTTCATCGGCGCCGCGGCAGCCCTGACGCTGAGCGGCGCGGCGCTCGCCGATCCACAGGCCGGCGATCCTTATACGCAGAATCCGACGCCCGAAGAGCGCATTCAGACCCAGCGGCTCAACGCGCAGCAATATGACGAGGCCCGCAGCTATGACGAGCGGGCCAAGGCGCAAGAGAGCGCCAACCAGGCCGCCTTTGCCCAGGAGCAGCAGCGATACGACAAGGCTCGCGCGCGCTACGCCGCGGAAAATGCGCGCTACCGCCAAGAGCGCGCGCAATATGACGACGAGCGGCCTGCAGCATGGTGGCGCGCGCGCTATGAGCGCGCCACGCTCGACGATTTCTACGCCGTGCCGAGCGAGGCGCTGATCGACCTCGAAGTCGTGCGCGACGACGGCCGGAGCCTGGGCCGCATCACCGGCGTCGATCGCCGCGACGGCCGAATTGATCGGGTCAAGATCGTGCTGGCCGATGGCGAGCGGGCCTGGGCGGACGCCGATGAGCTGCGCTACGACCCGCAGGACGGCATCCTGTTCACGGATCTGAGCCGAAGCGACCTGCGCGAGATGGCGCGGAACGAATAGATCCTGGAAGTTTTGTCGCGCCTCACTATATCTTGTCAGCTTCACTTGCCTGCGCTCTAGCCGTTGAGCGCGGGCGAGAGGTTTAGACCCGGCGGCAGACATGTTCACAGCATCGGCGACGCGCCGGCGAAAAAAGCTTGAAAACGGCCAAAATTACGTTTGACAGGCGCTGATCGCCCCCCTATACACCGCGCCCACGCCGCCCGTTGGGCCACGCCTTGCGGGCGGTGTTTCGTCTCTGGCAGAATGGAAATTCGCGCCAAAAGGCGGCTCTTTGACATTGTGATTCGAGGAAGGGGAACGTGGGCGGCGGCTCGGCGGCCACGCGGACTTTGGTCCGCTGACCAATCGAGCAACACGCTGAATGCTCGCGTTCTTCTGCATACACAAAGATGTTCGGTCGTCCCGGGCCTGTGACGGGACCGGCGGCGGCCAAACCTCGTCATGTGATGCGAACTAACGCAATGGCCGGGTCATGCCCGGCCATGAACAAGAGCAATCAGCGCTTCGTTGTTCAGGATCATAACTTGAGAGTTTGATCCTGGCTCAGAACGAACGCTGGCGGCAGGCCTCAAACATGCAAGTCTAGGGGGCGTAGCAATACGTCACCGGCGGACGGGTGCGTAACACGTGGGAATGT
>DASZRM010000017.1:0-24636 GCA_035549135.1 Rhizomicrobium sp. | reverse complement strand
CTTCGGCGCCTTCCGGGACGAGAATCTTTCCGATCCGGCCTTCGTCGACGGCCTCGAACTCCATCGTCGCCTTGTCGGTCTCGATCTCGGCGAGGATGTCGCCGGACTTCACCTCGTCGCCTTCCTTGACCAGCCATTTGGCCAATTTCCCCTCTTCCATTGTTGGAGAGAGAGCCGGCATCAGAATTTGCGTCATGCCAGCACGTCCGTGTAGAGCTCGGACGGATCGGGCTCGGGGCTTTCGGTCGCGAATTCGGCGGCGTGGTTGACGATCTGGCGGATCTCCTTGTCGATCGCCTTCAGTTCGTCTTCCTTCGCGATCCCGCCGGAGACCATCTTGACGCCGAGATGCTCGATAGGGTCGCGCTTCTCGCGCACGCTCTGCACTTCCTCGCGCGTGCGGTACTTGGCCGGGTCCGACATCGAATGGCCGCGATAGCGATAGGTCTTCATCTCGAGAATGATCGGCCCGTTGCCAGCGCGGCAATGCTCGATCGCCTTCAGGCCGGCCGCGTGAACCGCCTCGACGTCCATGCCGTCGACCTGCTCGCCGGGGATGTTGAACGACGAGCCGCGGCGCGAGAAATCGGCCTGCGCGCTCGAGCGCTCGACGCTCGTGCCCATGGCGTATTGGTTGTTCTCGATCACATAGACGACCGGCAGCTTCCAGAGCTCGGCCATGTTGAAGGACTCGTAGACCTGACCCTGGTTGGCGGCCCCGTCGCCGAAATAGGTGAGCGTCACCGCCTTGTCGCCGCGATATTTGCTGGCGAAGGCGAGCCCGGTGCCGAGCGGGACCGGCGCGCCCACGATGCCGTGCCCGCCATAGAAGCGCTTTTCGGCGCTGAACATGTGCATCGACCCGCCCTTGCCCTTGGAATAGCCGGCGCGGCGGCCCGTCAGCTCGGCCATTACGCCTTTGGGGTCCATGCCGCAGGCCAGCATGTGGCCGTGGTCGCGATAGGCGGTGATCACCCTGTCCTCCGGGCCGGCGGCGGACTGCATGCCGACCACCACCGCCTCCTGGCCGATATAAAGGTGACAGAAACCGCCGATCAGACCCATGCCGTAGAGCTGGCCGGCCTTTTCCTCGAACCGACGGATCAGAAGCATGTCGGAATAGAAGCGTTTGAGCCGTTCCCCGCGGCCGGCCTCCGGAGCAGGGTCAGCGCCGTTACCCTTTGGTTCGTATGGGTTTTTCATGCGGCGCGCCGTTCGAGCGGAGGGCGAAAAAGGCTGGGCATGGAGGCGGTTGTGGCAAGCGCGCCCGCGTTTGGCAAGCAGTGACGAAATGTCAGGCGCGTTCCGGCCGCGGCCTTATTGGGCCTTGCGCGGAATCGCCACCTGGTTGGGCGCGCCCTCCATCAGATCCTTGCGGTACAACTCCTCGACGAGGTCCGGATCGACCTGGCCGGGGCGCATGAGCTGGATGCGATGCTGAAGGCGCATCCGGCGTTCGCGCACCTGCGAGAGTTCTTCCTGGCGGACGCCGAGACGGGCCTTGGCGTCCTCGAGCGCGATCGCGCCGCGGTCGCCCCAGATCGCGTAATAGCCGAAATAGGCTGCGACGGCGCCGGTGATCGCGGGAACCACCATCGCCTCGAAGACGCGCGTGACGCTACGCCTGATTCGCATTGTGCGAACGAATCACCAACCGATTCGGCGCGTCAAGGAGAAATGGGTTAAGGCGTCAAGTCGGCGCGTTAAGGGTCCGCTCCGAATTCGCCAGCCGCTTCGAAACGCGGAGCGTCATTCCCGCGATGAGATAGGATCGCGCGGCGCGCCGCTCAGCCCTTCAGCACGCCGCGCCCGGCATAGATCGCCTGGTCGCCCAGCATCTCCTCGATGCGCAGGAGCTGGTTGTATTTGGCGAGGCGGTCGGAACGCGCCAGCGATCCGGTCTTGATCTGCCCGCAATTCGTCGCCACCGCGAGATCGGCGATGGTGGAATCCTCGGTCTCGCCGGAACGATGGGACATCACCGCGCGATAGGCCGCCTTGTGGGCGGTCTCTACCGCATCCAGCGTTTCGGTGAGCGTGCCGATCTGGTTGACCTTGATGAGAATGGCGTTGGCGGCGCCCTTTGCGACGCCTTCATTGAGGCGTTTCGTATTGGTGACGAAGAGATCGTCGCCCACCAGCTGCACTTTCTTGCCGATGGCCCTGGTGAGCGCGATCCATCCCTCCCAATCGTCTTCGGCCATGCCGTCCTCGATCGAAACGATCGGATAGCGCGCGACAAGGTCCTCGTAGACCTTCACCATCTGGTCGGGCGCGAGCGTCTTGCCCTCGCCTTCGAGAACGTACTTCCCGTTCTTGAAGAACTCGGTCGAAGCCGGATCGAGCGCGAGATAGACGTCCTCGCCGGGCCTGTATCCCGCCTTCTCGATCGCTTTCACGATGAAGGACAGCGCCTCGTCGGCGGTTTTGAGGTTCGGGGCGAAGCCGCCTTCGTCGCCGACATTGGTGTTGTGGCCGGCGTCGTGAAGCTGCTTCTTCAGCGTGTGGAAGACTTCCGCACCCATGCGCAGCCCCTCCCGGAACGATGGCGCTCCCACGGGCATGATCATGAATTCCTGGAAGTCGATCGGATTGTCGGCATGCACGCCGCCATTGACGATGTTCATCATCGGCACGGGAAGGACCTGCGCCTTGGCGCCGCCGACATAGCGATAGAGCGGAAGGCCGGCGCTCGCCGCCGCCGCCTTTGCGACCGCCAGCGAGACGCCAAGAATTGCGTTGGCGCCGAGCCGCGCCTTGTTCGCCGTTCCATCGAGCGCGCACATGATGCGGTCGAGCCGCGGCTGATCCTCCGCCTCCATGCCGCAGAGCGCGTCGAAGATTTCGCCGTTGACGGCGGCGACCGCCCTTTCGACGCCCTTGCCGCCATAGCGCTTGCCGCCATCGCGCAGCTCCACCGCCTCATGCGCGCCGGTCGAAGCTCCGGAGGGAACCGCCGCGCGTCCGAAGGCGCCGTCTTCCAGGCGCACGTCCACCTCGACGGTCGGATTGCCGCGCGAATCCAGGATTTCGCGGGCGGTGAGGTCGGTGATGGCGCTCATGTCGGCGGGTTCCTCGAAAGCCGGCCTGCTTCTAGGCGATGGCGCGCCGGCGAGGCAAGGCGCGACGGAGCGGGGCCGGAACAGCGTTGAAGCGAGGCTGAACCGGAGTTGCCCCATGAACGCCACCCGCCTGCTTGCGGCCGCCTTCGCCGCAGCGCTTGCTACGTCCGCCGCGCTCGCGGCCCCGCCCCCCGCCAGCCAGGTCACGGTTTCCCCGCAAGCGGACAAGAGCATGCGCCACGCCAAGCTCGAGGCGCTTCTGCCCTCGCTCGAAGAGCGCGCGATGTTCAAGACGCAGATGCGCGAGGCGACCCGCGGCATGAGCCATGAGCAGAAAAAGGCCTATCGCCACGAGCAGATGCGCAAGATCCGCGCCATGTCGGAAAAGGAAAAGGCCGCCTGGCGCAAAGACTTGGACGCGAAATGGGCGGCGCTGCCGCAAGCCAAGCGCAGCCGCATCGCCCAGAAGATGGAAGCCCGCGCCGCCAAGCATGCAAGCCCGTCGCAGGCCATGCAGGGCGCGCCGGTCGGATCGGCCGGCGAGCGGCCCCATCCGCGCAGGGGCGCCGCTCCTCCTCCGCCCGCGCCCTCCGATCAGGACCAGGGCGACGACGACGATCCGCAATAGGGCGCGCGCCGCGAATCCGATAGAACTCCCCTGAGGGCTCCTGCGCGAGTATCGCAGGAGCCATTTTTCGAAAGGGGAACCGCCGCCATGACCAATTCGCTCGCGACGCTGCTGAATGCGGCCGTCACGATCCTCGCTCTCCTGTTTTTCTTCTGGACCGGAACGCGCGTGGGAGCGATGCGCGGCAAGCACGCGATCAAGGCGCCCGCCACGAGCGGCCATCCGGAATTCGACCGGGCCTATCGCGTTCAGATGAACACGCTCGAGCAGCTGGTCGTGTTCCTTCCGCTGCTCTGGCTCGCCGACGCCTATTTCCGCGCCCTGCCCTACCTCGTCGGCGCGCTGGGGCTTGTGTGGATCGTCGGACGGATCGTCTACGCGCAGGCCTATATGGAGGATCCGGCCAAGCGCGAACTGGGCTTCGCCATCACGGTCATTTCGACCGCGGCGCTTCTGATCCTGGCCGTGATCGGCATGGTTCAGACCTTCATGGCGCTCGGCGCGGCTTAGAGCCGGGCCCGATCAGGCCGGACGGCGTTTTGCGATGCGGTCGATCTCGACGAGTTCAGAGATCAGCGCCGGCGCGTCCTTGAGGCGCAGCATGTTAGGGCCGTCGGAAGGCGCGTGGTCGGGGTCCTGGTGCGTCTCCATGAACACGGCGGCGACGCCCGCCGCCACGGCGGCGCGCGCGATATAGGGCGCCATCTCGCGATCGCCGCCGGACGCCGCGCCCGCCCCGCCGGGCCTCTGCACGGCGTGGGTGGCGTCGATCACCACCGGCGCGCCGAATTTGGCCATCGCAGGAAGCGCGGTCATGTCGACGACGAGGGTGTTGTAGCCGAAGCTCGATCCGCGCTCGGTCACCAGCACGTTTCTGTTTCCCGCGCCGACGACCTTGTCGATGACGTTCTTCATGTCCCAGGGTGCGAGGAACTGGCCCTTCTTCACGTTGACGATCCTTCCGGTCCTGGCCGCCGCAACGATGAGATCGGTCTGGCGCGAGAGGAACGCCGGGATCTGCAGCACGTCCACGACCTCGGCGACGGGCGCGCATTGCTCGCGCTCATGCACGTCGGTGAGGACGGGAAGGCCGAAGCTGTCGCGGATTTCGGCGAAGACGGGCAGCGACGCCTTCAGCCCAAGCCCGCGCGCGCCCGCGGCGCTGGTGCGATTGGCCTTGTCGAAGCTCGTCTTGTAGACGAGGCCGACGCCGGCCTTGGAGGCGATCTCCTTGAGCGCCGACGCCATCTCGAGCGCGTGCGCGCGGCTTTCGAGCTGGCAGGGGCCGGCGATGATCGAAAGCGGAAGCGCGTTGCCGATCCGCACGCTTCCGGCCGTGACGACGGGATTGGGCGCTGTCATGGCGCCTGCATAGAACAGAAGCCGATCATTTGAAAGAAACCCGCGCGCCAGCGCGCTCGGCGCGGCGCTTTCGACGGCCGCGGGCGCGGGCTATACAGGCCCCTCACGCAAGAGGGCCTCATGCGCACAGAGGAACCGCGCGCCATCGCGCTCAAGGACTATCGCCCGCCGGACTATCGCGTCGCCGAGATCGCGCTCGATTTCGCCCTCGATCCGAAGGCGACGCGCGTCGCCGCCAGAAGCAGGATTTCGCGCGCCGCGGCCGGGCCCTGCCCGCTGGTCCTCAACGGCGAGCATCTGAAGCTCGTGTCGCTCGCCATCGACGGCCGGCCGCTCGCCGCTTCGCAGTTCAGGGTCGACGAGCAGACCCTCACCATCGAGAGCGTTCCGGCCGAGTTCACGCTCGAGGTCGTCACCGAGATTGCGCCCGCCGACAACACCGCCCTTGAGGGGCTCTATCTCGCCAAGGGAATTTTCTGCACCCAATGCGAGGCGGAAGGATTCCGCCGCATCACCTATTTCCCCGACCGGCCCGACGTGCTCGCCGTCTACACGACGCGCATCGAAGCGGCGAAGAAGGACTATCCGGCGCTTCTGTCGAACGGCAATCTGGTGGAGAGCGGCGAGCTTGCGGGCGGACGGCACTACGCGGTCTGGAACGATCCGTTTCCCAAGCCCTGCTATCTCTTCGCGCTGGTGGCGGGCGATCTCGGCGTGCTCGAGGACCGCTTCGTGCGCGCCTCCGGCCGTCCGGTGGACCTGCGCATCTATGTCGAGCGCGGCAACGAGCCCAAGGTCGCCTATGCGATGGATTCGCTCAAGCGCGCGATGCGCTGGGACGAGGAGAAATACGGCCGCGAATACGACCTCGACATCTTCATGATCGTGGCCGTCAGCGCCTTCAATTTCGGGGCCATGGAGAACAAGGGCCTCAACATCTTCAACGACAAGCTCCTGCTCGCTTCGCCGGAGACGGCGACCGACGACGATTACGCGCGCATCGAAAGCGTGGTGGCGCACGAGTATTTCCACAACTGGACCGGCGACCGCGTCACCTGCCGCGACTGGTTCCAGCTCTCGCTCAAGGAGGGGCTCACCGTCTTCCGCGACCAGAGCTTCTCCGCCGACCAGCGCTCGGCCGGCGTCTGCCGCATCGGAGACGTAAGGACGCTTCGCATGCGCCAGTTCGTCGAGGACGCCGGGCCCCTCGCCCATCCCGTCCAGCCGCAGAGCTACATCACCATCGACAATTTCTACACCGCGACCGTCTATGAGAAGGGCGCGGAGGTCATCCGCATGCTGAAGACGCTGGTCGGCGAGGAGGGCTATCGCAAGGCGACCGATCTTTATTTCGCCCGGCACGACGGTCAGGCCGCCACCGTCGAGGATTGGGTGAAGTGCTTCGAGGACGCCTGCGGGCGCGATCTGAAGCAGTTTCGCCTCTGGTACGCGCAGGCGGGGACGCCGACCGTCGAGGCCAGCGGCGCCTACGATCCGGCGAAGAGAACCTACGCGCTGACGCTGAAGCAGAGCCTTGGGCCGACGCCGGGCCAACCGGTCAAGAAGCCGATGCATATTCCGGTGCGCCTCGGACTGGTGGGCAAGGACGGCGCGTTGCCGCTCACCCTCGAAGGCGAGAACGCCCCCGGACCGGAAGAGCGCGTGATCGAGCTGACGGCGCCCGAACAGCGTTTCGTCTTCGTCGATGTCGGCGAGCCGCCGATGCTCTCGCTCGGCAGAGGCTTTTCGGCGCCGGCGATGTTCAAGCTGGCGAGCGATCGCCGCGCCCGCGCCGCGCTCATGAGCCGCGACGCCGATCCGTTCAATCGCTGGGAGGCCGGCCAGGCGCTGGCGAGCGACATCCTGAAGGAGATGGCGGCGGATGCCTCGGCCATGCCCGATCCGGTCTATGTGTCCGCGATCGGCGAGGCGCTGGCGCGCGCCGACGAAGATCCGGCCTTCGCCGCCGAAATGCTCTCGCCGCCGCTCGAAAGCGAGCTCGCTCAGGCGATGACGACGCCCGATCCGGAGGCGATTCACCGCGCGCGGGTCGCACTCATCCGCGGCGTCGCGCAAGCCCATGGACGAAGGCTCGAGGCCCTTTATCAAAAGCTCGACTCCGAGGAGCCGTTCCGTCCGGACGCCAGGTCCGCCGGCCGCCGCGCGCTGCGCAACGCGCTTTTGCGCTATCTGACGAGCGCCGACGACGAAGCGGCCGCGGAGCTCGCCGATCGTCACTATCGCGCGGCGACGAACATGACCGAGGCGATCGCGGGCCTTGCCTCGCTCTCGCGCATGACCTCGCCGCGGCGCGATGCGGCGTTCGCCCATTTCCACGACCGGTTCCGCAACGACGCGCTGGTGCTCGACAAGTGGATGGCGCTGCAGGCGGGCTCCTGCCTCGCCGACACCGACAAGCGCGTGCGCGCCCTGATGAAGCATCCCGCCTACGACATGAAGAATCCCAACCGCGTGCGCGCGCTGGTCGGCGCCTTCGCCGGCAATCATCTGCGCTTTCATGCGGCGGACGGCGGCGGCTACAGGCTGGTCGGCGAGACGATCCGCGCGCTCGACCCCATCAATCCGCAGGTCGCCTCGCGCATGGCGGCGGCCTTCGAGGCCTTCCGCCGCTACGACGCCGGGCGCCAGGCGCTGATGCGCGCCGAGCTCGAAGCGATGCTAAAGGTTCCGGGCCTCTCGCCCAATCTCTTCGAGGTGGCGAGCAAGATGCTCGGCGATTCTTAACGCGCCGGCCGCGAAATCGTTAATGACGGCGACTCGTTTGGTCGCATAATCGTTAACGCGAATCAGTCAAGCCGCGGCGGGGCGCGGCGCATATGGCTTCTGGCAGCCTGGCTCTTAGGCCGTTCCACGCCGCGACGGGATTCGCCGCCTTCGCGGCAAGGCTCGCCGCGCGCAACATGCGCGTCACCGTCGTGGCGTCGGTGGTGCTGATCTGCGGCGCGTTCGCCGCCGCCTCGGCGCTTCAAATGCGCTTCGACCGCGCCCATGCCGCGAGCGAGGCGCGCTATTTCGAAGCCCGCAGGGCGCGCGACGCCGCAAGGCAGGCTGCGGATGCGCTCGATCGCATCGCGCGGGAGGCGCGCGCTTTCGCGCATGGCGCGCTAGGGCAAGGCGTCGATCCCGATCTGCGCAACGTCGCGATCTTCGCGCCGGACGGCGCGCTGCGGCGGACCATGACCGGCTCGACCGACTTCGTCAGGCTGCCGCGCGATCTGGTTCTCTCGGCAAAGACGCGCCGCATCCTGATCGGCGGCAAGGGGCTCGCCGCCATGATCTTCGCCGACGGCGATCGCATCGTCGCTGCGGCGTTCGAGACGCGCGCGCTCGCCGCGGCCGCGGGCGAGGACGCGGCGATCCTGGCCGGCGACTTTGCGCTCGCAGGCGCAGCGCCGGATGCGGACGCGCTCACGGCGCAGGTTGCCGGCTGGCCCGCGGAGGCCCGCGTCGCCCAGAGCGACGCCGACGCGCTCAGCGCCTGGTACGGATCCTTGCCGCTCTATCTCTTCGTGATCTTCGGGCCGGCGCTGGTGGGCGCGGGGCTCGCCGCCATCTTCGTCGGCGAATTCGAGCGCCGCATGAAGGCCGCGCGTGCGATCCGCGCGCTCGGCGCGACGCCGCCCGCCGACGCGCGCCTCTTGCTGCGCCTGGCGCAGGCCGAGCGCGACGCCGCAGAGGCGCGCCGCTCCAAGGCCGAATTCATCGCCCATATGAGCCACGAGCTGCGCACGCCTCTGAACGCTGTGATCGGCTTTTCGGAAATCATCGAGCGCGGTCTCTTCGGACCGGTCGGCCATCCCAAATACGCCGAATATGCGCGCGACATCGGCTCTGCGGGCCGCGGCCTGCACGGGCGCATCGGCGACATCCTGGAATTCGCCAATCTCGAGGCCGGGCGCTATCCCATACGGCTCGCCCGCGTCGATCTTGCGGCGCTCGCCCAGGCCGTGGCCGACGAGCAGGTGGGGCGCGCCTTCTCGCGCCGGATCACGCTGGACGTGGCTGCGCAGGGTCAGGTTTTGGCGCTGGCGGACGCGCTCGCGGTCAGGCGCGCGCTGTCGCTGCTGCTAGCCAACGCGCTCGCCTATGCGCCGGAAGGCGGACGCGTGCTGATCGAGGCGCGCGCCGAAGTGGCCGCGGCCGTGGTGAGCGTGATCGACAACGGACCCGGCTTCAGGCCATCGGAAAAGGCGCGCGCGGGCGATCCGTTTCACAGTTTCGAACGCGCCGGCGCGCGCACCGGCCAAGGTCTCGGCATCGCCATCGCCATGGAGCTGGCGCGGCGCATGGACGGCGCGCTGAAGCTCGCCTCCGCGCCCGGCGTCGGAACCGGCGTCGAATTGCGGCTGAGACGCGGCTGAGGCCTACAGATACCACTCATATTCGGCGGGCGAGACGATCTTGGCGAAGCGGCGCGCCTCGAGCCGCTTGGTCTCGGCGTAGAGCGCGACCGTGTCGGCGCCGAGATAGCCCGGAAGGATCCGGTCCTTGCCGATGAGTTCGAGCGCGGCATCGAGCGAAAAAGGAAGCGCAGGGTCGGGCTCGCGCGAGACGTTGCCGACCGCGGCGGGACCCGGATCGATCCGGTTGACGATGCCGTGATGCAGGCCCGCCAGGATCGCCGCCAGCATCAGATAGGGATTGGCGTCGGCGCCGGCGGCGCGGTGCTCGATGCGGCGCGCCTCTCCGGGACCTACCGGAATGCGAAGGCCGGCCGAACGATTGTTGACGCCCCAGCGGCGATTGACCGGCGCGAACATGTCGGGCTGGAACCGGCGATAGGAATTGATCGAGGGCGCAAAGAGCGCCATTGAGGCGGGCATCAGAGCCTGCAGCCCGCCGATCGCGTGGCGCAACGTCTCCGAGCCCTGCTCCGAGCCGTCGTCAAAGACGTTGCGACCCGCTTCGTCGAGAAGGCTGACATGCGCGTGCAGCCCGGTGCCCGCGCGTTCGGGATAGGGCTTGGCCATGAAGGTGGCGTCGAAGCCGGCGGCCTGGGCGGCGGCCCTGACGATCTGCTTCAGGAACAGGCAATGGTCCGCGGCCGACAGCGCATCGGGTTGGTGCTTGAGATTGGTCTCGAACTGGCCCGGCGCATATTCGGAGCTGGCGGCGCTGACGGGCACGTTCTGCGCGCGCGCCGCTTCCGACAGGCGCGACAGAAACCCGTCATAGCGGTCGAGATCGTCTAGCGCGTAAACCGAGTTGTACCGCTCGCGCTTGCCGCTGCGCGGATCGCAGGGGGGCAGCGGCTCTCCGCCTTCGCCGCGCTCGCGGTCGATCAGGTAGAACTCGAGCTCCAGCGCTGCGACCGGCGTCAGCTTGAGCTCCTTGAAACGCGCCAGCGCGCGCTCGAGCGCGGCGCGCGGCTCGGCGGGATGGGCGACGCCCTTGTCGTCGCGCAGGGTCATAAGCATCTGGGCGCGCGGCGGACCTTCGCTCCAGGCCAGCGAGATCGTTTCGGGTATCGGCCAGGCGGTGCCGTCCGGATCGCCGTCGCCATAGCCGCGGCCGAAAGGATTGAGCATCTCCCCGCTCGCGTCCATCAGATAGATCGATTGCGGGATCTGCATGCCGGTCTCGAAGAGATGATCCGCGGCGCGAACCGGAATGCGCTTGCCGCGCAGCACGCCACAGATGTCGGCCAGCATCGCGTCGACGAATTCGAGCTTGGGATTTTCCGTCAGCAACGCCGCAAAGCGGTCGCGCGCGGCGTCGACGAAATCGGGGCGGAAAAAATCGGTTTTGGGCGTGCGCCTGTCCATGATCGCTCTTCGCAAGGGCCCGCGGGAGGCGAGAGCCCCGCCTCTTCCGCGCCGGCCGGAACGGAATGTCAATTTACAAACAGGAACTTACCACATGGTTCTGGCGCGGACGCAAAAATAGATTTTGCGTGGATTTTCGCGGCCTTATCGCCCGCGCATCAGCCGGCGCAGCCACTTCTTGTCCGGCCTTTTCACGGTCTTGGCGAAATCCGCGCGCTCGGCCGGGGTCAGCGTCGCCACGCTCTGCGCCGCCATCTCGGTGACTTCGCGTTCGAGCGCGGCGTCGGCGGCCTGAACCGCGGCGAGCGAATTTGCGTAATCCTGCGCGTTGAAATCGGACGCGGTGAGCAGGCGATAGCTTTCGGCGCGCGCGCGCATCGCCTCGCCGCGCAGCTGGCGCAGACGCGGGCGATGCTCTTCGATGATCGCCCTGATCTTCGATTCTTCCGCGGGCGCGGCGCGCATCACCGCCTGCGCGCTGAGGCCGCCCTTGCGCTCATGCGGTTCGAAATGGCGCGCGCCCACCCTGGTCATGGCGATGGCGATGAGCGCGATGAGCGCGATGTTGAGGCAGATCGAGACGATCAGAAGAACGCTCGGCTGGCGCGCGGGCGCGTGCGGGGCCTCGCTCATGTCACGAGGTCTCGTCGATCTCGAAAGCCGGCGGCTGATCGAGCGCCACCGCAGCGGCCTGCTCTCCGTTTTCCGCGCTCGCCTCGGAGACGGGCACAAAGGTTCCCGCCGCGATTCCAAGCGCCAGCGACAGGGCGAGCGCGACGGCCGGCTGCCAGGCGGGCGCGCCCGGCCAGAGGGCGGCGCCGATCTCGGCGAAGATCCGTCCGGCGAGGCCCGCCGGTCCCAACCGGCGTCGCTCGGCGACGGCGTCGAAATCGGCGAGGATGCGCGCGCCGAGCGCCGGGCCGGCCACCGCCGGCGGCGCAAACTTCAGCGCGCGATCGAGCCAGGCATCATCCTCGCCCATTGGTAAATCCTGTCGCCCCATCCCCGTTCTCCTAACCGTCCCTCAAATGCGCCAATCTGGCTCTCAGCGTCCGCCGCCCGCGCGCCAGAAGGGATTCAAGAGCTTCAACGCTGATTCCCAGAATTTCCGCCGCTTCGATATTGCCGCATTCCTGGTAGTGGCACAGCACGATGGCCGCCCGTTGCCGCTCGGGCAATTCGCCAAGCGCCGCCTCGATTTCCCTGGCGAGCGCCGCCCCCTCGAGCATTGTGTCGGCGGCGGGGGCGGGGTCGGCCACCTCGTTCGCCTCGTCCAGCTTGGCGGTCGGCCGCTTGCGCAGCCGGTCGTAGCACTTGTTGAGCGTGACCCGGTACAGCCAGGTCTCGAACAGCGCGCGCCCCGGCCGCCAGCGCGAGGCGTGAGTCCAGAGCTTGAGAAAGGCGTCCTGGACGGCGTCCTCAGCCTCGGCCTGACTCCCCAGCATCCGTCTGGCCACGGACAGCATCTTGGGCAGATGGCGCGACATCAGCGCCTGGGCGGCGGCGCGGTCGCCCCGTCCCGCCCGTGCGACAAGCTCGGTGTCCGGATCGATCATCGAGGCTTTCGACCATGCCGCCCATCCGGGCGCAATCCAGGCGGGTTCCCCCTGTCGGGAATTTAACCCCTGCGGCCGGCGCCGCCCGACGCCAGCGCAGCGTCGAGGCGGATCAGGAAAGACCGCCGCTCGGCCGCGCCGGTGACGGCAAGGCGCTCGAATTCAGACGCGGCCCTGAGGTCGGCGAACAGCTCCTGGCCGTGCTCGTGGAAATGCAGGAACGCCCTGCCGCCGCGATAGAAGACGCCGCGCGAGCGCTCGGCCAGCGCGCCGCGCCGGCGGATTTGCGCGAGCAGCGGCTCGAGCCTGTCGAGCGCGGCGTTTCCCGCATGCTTCATGGCGCGATGGGATCAGGCGGCGCAACGAAGGGCAAGGGCGCAATGCGCGCAATCTCGCCGCTCGCAAGCTTTAGCTCCGTTCTCGCCTCCGACGCCGCGGCGTCGACCTGCGCAAGCGCGATCGCCTGGCGCAGCGCCGGCGAATAGAGCGAATGCAAGGTCCGGCCCACCACCGCGCCGTCCTTCATCAGCGCCGTGCAGGGTCTTGGCGTTTGGCCTTCGATGGCGAGCCCGACGCAGCGCCGGGCGCGCGCGAGACTCTGGAGCGCTCTGCGCCCGTTAAAGCTGCGATGGTCCTCGTCGATGAGCGAGTCCATGCCCAGCTCGAAGGGCGAAGGTTCGCGGGCGAAGCCCTCGCGCGCGCCCGCGTAGTCCCGCCCCGGCCGCGGCGCGCCCGCTTCGAGATCGAGAATGTCCGCCGCATCGAGGCCCGCGGGCCGGAGCGCGAAATCGCGGCCCGCGCGCATGAGGCGGTCCCAGACGCGCGGCGCGTCATCGGCCCGGCACCAGAGCTCATAGCCGCCATGCTCGCCGAAGCGCGACAACGCCGCCTCGACGCCGCGCCAGGCGAGCGCGCGAAAGGTAAGCGGCTCGAGCGCAGGATCGAGACCGGCGGCCGCAAGGATGCGCGGCGCATAGGGACCGATGAGCGCAAGCCCGCCCTCTTCTTCGCCGACCTCCTCGATGCGCAGATCGAACAGCGCGCCGGCGCGCTTGAGCCAGTCTGGGTCGGGCTCCGCCGCGATCAGGGTGAAGGCGCAGGCCGTTCGCCGCGCGAGCGCGCAGGCCCCGCGCACCGCGCCGCCATCGCTCAGCCACAACGCCTTGAACGCCTCGCCGGGAGCGAGCCGTTCGGGATTGCGCGTCAAAAGCCGCGCCAGGAATTCCTCGGCGCGCGGACCTTCGACATTGACGCGCCAGCGCCACGAGATGTCGACCAGCGCGGCGGTGAGCCGCGCCGCGAGCGCTTCGCTCTCGGCGTTCCCGTAAGCGGCTGCGAGAGTCCATCCTCCGCGCGCGCGCCAGGCGTTGGCGCGATTGGCGGCTGCGGCGCGCGTATGGAACGGCGTGGCTCTGAGGATCGCGCTCATGACGCCGACCCTTTGGCGAGCCAGTCGAGCGCGATAGAGGCGGCCAGCCGCGCCGCGCGCCCCAAGAGATCGTTCATGGGCTCGGCGCCCGCGCCGCAGAGGAAAAGCCCCTCGATGGGCGTTGCGATCCGCTCGTCATAGCTTGCGAGCAATCGGGCCGGCCCGCCGTCGGCGTCCGCTTCGCCGTCCGGCAGGGCGAGATCGACGCCCACGATTCGCGCGCGCAGGTTCGGCGCATGGCGCTCGAGCGCGGCCAGCGCGCCGGCGATCAGCGCGGTCGAAGCTTTCGCCCAGCCTTCGGCCGGATGGACGGGCAGGCAGCGCGCGCGCACGATCAGCACATGCCGTCCTTGCGGCGCGACAGACGGCTCGATGGCGGAAGGCGACGCCGCCTCGAGAATAAGATCGTCCGGCAGACGGCCCGCGCGCGCGGCGCTTGCGGCGGCGGCGAAACTGTCCAGCCGGTCGGCGAGGACGAAGCGCGCGCCCGCCGGGACGTCGCCGCCGCCCAGACCGGCGGGGCCGTTCAGAAGAAATCCGATCGACGCCTCGCCGCAAACCGGGGCGGCGTCGATGAGCGCGAAGGTCTCGGCAAGACCCGCGCGGGCGGTGGGACAAAGCTTGAGCAGCGTCGTACGGCGCGAGAGCGAGGACAGAACCGCTCTTGCGAAAATCCGCTCGCCCGAGTCGAGCGCGACTCCGACGACGGCTCCGTCCGCAAGGATAAGCTCGGCGGCCTTCGCCTGCAGGCGCAGCTCCACCCCGAACGAAAGCGCGGCATCGGCGAGCGCCTGCGCAAGCGTCGCTGCGCCGCCTTCGGCGATCGCGGCCGCGCCGCCTTGGCGGCCCATCGCTTCGGCGGCGCGCCAGACCAGCGCCATGGCCGAGCCGGAGTCGAACGGCGAAGGCGCGTCGAAGGCGAGCGCCGTTTTGACGGCTTCCGATTCGAAGCGCGCGTTCAGGACGGCGGCGGCGCTCGTGACCTTGAGGCGCGCAAGCAGCGGATCGTCGTCCGCCTCGCCGCGCGCGCCCGCGCGCTCCAGCCACAACGGGCTCAGCCTGCGCCCAAGGCGCGCGAGCTCGGCGCGATGAGCCGCAATCGCGCCCGCATCCGCAAGCGATTGCGCCGCGATGGCGCGCCTCGGGGCGCGGCCTTCGCCGTCGATGAGGAGTCGCCGTCCATCCGGCCTAAGCGCCGCCACAGCCGCAGGCCTGCGCGCGAGTTTCAATCCGCGCCGCGCCAGCCTCAGCGTCTTGACGACGCGCGCATCGACCGCGCTCGGACCGCAGAGACTGACGGCGCCGCCCAGCGCCTCGGAGGCGCGGCAGGCTCCGCCCGGCGCATCCTGCGCCTCGAGGAGAAGCACGCTCCGGCGCGCGCGCGCGAGCAAGGAGGCTGCGACAAGGCCGCCGACGCCTGCGCCGATCACCACCGCGTCGTAGCGCGCCTCTCCGTTCATGCGAGCCGTCCCGCAGCGAAATCGGCGAGCGCGGCGCGCGCGGCCACGACGCCGGCCTCGCAGGCGCCAAGCGGTCCGGCCGGCGCGGAGCGTCCGCCGAGATAAAGGCCGCGAATGGGCGTGCGTCCGCCAGGGCGATCGGGAAAGGCGCGCCAGGCGAACATCTGGTCCGGCGCGATCTCGCCGCCGTCGAGATCGCCGCCGGTGACGCCGAGCGCCGATTCGATGTCCTCCGGCAGTATGAGTTCGGCGCCCAGGAGCCGCGCCGCGGTTCCCGGCAGCACCGATTCGATCGCCGCCAGCGCGCGGCGCCTCAGCGCCATGCGCTTGTCATGCGTCCAAGGTCCGTCGAAGGGCCTGTGGGGGACGCAGCCGATCGTGGCGGTCATCGTTGCCTTTCCGGAGGGCGCGAGCGATGGATCGGCCGCGGAAACAAGGCGCAGCGACATGGGCGGCAGCTCCGGCGCCACCTGCATGCGCCAGGCGTCGAAAGCTCTGGCGAAGCTCTTGATCCCGGGCGCGACGAAGAACGGGCCTGCGCCCAGCTCCGCGGTTCCGGGCGGCGGCGCGTCGAGCGCGAGCAGCAGCCGCGCGGTGGACGGCGCGTGACGAAAGGCGGAGACGCGTCCGGTCAGCTCCTCGGGCAGATCCTTCCAGGCGAACAGGGAGAAGAAGGTGCGCTTCAGATCCAGCGTCGAGATGATGGCTCGGGCGCCGATCTCCGTTCCGTCGGCAAGACGCAGGCCGCAGGCGCGACCTCTTTTGCGCTGGATGTCGGCGGCTTCGAGACCGAGAAGCATGTCGGCGCCGGCTTCGCGCGCCGCCCGCTCGAGCGCCTCTGCGAGCGTCGCAAGCCCGCCCATCGTCATGCCCGAACCGCCCAGGCCCGGCGTCAGAAGATGCAGCGCGCCGCCGGGCGCGAAGGGATCGACGGCGCGGCCCGCGAGCGCGCGAGCGAGCGCATGGGCGCGCGCGTCGGGATCTGCGGACCGCTCGCTGAGCGCCTCTGCGAGCGATGCGCCCGCCCAAAGCGGCTGCGGCCAGGCAGGCGCCGGATCGGACCTTGCGAACCATCGCCGCTTCGGCGCGCGCAGCGCGTCCGCCCGCGCATGGGCGCGAAGGGATTCGACGTCGGCAAAGGTCCGCTCGTCGATTCGGCCGGGCGATGTTCCGTCATGGCGAATTTCATTTCGCCGGTCCGGCCACAGCGCGAGCGAAGACTGCGCGGGAAGCAGAATCGCGCCGCGCCGCGCCAGATCGAGAGCGCGATAGACGTCGGCCGGAATCGGATCGACCTCGTCGCAAAAGGGCGAGGCGCGGAAGCCCGGATGAAACTCGCGAGTCGCCAGCCGCCCGCCGGCGCGGTTCGAGCGCTCGACAACGACGACGGACAGCCCCGCGCCGGCCAGACACGCCGCCGCAACCAAGCCGTTCGCGCCCGCGCCGATAATCGCAGCGTCGTATCGCACCGCCAGCCGCCTACCCCGTCCGCGCCGCTTGGGCCCGCAGGGGCGCGGGCGCGGTTAACGCATGCTAACGATTCCGGCGACGGCAAGACACCGGCGCGCGCGCAACGGCGGCGCTGATTTCACCTTTGGTTAATCGGCTTTTCGGCGCGGCCTAAAGAACGCCGCGCTTGTGCTCGCCGACGACGATCCGGCCGGGATTGAAGGCGGCCTTGAACACGCCAAGGGCCTTTCTCGGCTCCGCGTCGCCGCACATGAACACGTCGAACGCCGCGTAGCCCTTCTCCGGCCAGGTGTGGACGGAGATGTGGCTCTCCGCCAGCACCGCCACGCCCGAGACGCCGCCGCCATCCGAAAAGGTGTGCAGATGGATGTGCAGCAGGGTCGCGCCTGCGGCCTTCACCGCGTCGATCAGCGCCTGTTCGATGCGATCGCGGTCGCCGAGACCTTCGGCGTCCCACAGATCGATGATCAGGTGGCTGCCCGCATAGGTGAGCCCATTGCGGGTGATGAAATGGTCCTTGTGCGCCTGCTCGTTGGCGGGTGCGGGGACGATTTTGACGGGTTTCGCGGAAGTGCGGACCCGAGGGGTCCTTGCTTCTTTGGTCGCCGCAACAAGAGCGAGTTTAGCCATTTCGGGCACCTACCCCGTTAAGAGTTGACACCTGCGCCTTGGCCTTGCGGACTTCCGGACGCTTAAGAAGAAAGCGGCGGACGGAAGGCCGTCTCGCCGCTTTGTTCTGTCGCCAGAACGCGCCGAATATAGGGGCGCTTCGTCTTCATGCAAGAATTTTTACAGCCATTGCGTAATTTTTTTCTGAACGTCGCCGCGTCGGCCACACGCCGACTGTCACACAGAGCGCCGCGCGCGAGTCCCTCCGGCGAGGTGGACAGCGTTCCGTACACGCCCTATAGGGCGCGCCGTCTTCTCCGCCGAGCGGACGAGTCGAAGAGAGGAAACGGCCATGGCGAACGCGTTCCGGGAGCGTCTTCACAAGGGCTACGCCCAGAGCATGGAGCTCTCGGGCCCGATGCTGGTCGACGAGAAAAGCCGCTACCAGCGCATCAAGATCTTCGACACCGTCGCCAACGGGCGGGTGATGACGCTCGACGACATCGTCCAGATCACGACGCGCGACGAGAGCGCCTACGCCGAGATGCTCACCCACCTGCCGATGCTCGAGCACGGCCGCGTCGAGCGGGCGATGATCGTGGGCGGCGGCGATCTTTCCATCGCCGACGAGGCGCTGAAGCATCGCGGCGTCAAGGAGGTCGTCCTGGTCGACATCGACGGCCAGGTCGTCGAGCGCTGCCGGGAGCATTTCGCCGAGATCAACGCCAGGGCGTTCAAGGACAGGCGCCTGAAGATCGAGATCGCCGACGCCTTCGACTATCTCGGCCGGCCCGCCTCGAAAGGCCGCTTCGATCTCATCGTCGCCGACCGTCCCGATCCGGTCGGCCCCGGCAAGGCGCTGTTCGGCGAGACCTTCTACGATCGCGTCCGGGACGCGCTGAAGCCCGGCGGCTACGCCACTTTCCAGACCGGCGTTCCCTTCTATCAGCCGGCGGAAATCTCGGACGCGCTGAAGGAGCTGAAGGCGTTCTTCCCGGCGAGCGGTCTCTATCTGACCGTCGTGCCGACCTATGTCGGCGGCTTCATGGCGCTCTCCTGGGCGTGCCGGGGAAAGCGCGCGCTGGGAACCCCGGCGGGCGTGCGCAAGGCCGCCGCCGCGTTCCGGAAGGCGAAGCTCAAGACCGACTACTACAACCCCGCCATCCACGCCGCGGCCTTCGCGCTGCCGGAATGGATCAGGCGGCTGGCGCCGTGACATTTTCGCGCTGCAATTCGCCTTCCCTCGAGGGGCGGGTGGAGCGTGAGAGCGCATGAGCGATCTGCCCTCGCCCGAGCTTCGCGAAGCCGCGCTCTATGAGCGTCTGCGCGCGCTCGGCATTGGATGGACGGCTTATGAGCACAAGCCGGTCTTCACCGTCGAGGAAGCGGCCGAGGTCAACGCGCTTCAGCCCGGCGGCCACACCAAGAACCTCTTCCTCAAGGACAAGAAGGGCGGACTGTGGCTGGTCGTTTTGCGCGACGATTTCCGCCTCGATCTCAACGCGCTGTCGAAGCGGATCGGCGCGCCGCGATTCTCATTCGGCTCGGCGGAGCTGCTCATCGCCACGCTCGGCGTTCCGCCCGGCTCGGTGACGCCTTTCGCGCTCGTCAACGACCGGGAGCGGGCGGTCGGCGTCGTTCTCGACGAGGAGATGCTGAAGCTTGCGCCGCTCAACTTCCATCCGCTGCGCAACGATCGCACCATCGCCATCGCGCCGGCCGATCTTCTGAGGTTCATTGCGGCCTGCGGGCATGCGCCGCGGATCGAAAAGCTCCCCGAAGCGCGCTGAGGCCCTTGAGCGATCGTTGCATGCGCCAGGCGCGCTGAGGCGTTATAGTCCGGAAGGCGCGCGGGCCTTTTCATTCGAGAGGCCCTCGCCCATCTTGGAAGCAGGAAATCGAAAGACCGCCGCGCCATGGCCCTCATCAGTCCCGACGGCAGACCCATCGCCCCCCAGAAACCCTCCGGGGGAACCGCGCCGCAGGGCGCCGCCGCCGGCCCCAACATCAAGGACGCCACGCTCGAGACCTTCGCCGTCGACGTCCTCGACGCCAGCCGCGACGTTCCGGTGATCGTCGATTTCTGGGCGCCATGGTGCGGGCCCTGCAAGCAGCTTGGTCCCGCGCTCGAGAAGGCGGTCAACGAGGCCAAGGGCGCGGTGCGGCTGGTCAAGGTCAACATCGACGAGAACCAGGAGGTCGCGCGCCAGCTGCGCATTCAGTCCATCCCCACCGTCTACGCCTTCCGCAACGGCCAGCCCGTGGACGGTTTCATGGGCGCCATCCCTGAGAGCCAGGTGCGCGCCTTCGTGCAGCAGCTCGCCGGCGGACATGGCGGCGCCGATCACGCCGAGGAAGTTCTGGCCGCCGCCGAAGAGGCCTTCGCCGCCGGCGACATGGGCGCGGCCGCCCAGGCCTATGCGCACCTGCTTCAGGAGGAGCCCGGCCATCCCAAGGCCGTCGCCGGCCTTGCGCGCTGCTATCTCAAGAGCGGCGACGTCGAGCGCGCGCGGGCGACGCTCAAGCTCGTGCGGCCGGACGGCGCCGGAGACGAAGCCGTACGCGCCGTCGAGGCCGAGCTCAAATTGCGCGAGCAGGCGGCCGAGGCGGGCGACACGGAGACGCTCAAGTCAAGGCTCGCCGCCGAGCCGCAGGATCACCAGGCGCGCTTCGATCTGGCGCTGGCGCTCGACAGCCGCGGCGACCGCGAGGGCGCGCTCGATCAGCTGCTCGAGCTTGTCAAACGCGACCGCAAATGGAACGAGGAGGCGGCGCGCAAGCATCTCGTCACGCTCTTCGAGGCCATGGGTCCCACCGATCCGCGCACCGTCGCGGCGCGGCGCAAACTTTCCTCGATCCTGTTTTCGTGAGACGGAGGCGATGCCGGGCCGCTATCACAATCTCGATAACCTGCCCCGGGCGATTCCCGTCTTCCCGCTCACCGGCGTGCTGCTGCTGCCGCGCGGGCAATTGCCGCTCAACGTGTTCGAGCCGCGCTATCTGACGATGGTCGACCATGCGCTGTCGGGCAACCGACTCATCGGCATGATCCAGCCCACGGTGCACGAGGACAAAGCGCTGAGGCCGCCGCTCTCGGCGGTCGGCTGCGCCGGCAGGATCTCCGCCTTCCGCGAAACCGACGACAACCGCTATCTCATCACGCTGTCCGGCATATGCCGCTTTCGCGTCGCCGAGGAGCTTGAGGCGGAGACCGCGTTCCGCCAGGTGCGCCCGGACTTTACGCCATTCGCGGGCGATCTTGCGGCGAGCGAGGACGGCGATTTTCCCCGCGAGCGGCTGCTCGGCGCGCTGCGCGCCTATCTTTCACAGCGCGACATGAAGGCCGACTGGCAGAGCGTGATGAGCGCGCCGGCCGAGACGCTGGTGAACGCGCTTTCGATGCTCTGCCCCTTCGAGCCGGCGGAGAAGCAGGCGCTTCTGGAGGCGAGGGACTGGGAGGAGCGCGTGGCGGTTCTGGTGGCGCTGCTCGAGATGGACGGCCAGGCCCAGAGCGGGCCCAATTCGGTGAATTGACGATGGCGATGGAGCCCGATCCCAAGCTGCTCGAAATCCTGGTCTGCCCGGCGACCAAGGGCCCGCTCCAATACGATCGGGCGCGGGGCGAGCTGATCAGCCGGCGCGCGGGCCTGGCCTATCCGATCCGCGAAGGCATTCCGATCATGCTGCCGGGCGAGGCGCGCGAACTTTCCGACGCGGAGCGCGAGGGACGATGAGCGCGCCCGCGAGCCGGCCCTGGCCGACCGAGCTGAGGCTCGACAAGGAGCGCGCCACGCTCTCCGTCGCCTTCGACACTGGCGAGCTTTTCCGCCTTTCGGCCGAATATCTGCGCGTCGAATCTCCAAGCGCGGAAGTCAAGGGCCACGGCCCCGGCCAGAAGCGGATCGTCACGGGCAAGGAGCAGGTGAAGATCGTCGACCTCGAGCCGGTGGGCAATTACGCGGTCCGCATCCGCTTCGACGACGGCCATGACACCGGGCTCTATAGCTGGGATTATCTGCACGAGCTCGGCCGGGAGCAGCGCACGAAATGGACGTCCTATTTGAAGGCGCGCGGATATTGAGCGCGGGCGTCGGGGGGAGCGCGTGAGCGCGCAGGACCCCCCGCGAAATCGTCCGCCGCCCTCTCCAGCCTTCCGGCCCGGGGCGTTGTCGACGCGTCAGAGGCTCGCCATCGTCAAGGGCCAGGACGTCACGCGCTACACCGATTTCTATCACTCGGTGCTGCGCGCGCCATGGTGGCTGTTCTTCCTCGGACTTGCCGGCGTGTTCGTCGCCACCAATCTCGCCTTCGCCTTCCTCTACGTGTCCGATCCCGGCGGGATCGCGCACGCGCGGCCAGGCAATCTCTGGGACGCCTTCATCTTCAGCGCCCAGACCATCGGCTCGATCAATTACAGCGTGATGTCGCCGCGATCGAACTATGTGAACACGGTCGTCATCGTCGAAGCGTTCGTCGGCATCCTGATGCTGGCGCTGTTCACCGGCATCATCTTCGCGCGCTTCTCGCGGCCTTTCGCGCGCGTGATATTTTCGAAGGTGGCGGTGATCACCCCCTTCGACGGCGTGCCGACCCTGATGTTCCGCACCGCCAACCAGCGCGGCAACCAGATTCTCGACGCCTCGGTGACCGTCACGCTGGCGCGCCAGCATGTGAGCAGCGAAGGCATCTTGATGCGCCGCTTCGAGGAGCTGAGGCTGGTGCGCTCGCGCACCTCGCTGTTCTCGCTGTCCTGGACGATCATGCACGCGATCGACGAATCGAGCCCGCTCTACGGCGTCACGCTCGAGGACATGGTCGAGCGGCAGATGGAGATCATCGCGCTGCTCTCGGGCTCGGACGCCACGATGGCCGAGACGATCTATGCGCGCTATTCCTACGGGCCCGCCGACATCGTGCGCGATCACCGCTTCGTCGACGTGCTGTCGTTGACGCCGAAGGGCCGGCGGGTCGTCGACCTCACCCGCTTCCACGATACGACGCCGATCTAGAACTGTCCCATTCGGATGAAATCGCCGCCCTCGCCTTTCGACAAGCCCAGGGCGAGAAGGTTTCCCAAATCCTCATGCTGAGCCTGTCGAAGCATGAGCTTGCCCGAGCATGAGCTTGCCCGAGCATGAGGGCGGCGCGATCGCGGCCGACCGAAAATAAGGCTCTAGGCGCCGCGGTCCTTCTTTTCTTCGGCGATCTCGATGTCGGTGATCGCCTTCTCGGTGAAGAGATATTCGCGCAGTTCCTTGTCGAAGCGCGGCTCGCTGCGCCGGATCCATTCGAGGACCATGGCGGCGTGCTCGATCTCCTCGTTCGCGTTGTGCAGGAGAACCGCCTTGAGCGCCGGATCGTCGGTGTCGTCGGCGCGCTGGCGGTACCAGTCGACGGCCTCGAGCTCCTCCATCAGCGAAGCGATGGCGTAATGCAGGTGAAGGGTCTTGCGCGACAGGCGCTCGCGGGGAACATGCAGCGTTTCGCTCGACATGGCGGTCCTCTGGCGTTGCGGATCGGCGCTATTTGGAATTATTCTAATCTGAAAATCAAGCGGCGGCCGACGAAGAGCTCTGCGGCGCGGCCGCGATGTGCGGCAGGGCCCGGATCCCGCCCATGAACAGGGCGGTGGCGAAATCGGCGGCAGCCTTGGGATCGCGGTGCTCGCGCCGCAAGATCCGCTCGGTCATCTCGAAGGCGACGCCTACGATGCTGGCCATGAGGAAATCGGCGTCGATGGGCGGAAAGACGCCGGCGGCGATGCCCTTTTCGATGTCCTCGCGCAATTCCTCGAAGCCGGCGATGACCTCGGGGGTGTCGAGGCGCATGCGCGTGACATCGGCGTTGTGCCGGATCGTGCGGAAATTGACCTCGTCGCGGGTGACAATCTCGAAGAAGGTGCGGAAGCTGCCGGAGATGAACTCCTCGACGGTCCTGGCCTTCAGCCGTTCCTCCCGCAGCTGCGGGCGGATGGCGAGCGCGGCCTCGTCGCGGATGGCCTGGTAGATCTCCTCCTTCGACTTGAAATAATTATAGAAAGTGCCTGACGCGAGCGAGGTGGCGCGGATGATGTCGCGCACCGTCGTCGCGCCAAAGCCCCGCTCGGCGAAGACCGCGCGGGCGGCGTCGAGAATCATCTGGCGGTTCTGAGCCTTGGTCTGTTCGCGCTTGCCGAGAGCCGGGCGAGGGCGCGAAGGCGTTCTCAGGGCGGCGTCTTCCATCGGCACCTCCGGTGGGCGGCGGACTTTACTAGATCGTGACGAACCGTCAACTTTTTCGGATGAGCGCGCGGGATAGGCCGGAAAAGCCTGGCCCGGCCGGCTGGCTTAGTTCCAGCGGCCCCCGCCCAGGCTCAATCGCCCGGCCCCCAGGAACAGGATGGCGAGCGCGCCGAAGAGAAAGAAGGCTTCGAGCTCGAGCGCGTAGCCGCCCATCGGGCTGAACGCCATAAGCCGGCTGGTCCCGGCCAGCGCAACGGCGACCGCCATATTGACCGCGACGAGCGCCGCGCCGATTCGCGAGAAAGCGCCGAGCACCAGAAGGATCGGGCCGGCGATCTCGCCCAGATAGACGCCATAGGACAGCGCCTCTGGAACATTGCGCGCGGCAAGCATCGCCTTGATCGGCGCGATGCCGTTCAGCAGCTTGTGGACGCCGTGGAACAGAAGCAGCGCGCCGACCGTCACGCGCAGAATGAGCTTGCCCAGATCTTCCCGCATGATGCCCCCCCGGACGCCGCTGGAACGAGGCCGGGATCATAGCGCAAGCTGGCCGATCCGAAAGCGCGGAACGGGCGCGTTTACCATGATGCGCGGCGCTTTCCTGTCGGCCGGCGTCAGAGAAGGTCCGCGCCGACGGCGTCGGCCACGCGAGCAAAACCGTCGCGGGCCAGATGCTGCGCCAGTTCGCGCTTGATGCGTCGGATGAGGCCTGGCCCTTGATAGGCGAGCGCGGTGTAAAGCTGGACGAGGCTCGCGCCCGCGCGGATCTTGGCGTAGGCGTCCGCCCCGCTCGAGATCCCTCCGACGCCGACCAGCGCAAGCCGCGCGCCGACGCGCTTGCGCATCTCCTTCAACACTTCCGTCGAGCGCGCAAACAGCGGCGCGCCGGAGAGTCCCCCCGCCTCGCCCGCATGCGGGCTGCGCAGCGAGGCCGGCCGCTCGATCGTGGTGTTGGCGACGATGAGCCCTTCGATGCCGGAGGCGAGCGCCGCATCGGCGATGTCGTCCATCGCGGCGGCGTCGAGATCGGGCGCGATCTTGAGCAGCAGCGGC
>DASZRM010000016.1:0-28079 GCA_035549135.1 Rhizomicrobium sp. | reverse complement strand
TCTCTCCGCCTCGCAGATCGGCATCACCATGGGCGCCTATGGCGCGGGAATGGTGGCGGTTGCCCTTTCGGCGGGCTGGATCATGCGGCGGCTGCCCTTCGGCGTGGTGATCGCCATCGGCCCGCTGGCCGGCATGTGCGCCGCGCTGGCGATGGTGGCGACGATCTGGCTGCCGTCGATGGCGCTGGCGATGGTCAGTTTCTTCCTGATTGGCGCAGGTCCGATTCTCTGGACGATCGGAACGACCACCTTGCGCCAGCTTGTCACGCCGCAGCGCCTGCTGGGCCGCGTTTCGGCCATCCTCACCGTCGCCACTTTCGGCGCGCGGCCTCTGGGCGCGGGACTGGGTGCGCTGATCGGCGGATCATTCGGTCTCCCCGCCTGCCTCGCCCTGGCGGCTGTCGGCTTCGTGATTCAGGCGGCGATCATCCTGGCCTCGCCGGCCGTGCGCCTGAAAGCGCAACCGGATCCCGTGGCCGAGCCCGTGGTGGAACCCGCCGCGGCAGAATGAAGCTTTTGTGACCGAGCCGCGGCCCGGCACATGGACTCGCAGCCGATTCCGGGCTAATCGGAGAGGATGGGTCAGTCTCCCACCTTCCGCCGCGCACTCGCGCTCATCCTCTGGATTGCCATTCCGACGGTGGTCGTGTTCGCCGGTCTCGCGGTGGCGGGCGAGGTCAAGGTCGCCGCCGCGATCATCGGCGCGCTGCTGACGATCGTGCTCGCCCTGATCCCCGCGCTGACCCTGGCGCGGGATTTCGCGCGGCTGACCGATTACGCCGGCCGCGTGGCCGACGGCGTTCCCGTCACGCCGCCGAACGTCTCGACCGAAACGGCGGGCGAACTGGTCAGCGCGCTCGAGCGGTTGCGGCGCGAACAGCGGGCCCGCGACGCGACGCTCGAAGGCCTGCTCGACATGCACGAATCGCTGTTCGACAGCCTGCCCGGCCCCACCTTTCTGCTCAACGCCCAGCGCCGCATCACCCGCGTCAACCGCGCCGGCCGCACGCTGTTCGGCGACAAGCTGCGCGACCGCGATCTGGCGACCGTGCTGCGCCATCCCGAACTGCTCGATGCGGTCGAGCGCGCGATCCAGGGCGGCCCCGGCGGTGCGGTCGAGTTCACGCTGCCGGGCGGTCCTGACGGTACCTTCCGCGCCGTGGTCGAACCGCTACCCAAACCGGCCGTCGACGGCACGCTGGCGGTGGTCGCGCTCCACGACGTCACCGAGTTGAAGCGCGTCGAGCGGATGCGCGCGGACTTCGTCGCCAATGCCAGCCACGAGTTGCGCACGCCGCTGGCTGCGCTGCTCGGTTTCATCGAAACCCTGCAAGGCCCCGCGCGTGACGACACCGATGCGCGCGAACGCTTCCTCGGCATCATGCATGAACAGGCTGCGCGCATGTCGCGTCTGGTGGCCGATCTGCTGACTCTCTCGCGCATCGAACTTTCCGAACACAGCCGCCCGCAGGGCCAGGCCGATCTCGGCGCGATCCTCAAGCGGGTCGCCGAGGCTCTGGAGATTCAGGCACGCAACAAGCGGATGCATGTGGTGGTCGACTTCCCGATGGACCTGCCGCCGGTCAACGGCCAGGACGACGAGCTCAGCCAGATCTTCCAGAACCTGATCGACAATGCGATCAAGTATGGGCGCGACGGTACCGATGTGGAGATCAAGGCCGTGGTCGCGCCCGATCCGCCGCCCGCCTATCCCGAACGCCAGGCACGGGCGATCGCCGTCTCGGTGCGCGACAAGGGCGAGGGGATCGCGCGCGAGAACCTGCCCCGCCTGACCGAGCGTTTCTTCCGCATCGACACGGCCCGCTCGCGCCGCCTCGGCGGCACCGGCCTCGGGCTCGCCATCGTGAAACATTCGATCAACCGCCACAGGGGCGCGCTGGTGATCGATTCGGTCCAGGGCGAGGGCAGCACCTTCACGGTCTATCTGCCCGCCGCCGAAGGCTGAGGCTTACTCCACCGACACCAGCTTGAGCCCGACGATCCCGGCCAGGATCAAGGCGACGCAGACCAGGCGCGGCCAGTCGGCTGATTCGCTGAACAGGATGATCCCCAGGATCACCGTGCCCACGGTGCCGATGCCGGTCCATACGGCATAGGCCGTCCCCATCGGCAGCGATTTCACCGCGAGGCCCAGCAGCGCCATGCTCACGGCCATGCTGATCAGTGTGAGGATGGTCGGCACCAGCCGCGTGAAGCCGTGCGTGTATTTCAGGCCGACCGCCCAACCCACTTCGGCGAGACCGGCAAAAAAAAGAAAGATCCAAGCCATGGGGCATCCCTTCCACAGGCTGTGGCAGGGTCGTCCCCACCGATGTCGAGAGAGGCGAGGCCGTCCTCGCCGATACGAAAGATGCGGCCTCAGCCGCGCTTTTTCAAGACGGCACCGGCCGCGCCGCACGGCTGATCCAGACCAGCAGCATCAGCGCGGGGATGGTGATCACGGTGGTCATCAGGAAGTAGTCGACCCAGCCCAGCGCCTCGGCCAGAACGCCGCTGCTGGAGCCCACGATATTGAGCCCGACCACCGCAACCGACGACAGAAGCGCGTATTGGGTGGCGGTGTAAGCCGGCGAACAGAGGCTCGAGAGATAGGCGACCATGGCCGCGGCGGCCATGCCGCCGGTCAGATTCTCGGCCGCCACGCAGAGCGCCAGCACATGGATATCGTGCCCTGATACCGCCTGCAGCACATAAGCGAGATTGCCGATCGATTGCAGCACGCCACAGATCAACAAGGCGCGCAGCGGTCCGATCTTGGCCGTCACCGCACCACCCAGAAGTGCGCCGCCGACCGTGGCGAAGAAGCCGAACAGTTTGGAAACGGCGGCGATCTCGTCGAAGCTGAATCCGAGATCGAGGTAGAGGGGCGACGCCATGCGCCCGGCCAGCGCCTCGCCCAGCTTGTAGCCGAAGACGAAGATCAGAATCACCGGCCAGAGCGGACGGCGCATGAAATCGGTGAAGGGATCGATGACGGCGGTCTTGAGCCAGGTGCGGAACGACTCGGGCGTGCGCCGTACCGTCGCCGAGGCCGCGGGTTCGGGCGAGAAGATGAACACCACGAGGCCCACCAGCAACAGCGCCGCCATGGTGGCGTAGGCGGCGAACCAGCTCCCATGCTGCGCGATCACCAGAGACCCCGCGCCGGCGACCAGCATGGCGATGCGATAGCCCGTCTGAATCAAGGCCGCACCCGGGCCTTGCTCCTCCGGCGTCAGGCTTTCGACGCGATAGGCGTCGATCACGATGTCCTGGCTGGCCGAGAGGAATGCGACCAGAGTCGCAAGCGCGCCCATCAGCACAAGATTGCCTTGCGGATCGCACGATCCAAGGGCAAGGACCGCGATGATCAGCAGAATCTGGATCGCAATGCCCCAGCCGCGGCGGCGTCCAAAGGGAAGCGGCGGCGGCAGGCGGTCGATCAGCGGCGACCACACGAATTTGAAGGCATAAGGCGTGCCCACCAGGGCAAACGCGCCGATGGCTTTGAGACTGATGCCGTCGGCCTTGAGCCAGGTCGAGAGCGTTGAGTAGGTGAGAAGGAAGGGCAGGCCCGAGGCGAAGCCGAGCGGCAGGATGCGCAACACCCGCCGGTCGCCATAGACTTCGAGCGCGCGGTGCCAGCCGCGGAGCTTGGACCCGGTTTCCATGCCTTAGGCTTTATCAAGGATTGGGGCGCGCCGGAAGAGTCGCGGCGCGGATGCGCCCTAGACGAGCGCCAGTTCGGTCTCGATCTGCACCTGGTTGCGGCCGGCGCCCTTGGCGCGGTAGAGCGCGGCGTCGGCGGCGGAGATCGACTCCTCCCAGCTGGCCGCCGCGGCCAGAAGCGGCGCCACGCCGAAGCTCGCGGTCACGCGCAGCACGCCCTTGCCGGTCCCTACTTCCAGTTTCGCGATGCGCGCGCGCAAGCGTTCGGCCAGTTGCCCGGCCTCGTGCAGGCTGGTCTCGGGCAACAGGATCGCGAATTCCTCGCCGCCCAATCGGGCCAGCAGGTCAGTGCCGCGGATTTCTTCGTTGCACGCCTCGGCCACCGTCTTCAGCGCCGCGTCACCGGCCGGATGGCCATAGGTATCGTTGACCCGCTTGAAGTGGTCGAGGTCGAGCAGGATGATCGCGCCCGCATGGCCATAGCGCATGCAGCGATCCTTCTCGGCGGCGGCGGCTTCGGAGAAGCGGCGGCGGTTGACGGCGCCGGTCAAGGGATCGGTGCGCGCCTCGCGGCTGGCCGCCTGCTCCTGCCACCAGGCGCGCCGGAACGCGGCCTCGAACTTGGCCGAGACGATGGTGGCGAAGAACGAGCACATGATCGAAAAGAAGATCGCATTGGCGATCAGCCGGCGGTCGGATGTCGAAGAGATGGTCACGCTGATGATGACCGTCGAGGCGATGATGCTGCCGATCGCTGCATCGCGGCGGTTCGGCAGCACGCTGGGCAGCCACATATAGACGAAGATCAGAATGGCGAGACCGTTGAGGATGCCGCCGTCGAGGACTGCCGCCGCGTTGGTGATGCCGAAGGGCACCAGCACGGTGTAGGTGTACATCAGCGCACGGAAGAGGGTGTAGGTCTTGCGCTTCGAGTTCAGCCAGATCGCATGGACGGGCGCGATCGAGAGCGCCGTGCCGATGCGCCAGAGCAGCGCGACATCGGCGTGCGCCGGATCGATGAGACGATCCCACACCGTGAAGAGAATGATGATCAGCCCGATGCCGATGCCGCGATAGGTGCTGCCGCTGCCCAGCTGCACGCCGAGATCGTCGAGATAGGCGGTTTCATCGGCCTTGTTGGCGAATGGGCGTGCCGCGCCGAAAAGTCCCGTCATTCTGACCCCCAAGATCCGCCGCGCTGTTCCGTCCTGCGGCGGGATCCCCTCAAATGCGGAAGACGTTCTTTATTTTAAGTACACGCAAAGTAAAGGGGGCGCGTTGCTTCTGCAATCTCACGAAAATAGTGTATGAAATATGCCCGCATCTTTCGTGCATTTTGCCTTCTTTTGGTGGATGTCACTGCCAACCTTTGACGGAATTTTCGGCAGACACCCGTTGCATGCTAAATTTTTTTTCGCACCTCTTGGGGCCGGTGAAACCTATAATTGTAAAGACCATGCATAAACCTGCGCTCTTTACGATCGGCTACGAAAAGGCGACCCCCGATACGCTGGTCGCGGCGTTGAAGAAGGCCGGCGTCAAAACCCTGATCGATGTCCGCGCCGTGCCGGCCTCGCGCCGCCCCGGTTTCTCGAAGAACAAGCTGGCCGCGCGGCTGGAGGCGGACGGCATCGCCTATGTCCATCTGCGCGATCTCGGTACGCCGAAGGCCGGGCGCGACGCGGCGCGCGCGGGCCAGGTCGAGAAGATGCACGGCATCTTTGAGAAACATATGGAGAAGCCAGAGGCTCTGCTTGCCCTCGGTCAGGCGATCGATATCGCGAAAGTTTCGCCCGCCTGTCTGCTCTGCCTCGAGCGCTCGCATGACGACTGTCACCGCGGCATCCTCGCCGCGATGATGCAGAAGCGAGCGAAGTTCGCGGTGACGCCGCTGGTGCCTCGGACGACGACGGACTAAGCGGCCTCGTCGGTCGGGTAGTAGTTGTGGATCAGCTTGCCGACTGCCTCCATGTCGTGCGCGTCACAGCATTTGACGCGCTCGATGTCCTTCTCCTTGAGATTGGGGATGTAGAACTGCCACGCCTCCAGCGTGCCGATTTGCGCGGGTAGCTTGGCGGATTTCAGAGCGCGGTCGGCCGTCGCCTTCTTCAGCAGCGCGACGGCGGGCTTGTCCGCGTCGTCCGGGCCGAACAACGGCGAGGTCAGGGGTTGCGGCGCGAATTTCCCCCAAAATCCCTTGGCGGGGGTCTTGAGCTTGATCTGCAGCATGTCCGACATCTCGTTCCAGTCGATGCGGACGGCGGCCATGAAGCGGGTCATGTCGCTCATCGATATCTTGTTCTCGCCGGCCTCGTAGAATCGTCCGATCGCGCCGAGGGTATCATCCAGATATTTCTTCATCGGACACCACCAGGGCGAGACCCAGTCGTCATCCTGCAGCGTCTTGTTCTTGGGGATGACGGTGATCTTGTACAACTCGAAGCCGGCGTCCAGCCGCACAACCTTGGGCGCGGGTTTGACGTCAAAGGCCCCTTTGATCGACTTGTCCAGCTTGTAGAAGTCGGCAACGGTCAGGTTCTCGTTGATGTCGGCCATGGCGATGCCTCCTCTTGGCGCACGCGCTCAAACGCTGGTGCTGATGAGGTCGTCGCTCCGAATGGAGCAACGTGTAGACGGCCGTCATCCTGCGCCGCGCATGACGCGGCGGCAGTGCCCGAAATCACATACGAATTCTAGTTAGGGAGCCGGTGCCGAGGCGGGGCGTCATTGCGAGCGAAGCGAAGCAATCGAGGATTTTTCCGCGACTCTGGATTGCTTCGTCGCGTTGCTCCTCACAATGACGACCAAATAGATGGACTAAGCGTCTTCCTTGGCGCGCGCGGCGCGCTTGCGCTCGTTGGGGTCGAGGATCGCCTTCCTGAGGCGCACGCTCTTGGGCGTCACCTCGACCAGCTCGTCTTCCTCGATATAGGCGATCGCCTGTTCGAGGTTCATCTTGCGCGGCGTCGTCAGGCGAATCGCTTCGTCCTTCGAGGTCGTGCGGATGTTGGTGAGCTGCTTTTCCTTCAGCGGATTCACTTCAAGATCGTTGCCGCGGCTGTGCTCGCCGATGATCATGCCGGGATAGGTCTTCACGCCGCCGCCGACGAAGAGCGGCCCGCGCTCCTCGAGATACCAGAGCGCGTAGGTGACCGTTTCACCCGAGGCGTTCGAGATCAGCACGCCGTTGCGCCGCCCCTCGACCGCGCCGCGCCACGGACCATAGCCGTGGAAGATGCGGTACATCAGCCCGGTGCCGCGCGTGTCGGTCAGGAACTCGCCGTGATAGCCGATCAGCCCGCGCGAGGGCGCGAGGAAGGCCAGCCGCAGCCGTCCGGTGCCCGAGGGTTTCATCTCGGTCATCTCGGCCTTGCGCAGCGCCATCTTCTCGACCACCACGCCCGAATAGGCTTCGTCGAGATCGATCACGACCTCTTCGATCGGCTCGAGCTTCTTGCCGGTGTCCGGATCGTTCTGGGTCAGCACGCGCGGACGCGAAATGGCCAGCTCGAAGCCTTCGCGGCGCATCTGTTCGATCAGCACGCCCAACTGCAATTCGCCGCGGCCCGCGACTTCAAACGAATCGGTAGAATCGGTCGCGGTGATGCGGATCGCCACATTGGTTTCCGCTTCGCGCGCTAAGCGCGCTGCGATCACGCGGCTGGTCACCTTGTCGCCTTCGGTGCCGGCCAGCGGACTGTTGTTGACCGAGAAGGTCATGGCCAAGGTCGGCGGATCGATCGGCTGCGCCTTCAGGGCTTCGCTGACCTCCGGCGCGCAGATTGTGTCGGCCACCGTGGTCTTGGTCATGCCGGACAAGGCGACGATGTCGCCGGCCTCAGCCTCGGCCACCGGCACGCGCTCGATGCCGCGGAAGGCGAGAATCTTCTGGATGCGGAAATTCTCGATCAGGCTGCCGTCGCGCGACAGCGCCTTCACGGTCATGTTGGTCTTGGCGGTGCCGGCATAGATGCGGCCCGTGAGAACGCGGCCGAGATAGGGATCGGCCTCCAGCGTGGTGGCCAGCATGGCGAAGGCCGCGCCGGTGTGGCGCTCCGGCGGCGGCACGTGGCGCACGATCAGGTTGAACAGGGGCGCCAGGTCTTCGCCCTTCTGATTCGTCTCACTCGCCCAGCCGTCGCGGCCGACGGCGAACAGGGTGGGGAAGTCGAGCTGATCGTCATTGGCATCGAGCGCCGCGAACAGGTCGAAGACCTCGTTGTGCACTTCGTCGGCGCGCGCGTCGCCACGGTCGACCTTGTTGATCACGACGATCGGGCGCAACCCCAGCGCGAGGGCCTTCTGCGTCACGAACTTGGTCTGGGGCATCGGCCCTTCGGCCGCGTCGACCAGAACCACCACGCCGTCGACCATCGACAGGATGCGCTCCACCTCGCCGCCGAAATCGGCATGGCCCGGCGTGTCGACGATGTTGATGCGCACCCCGCGCCACTCGACGCTGGTGCATTTGGCGAGGATCGTGATTCCGCGCTCGCGCTCGAGGTCGTTGGAATCGAGCGCCCGCTCCTGGATCTGCTGATTTTCGCGCACCGAGCCGGATTGCCTGAGGAGCTGGTCCACCAGCGTGGTTTTCCCATGGTCAACATGGGCGATGATCGCGATATTGCGGATGTCCATAACGGGTCTCGGCGGGGGCCGGCGGCTTATATAGAGACGGCCCGGCGCTGGCCAGAGAAGCGCCGTCGGCCTGCGAAACCCGGCCGCGCTCGGCCGGCTGCATCGGCCGGGGTCTGCAACCCTGGCGCGGGGCGCCGCGTAATTTCGCGAGCGACCGGATTTCGTGCAATTCGTTACAATATAAACGCTTGGAAAGGCAAAATTCCCAAAGTCCATGCTAGGACAACGCCCGGGAACGCCTGACCAGGATTTCTGCAAGCCGGCCCCGGCCGCCCCGACCGCTCGGCGATCAGCCGGATTCGAGTTGGATGAATGAATATACGTTTTCCGCAATTCTCGGGGACCTTTCCCCCGGCCGCGCAGGATATTCCGGCGGCGATCCGTCGCGCCAATTCGCGCACGCGGCTGGTCATCGGCGCAGCGGCGGCGGCGGGCGCCATCGCAATCGCCTGGGGGCTGGCGTGGATTCTGGCGCCGGCCCCGCCTAGCGAAAGGCCGCCCGCCCCGGTCAAGGTCGCCGAGATCCGGCGCGCGAACGTCACGGTCGTCGAACACACGCTCGGCACGGTGGTTGCGAATGCGACCGTGCAAGTGACGGCGCGGGTGGACGGCCAGCTCATGTCCGCCGGCTTCAAGGAAGGCGACATGGTCCGCGCCGGCCAATCGATCTTCCGCATCGATCCGCGGCCGTTCCAGGCGGCGCTCGAACAGGCGCGCGCAACGCTGGCCAAGGACGAGGCCCAGCTCAAGAACGCGCAGAACGACAAGGCGCGCTACGACACGCTGTTCAAGGCGGGCGCCGCGTCCTCCCAGCAGCGCGATCAGGCCGACGCCTCGGCCAAGAGCCTTGCGGCGACCGTCCAGGCCGACCGGGCTGCGCTCAACATGGCGAAACTGAATCTCGGCTACACCGACATCCGTTCACCGATCGACGGCAAGACCGGGCCGATCCTGATCCAGCCGGGCAATCTGGTGACCGCCAACGGCTCCAATCCGCTGGTCGTCATCACCCAGGTTCGGCCGGTCAAGGTGTCGTTCTCGCTGCCGCAATCGGACCTGCCGCGCATCCAGGAGCGCGCGCGCCAGCACGCGTTGATGGCCTCGGTCGATGTCCATGACGCGAGCGGCAAGCGCATCACGGCGCCGGTCGATTTCGTCGGCAACGCGGTGAGCAATACAACCGGCACAATCGAGCTTCGCGCCACGTTCCCAAACGACGACCTCAAGCTCGTGCCCGGCCAGCTCATCGACGTCGCCGTGGGGCTCAACACGCTGGCGAACGCGCTCGTCGCGCCGCGCGAAGCGGTCAATGTCGGCCCTGACGGCCGTTACGTCTATGTGGTGGACGCCAATGGCGTGGCGCAGCTGCGAAAGGTGGAGGTTCTGTTCGACGGCGGCGGCCCGATCGCGGTTGCGGGACATCTGCGCGCCGGCGACCGGGTGATCACCGAGGGCCAGCTGCGCGTCGAGCCCGGCAAGCCGGTGCGGATCGTGGGCGATCGCGCGCCGCCCTCGGCCGGCGGCGAAGCGGCCGCAAAATGAACGTCTCCAGCCTGTTCATCCGGCGCCCGATCATGACGATCCTGGTCATGGCGGGCCTCGTGATTTTCGGGGCGTTCGGATATTTCTCCCTGCCCGTCAGCGAGCTGCCGGCGGTCGATTTTCCGACCATCGTAGTGTCGGCTTCGCTTCCGGGCGCCGATCCCGAGACCATGGCTTCGGCCGTGGCGACGCCGCTCGAAAACCAGTTCTCCACGATCGCGGGGATCAGCTCGATGACCTCGTCGAGCACCCAGGGCTCGACCCAGATCTCGATCCAGTTCGATCTCGATCGCAATATCGACGGCGCGGCGCAAGACGTGCAGGCGGCGATCTCGGCTGCGGGCCGGCGGCTGCCGCAGAACATGCCGACGCCGCCGACGCTGCGGAAGGTGAACCCGTCCGATTCGCCGATCATGTATCTGGCGCTCGGCTCGCCCACCCTGCCCCTGCAGGAGGTCGACAAATACGCCGAGACGCTTCTGGCGCGGCAGCTTTCGACGCTCTCCGGCGTCGCCCAGGTCAATGTCTACGGGTCGCAGAAATTCGCCGTGCGCATCCAGGCCGACCCGGTGGCGCTGGCTGCGCGCGGGATCGGCATCGACCAGGTGGCCAACATCGCCAACGCCGCCAACCCGAACATCCCGACCGGCTCGCTCAACGGCGAAACCCAGGCGGTGATCGTGCATTCGAACGGCCAGCTCGAGGATGCGGCCCAGTTCAATCGCCAGATCATCGCCTATCGCAACGGCGCGCCCGTGCGCGTCGAGGACGTCGCCAAGACGGTGAACGGGGTCGAGAACAAATATGTGGCGAGCTGGTACAACGGGCGACGCGCGATCGTTCTGGCCATCCAGCGCCAGCCCGGCTCCAACACCATCTCGGTGGTCAACGAAATCCGAAGCATTCTGCCCCGCTTCATGGCGCAGCTTCCGGCGACCCTGTCGCTCGAGGTCCTCTACGACCGCAGCCAATCGATCCGCGAGTCGGTCTCGGACGTCGAGATCACGCTGTTGCTCGCCGCAGCGCTGGTGGTCGGCGTGATATTCGCATTCCTGCGCACCGCGCAGGCGACGATTATTCCCTCGCTGGCCCTGCCGATCGCCGTGATCGGGACCTTCGCTGGAATGGCCTATCTGGGATACAGCCTCGACAACCTCTCGCTCATGGCGCTGACGCTCTCGGTCGGTTTCGTCGTCGACGACGCCATCGTGATGCTCGAGAACATCGTGCGCCATGTCGAGCAGGGAGAGGCGCCGTTCGAGGCGGCGCTGAAGGGATCGCGCGAGATCGCCTTCACCATCCTGTCGATGACGGCGTCCCTCGCCGCGGTGTTCATCCCGCTCATCTTCATGGGCGGCATCATAGGGCGGCTGCTCCACGAATTCGCCGTCACCATCGTGCTGGCGATCGCGTTCTCCGGCCTGGTGTCGGTCACGCTGACGCCGATGCTCTGCGCGCGCATGCTTCGGCCCGAGCGCCACAGGCGCCACAACCGTTTCTATGCGTGGAGCGAACGGACGTTCAACGCGGCGCAGGCGCATTACGAACGGACGCTGCGCTGGAGCCTGTCGCATCGGCGCACCGTTCTCGCCGTTTTCTTCGGCAGCGTCGCGGCGACCGTCGGCATGTTCCTCGTTTCAAAGCAGGATTTCTTGCCGACCGCCGACCAGGGTCAGATTTTCGGCCTCACCGAAGCGGCCAACGGCACCTCGTTCCAGCAGATGGTGCGCTATCAGCAGCAGGCCGCGGCGATCGTCGCCAAGGACCCGAATATCGCGGGCTTCATGTCGGCGGTTGGCTCCGGCGGTTCGAGCAGCGGCGTGAATTCGGGCCGCGTCTTCGCGAGCCTGAAGCCGCTCTCGGAACGCACGCGGACCTGCTCCTGGGTCGTCCTCTGCCATCCGACCTCCGCGGCGGAGGTCGCCGACGAGCTTGACCGCAAGCTCAAGACCATCCCGGGAATCGACGTGTTCATGCAGGTGCCGCCTTCGATCCGCATCGGGGCGCATCTCACCAAGTCGCAATACCAGTACACGCTGCAGGATCTAGACCAGAAAGAGCTTCAGCGGTGGTCCATCCGGCTGATGAACGCGCTGTCGTCGGCGCCCGGTTTCAAGGATGTGACCACCGACCTTCAGCTTTCGGCGCCGGCGGTGAACGTGACGATCGACCGCGACCGCGCGGCGGCGCTTGGCGTGACGCCGACCGCGGTCGAAACGGCGCTGGGAGCGGCTTTCGGCGGCGAGGAAATCTCGCAGATCTACGGAACGACCGACACGTATCAGGTCATTCTCGAAGTGCAGGACAAGTATCAGGCCGGGCCGTCGGACCTGTCGCGGCTCTACGTCACCTCGCAAACCGGAACGCTGGTGCCGCTCACCGCCGTGACCAAAATCTCGAACAGCACGATGCCGCTCAGCGTCAACCACCAGGGCCAGCTGCCGGCGGTCACGGTGTCGTTCGGCCTGCAGCCCGGCTACACGCTGAGCGACGCGGTTTCGACCATCGATCGCACGCAACGCCGGATCGGCATGCCCGAGACCGTTCAGACCTCGTTCCAGGGGACGGCGCAGGCCTTCCAGCAGTCGACGCGCGGCACCGGCCTGCTGCTTCTGGCCGCGCTTGTGGTCGTCTATATCGTGCTCGGCATCCTCTATGAGAGCTTCATTCACCCGCTCACCATTCTGTCCGGCCTGCCCTCGGCGGCGGTGGGCGCGCTCATCACGCTCTTCATTTTCCAGACCCCGCTCAGCCTCTACGCCTTCGTGGGCATGATCATGCTGATCGGCATCGTCAAGAAAAACGCCATCATGATGATCGACTTCGCGCTGGCCAGGGAACGCGGCGAGCGCATTCCGCCGGAGACCGCGATCTTCGAAGCCGCGGTCATCCGCTTCCGCCCGATCATGATGACGACCATGGCGGCGCTGATGGGCACGCTGCCCATCGCCATAGGCTTCGGCTCGGGGGGCGAGACCCGCCAGCCGCTCGGCCTTGCCGTGGTCGGCGGCCTTCTGCTGTCGCAGCTTCTGACGCTCTACATCACGCCGGTGCTCTACATCTATCTCGACCGGCTGAGCGGCCGCTTCTTCGGCCGGCTCGAAACCGCCCACGCGCCCGCCGAATAATCAGGACTTGGCGGTCAGCCGATCGACCTCTGCGACCTCGTCGGCCGAGAGGATCCAATCGGCGGCCCGGACATTCTGCTCGACCTGTTCGGGCCTGGTGGCGCCTGCGATCACGCTGGCGAGCGCGTCGCGCGACAGGAGCCAGGCGAAAGCCAGATCGAGCAGCGTGCGCCCGCGGCCGGCGCAAAAGTCCTTGAGCCGCTCCACGATCGCCCAGTTCTCGTCGTTCATGTAGCGGTCGCTGAAGCGCCTGGACCTTGCGAAGCGCGTGCCGGCGGGGATGGCGGCGTCGCGGCCGTATTTGCCGGTCAGCATTCCGCTGGCGAGCGGGAAATAGGGCAGCAGCGACATGCCGCACTCGCGGATCGCCGGAAGCAGGTCCCGCTCGGCGCCGCGGACGAGCAGGCTGTATTCGTCCTGCGCCGTGGCGAAGGCGGCCAGGCCCTCGCGGGCGCAGATCGCCGCGGCTTGCCGCACGCCCTCGGCCGGGAGGTTCGAGCAGCCGATGGCGCGAACCTTGCCGGACGCAACCAGGTCGTCGAGCGCGCGCAGCGTCTCCTCCAGCGGCGTCCCGGGATCGGGGGTGTGATACTGGTAGAGATCGATCCAATCGGTCCTCAGCCGCTTCAGGCTGGCCTCGACCGCCGCCACGATATAGGCGCGCGAGCCGCGGGCCTTGTCCGCATCGTTGTCCATCGCCATTCCGAACTTGGTGGCGAGCACGATGTTTTTGCGGCGCGGGCCGAGGATCTGGCCGAGCTGCTCTTCGGAGCCGCCGCGATTGCCGTAGATGTCGGCGGTGTCGAACAGCGTCACGCCGAGATCGAGCGCGCGCTCCACCACGCGCCGCGAAGCCTCGATGTCCAGAATGCCGAAATTGTTGCAGCCGAGGCCGACGACGGAGACGTCCGGTCCCGACTTTCCGAGGCGGCGCGATTTCATGGCGATCCCTTCCTGCGCATTACGTAACGCACGGACGAAAAAAGGGCGCCGGATATTCCGGCGCCCTTTTGGTCGTTCGGGATGAGACTAGAACTTCGCGCCGACCTGAATGCCGACGGTCCTGGGCTCGCCGTAGAACATGCCGGTCCACAAACCCGACGAGGAGCTCGTCAGATATTCGCCGGTGACGTGGCTGCCGCCCAAAAGGTTCCTGGCGTAGGCCTGCACGTACCAGGCGTTGTCGGGCGCGTTCAGCGTGAACAGCGCGTTCATGACGCCGTAGGAATTGATCCGGTCCGCCGGCCCGTTGAAGATCCGGCCCCACATCGCCGCCTGCCAGAAATAATCGATGCGGGAGACGAGATTGAAGCCGCCGCCGACCGGCGTCGTGTACTGGGCGCCGAAGCTGACCGAATAGGGCGGCGTATTGGCGAGCTGGTTGCCGTGCAGATCGACCGGCACGCCCGTGGTCGTCGAGCCCGGATAGGCGGGATCGCTCTCGGCGAAGGGCAGCCCGGAAGACGTCAGCGCGTCCAGCACGGATTTGGTGCAGACGCCGAACGAGGCGTGGGCGATGCCGTATTGCGCCAGCGCGCTCGTTCCGCCCGGGGGCGCGAAGAACACCCCGCCCGAAGCCGCGTTCAGCTGGGCGAAGGCCGCATCGAACCCGCCCTGGGGGCCGGTGTAGTAGATCACGCAGTTCTGCGCGTTCGTCGTCGACAGCGTGCCGTCCTTGATGACAAGGGCGTTCGGATCGTTGCCGCCCGGATTGCGCGTGTCGATCTGGAGCGACTGGCCGATCTGCGACTGCGTCCAGTCGGTGTTGAGGTTGAATTGCCAACGGTCCGTCGGCGCCCAGATGAACTCGCCCTCGAAGCCGCCGAGGAAGGCCTGAATGTTGGTGTTGACCGAGGTGTTGGCGATGATCGACGAAATCTGGTAGCCGCCGTAATTGTAGTACCACGCCGTCAGATTAGCCTGCATGCGGCCGTCGAGCAGCGTGTTCTTGGCTCCGATTTCATAGGCGTCGATCGTTTCCGGCTCATAGGTCCCGGGCACGCCGAGATTCTGGGTCTGAGCGCCCGGGTTGGAGCCGCCCGCCTTGTAGCCTCTGGCGTAGGACGCATAGAGGAAGGTGGCGTCGGTCAAGTCCCAGTGCGGGTTGTAGTTCACCACGAAGCGGCCGGTGAGCTTGTCGAAGGTGCGGTGGGTCTCTTCCCAAAGCTGCGCGCCGGCCTTTCCGGCGTCGAAGTCGCAACCGGACTGGCCCTCGTTAAAGCACTGCAGCAGAGCGCCGTCGTTGCTTGTGGAGCCGATCGGCTCGAAGCCGTTGAAGATGGTGATGCGGCCCTGGAAGTCCTTGATGTCTTCCGTGCCGCGCAGACCCAGCGTGAACTTGAGGGTGTCGGGAATGGCGTCCCAATAGGCTTCGCCGTAGATCGCCTTCGATTCGATCGTGCTCCTCTGCGTGCGATTGTCGTAGTAGGACGTTCCAAAGATGCAGCCCTGGGTCGAGCATTCGGGAATGCCGCTCGCCACGGGCCCGAAGATCGCGCCGAGCAGCGTCTGGCCGTAGTCCAGCGTGTTGGCGCCGACATAATAGTCGCCCCACTGGATGACGTTGAGGTAGTAGGCCGCCAGCATGAAGTTCAGCGGGCCGGTGAAATTGGTGTTGAAGCGAAGATCGGCCGATTCCTGCTTGCTCGAACCGTTCGACTGGTCATAGGCGAAGGGATTGGCGGTGTAGCGGTTGATCGAGCCGCCGATGATGCCGTTGTTGGTGAAATTCGAGGTCGGCAGGGTCCCGGCGAAGGTCGGGTTCAGGATGAAGGCGTAGGGCCCGTTGACCGGATCGGCGTAACTCGCCGGCACCAGGCCGAGACCCACATAATTGTCGAGGACCGCCTGGAAGGTGGCGAGCGAGACGTCCAGCGACGGAGGCGTCGCGCCGCGCGCGAACGGCGCGCCGGGCGAGTTGGTGTAGCTCTCCTGCGACACGACCTTGCCGTCGGCGTAGCCGCCGACCAGGGTCATGTCCAGCCAGTCCGACCACCTCTGCTTCACCTCGCCGGTGAGCGAATTGCTGTGCTGCTTCAGCGTCGGGGTGAAATCCGAGTTGATCGAGCGCGGATCGGACGGCACGGCCCCCGGCGGAGCGACGTAGGGCTGGGTCAGATCGAACAGGCCGAGAAGACCGGCGGCGCCGCCCAGCACCGGATTGAAGACTTCGGACGTCGCCTGAACGCTGACGGGAATGTTGAAGAACGTGGCGTTCGGGTTGACGGGCTCCGAGGCGAGCGAATCCGGCAAGCAGCCGAGCACGCCGGTCGGATCGGTGTGGCAAAGCTGCTTTTCGCCGCGCATGCGGGTGTCGTTCTCGTTTGCATGCGAATAGATCACGTCGATCGTGGTGTCCTGGGTCGGCTGCCAGCGGATCAGGCCGCGCGCGGACCATTGGTCGCGAGAGTCCGGATGGCGATCGCCGGCGACCGGATCGATGTTGGTGGCATAGCCGTCGTGGCGCACCCAGTCGGCCGCCACGCGAACGCCGAGCTCGTCGGTGACGATGGGCATGTTGACCATGCCCTTGACCTCGGTGGTGTCGTAGGTGCCGTAGCTGGCGTCGATGCTGGCCGAAAACGCGTCGAGCTGCGGCTTGTTCGAGAAGACGTTGACCGCGCCGCCGGTCGCGCCGCGTCCATACAACGTGCTCTGCGGGCCGCGCAGCACTTCGACGCGTTCGATGTCGTAGAACTGGCCCGAATCCACGGGCGCATTGGCGTAGTAGACGTCGTCGATGTTGAAGGCGATGCCCGATTCCGCGTCGCCCGAAATCACCTGCGTTCCGATGCCGCGGATCTGGAAGTTGGTGCCTGTGAAATTGGCCTTGGTGTAGGTGACGTTCGGGGTCGAGAACTGAATGTCCTTGAATCCGTTGACCTGGTGCGCCGCAAGATCCTGCGCGCTGTAGGCGGTGACCGCGATCGGCGTCGACTGAATGTCTTCGGCCTTCTTTTCCGCCGTCACCACGACGGTCTCGATCTGCGCGAAAGCCGGCGCCGTGAAGGCGGTGGTTACGAGCAGCGCATTGACGAAAGTCAGGGACTGAATCGTCCCGAGCGAACGCTTGGCAGGCATTTCGGACTCCCCGTTGCGGCCTTTTTGAAGTTGAAGGCCATCCATGAGCCAACGCGTCCTGCTCTCATCCCGAGCAGACCCAGAACGACGCAATTTGGCGTCTTTAAGATTGATGGAATGTCAGTAGGCCGGCAAGCAGATTATCCCAAGCCCCCGAAGCGCCGCGCAATTTCGCGAAAGGTTTGTACCCATAATGCCACACTGAAATGCGCGCGGCCGCGCCGGGGGCGCTGGGCCGGCAGGCGCGGCGACATATTGTAATGTGTCGATCTTGCCGCCCCGAACGCTCGGCGCGCTGTCCCAGCGTCAACTCGATTTCGGAAACGGTCCGAGCGGGAACGGCCTGTCATCGCGCGCGAAGGCGATGAAGGCGAGCAGCTCCCAGAGATACTGCGTCAGCCTGAGCGAGAATTCCTTGAGTTCGTCATTGACCCGTCCGTTGATCGCGACAACGACAAATTGGACGAGGGCGAGGATCAATGTGATCCATAGAACGAGCCAGGCGATGATGGCGTAGCCGACCGCGAAAAGCAGCCGCGCCACCGGGAACGGCTCGCGCGAAGGGACCGGAAGCGCCTGCGCGCCGCCGGGAGGTGCGTCGGTCATTGGATCGTCTCCTTGGCGGGACAGGCCCGCCTTCTATTTGTAGCTAGGACGCCCGAGCGCCATTTCAAGCGCCGGCGTCGGCTTCGGAGCCTGTCCGCCCCCCGCGCGACAGGCTGTCGAAGGGCCCGGAAAGGACGAGGCCCACGAAATAGCCGCCCAGATGCGCCTCCCAGGCGATCAGGTGGCTTTCGCCGACGATGCTGAGCCCGGTCAGGCCGAAAACTAGGTTAATGACGACCCACAGGACCGAGAAGGCGATCACCTGGGTGGACAGGATTGGGGCCAGCCGGCCCGCGGACGCCGGCTCGGCCAGGCGCGGGATGTGGAGCATGCGCACGCCCGCGCCCATCAATCCCGATATGGCTCCCGAGGCGCCAATGACAGCGGCCGGCGATTCCCAGTTGAAGGCGAGGTGAATTGCGGCGGCCCCGACGCCGCAGATGAGAAAGAAGGCGATGAACCAGGCTCCGCCGAAGCGCCTTGCGACCACCGCGCCGAAGGCCAGCAGCCAGAGGCAGTTGACGATCAGATGCGTCCAGTCGGCGTGAATGAACATGTAGCTGACGAAGGGAATGGCGCGCGCCAGCACGCTCCCGGGGGCCAGCGCATGCGGCGAATAGCGCAGCGGAATAAAGGCGTATTCGTTGATCAGCGAGTCGCCGGCCGGAAGCAGAATGCGCCCCAGATGGGCGGCGACGATGGCCCCGATCAGGACCAGCACCGGCGCGGGAGCCTTGATCGCGGGCTCGCGTCTCGGTCCGGGGCGAAGGAACGCCACCGCCGGCCTCAGCGCGTCAGCGCCGCTTCCACGAGCGGCAGCCGGTCATTGCCGAAATACATATCGTCGCCGTTGACAAACATGGTGGGAGAGCCAAAGCCGCCGCGGCCGATCAGCGCCTCGGTATTGGCCCGCAATCGCTCCTTAATCTCCGGCGCCTGCGCGCGCTCCAGAATCGCGGCCGGATCGAGATTCGCCTTCGCGGCGACCTGCTCTATCACGGCGGGGTCGTCGATGTCCTTGAGTTCGCCCCAATAGGTCTCGAAAACGGCGCGCGCAAAGGGAACGAGCGCGCCCAGCTCGTCTGCGGCGAGCGTGGAGCGCATGGCCAGAACCGAGCGCGCGGGGAACGCGGCCGGCTTTCCGATCCTGACTCCGGCGAGCCTGGCCCAGTCCTTCAGGTCCTTTTCGCCATAGGCGGCCTTGCGCGGGTCGGGATTGGCGCGCCGCGCATAGACGTCGCGATTGACGGCGTTGAACACGCCGCCGACCAGGATCGGCCGCCAGACGATCTCCGCTCCCGTTCTCTCCAGAACGGGGAACAGGCGCGCAAACGCAAGATACGTCCAGGGCGAAGAGCAATCGAAAAAGAATTCGAGCCTGGCCACATCCGTCTCCGTCGCCGTGTGGATAAACGCACGGCGGCGGCGGGGAGACAATGGTTCGACGGGCGCGGCCGCGGCTCTTTTTTTGCTCGCCCGGACGCGTCATGTTGCGCGCGCAGGAAGGGGAGACGGACATGCAGGCGGACGGCGCCAAGCTCGAATTCACGCTGAGGGGGCTGATCCTCGGCGTGCTCATCACCCTCGTCTTCACCGCGGCGAACGTCTATCTCGGCCTCAAGGTGGGATTGACCTTCGCCACCTCCATCCCGGCCGCCGTCATCTCCATGGCCGTCCTGTCCGCCTTCAGGGACTCGACCATCCTCGAGAACAACATCGTGCAGACGGTCGCCTCGGCGGCGGGCACGCTGTCGGCCATCATCTTCGTGCTGCCGGGCCTTCTCATCGTCGGCTGGTGGGTCGAGTTTCCGTTCTGGGAGAGCTTTCTGATCTGCGTCTCCGGCGGCATCCTGGGCGTGCTGTTCACGATCCCGCTGCGCCGCGCGATGGTGGTCAACACCGACCTTCCCTATCCCGAAGGCGTCGCCGCCGCCGAAGTGCTCGAGGTCGGGGACGCCGCGCGCAGCCAGGCCGGCGCCGAATCGCGCGAAGGATTGCTGGCGGTCGTCTATGGCGCGATCGCGTCCACGGGGCTCGCCATCCTGGCCGCGACGCGCATCGCCACCGCCGAATTTACGACCTTCTTCCGCGTGGGCGCGAGCGCGGCGAGCGGGATCGACATGGGATATTCGCTGGCGCTGGTGGGTGCGGGATATCTCGTCGGCCTCAGCGTCGGCATGGCGATGCTGGTCGGGTTGCTGATCTCATGGGCCGGGTTCGTGCCCTATCTGACATCGCTCCATCCCGTCACCGGCTCGCTCGCCGACTACGCCGACGGAATCTGGCGGCGCGATGTGCGCTTCATCGGCGCGGGCGCGATTGCGGTCGCATCGGTCTGGACCTTGCTCAAGCTGATCGGGCCGGTGGTGAGCGGTGTGGTCTCGACCTTGAGCGCCAACCGCGCGCGGAAGGCCGGAACGGCCGAGCGGACCGACACCGATCTTTCGCCTTCGTGGATCGGGCTGATCGCGCTTGGCTGCCTCGCCATCATCGGCTGGCTGCTCTACGCGTTCATCCTGCCGACGCCGCTCGCCGGAGACATGACGATCCTGATCGCGACGGCAATCCCCTTCATTTTCATCGGCGGATTCCTCATCGCCGCCGTGTGCGGCTACATGGCGGGCCTGATCGGCGCTTCAAACTCGCCGATCTCGGGCGTGGGAATTCTCGCGATCCTGTTCTGCTCGCTGGTCTTCGTCGCGGTCGCCCATCCGCCGGCCGAGGCGCAGAAGGCCCTCGTCGCCTTCGCGCTGTTCGCGACCGCGATCGTGTTCGCCATCGCCACCATCTCCAACAACAACCTTCAGGACCTGAAAACCGGCCAGCTCGTGAAGGCGACGCCGCGCGCGCAGCAATGGGCGCTGATCGTCGGCGTGATCGCGGGCGCCGCCGTCATCCCGCCGGTGCTCAACCTGCTCGCCAATTCGATGGGGTTCCTCGGCGCTCCCAATCCCCATGTCGTCGCCGGAACGACGCCGCTGGCCGCGCCCCAGGCGACGCTGATATCCGCGCTGGCGCAGGGCGTGATCGGCGGCAATCTCAACTGGAACATGATCTATGTGGGTCTCGGGCTCGGCGTCGTTCTGATCGCCGTCGATGAAGCGCTCGGCCTGCTGAAATGGCTTCGCCTGCCCCCGCTCGCCATCGGCATCGGCATCTATCTGCCGATGTCGGCTACGCTTCCGGTCGTGCTCGGGGCCGTGATCGGCCATTGGTACGACGGCTGGACCAAGGGCGCGAAGAGCCCCGAATACTCCCGGCGTCTCGCGGTGCTAGTCGCCTCCGGCATGATCGTCGGCGAGAGCCTTTGGGGCGTCATCAATGCGGGCGTGATCTCCGCCACGGGTCTGGACGCGCCCTTCGCCCTGGTTCCGGCGGACTTCCCATGGATGAACTGGATCGGGCCCGGCGTGTTCGCGGCGCTCACCGTCATTCTTTATGGCTGGATGATGCGGCGGGCGAGGGCGCACAAGCCGGCGCCGGCGCAACCCTCCCCTTGAGGGGGGCCAAAAAAATGCGCAGCGTTTTTTGGGGAGGGGTTCGGCGCAATCACCCCTCCCCGAAACTTGTGTCTCACTTCGCTCGACACAAATTGTCGACCCTCCCTCAAGGGGAGGGTCTGTTCTTTATCGCCACGTCCATCGCGAGCACAGACTTCGCCTGCTTGAGATGCGGCTGGTCCAGCATCTTGCCGTCGAGCGAAGCGACGCCGGCGCCTGACGCAAAGGCTGCGACGACGCGCTTCGCATGCTCGACATCCGATGCCGACGGCGTGAACGCATCGTTGATGACAGCGACCTGATCGGGATGAATCGCAAGCATGCCCGAGAAGCCTTCGCGCTGGGCCGCGCGCGCGGCGCGTTCGAGACCCTTGGCGTCGCGGAAATCGGCATGCAGCGTTTCGATGGCCGGCACGCCGGCGGCCTTGGCCGCAATCAGGCAAAGCGATCGAACGATCCTGTAGGTGAGCAAAAACTCCCCGCTTTCGTCGCGGTTGCCCGTGGCGCCGAGCGCCGCCGACAGATCCTCCGCGCCCCATGTCATGGCGGCGAGGCGCGGCGGCGGCGAGCGATAGTCCTGCAACGACATCGCCGCGGCCGGCGTTTCGGTCGCGACCGGCAAGAGCTTGATCGCGCCATGGGCGATGCCCGCATGGGTCTCGCGCGTGATCAGATGGGCGTCGATGACGTGAAGCGATTGCGGTCCATCGGGCTTCGGCACGACGAACCCGGCAGGCCGCGATGCGGTCACAGCCTCTATGTCGCGGATGAAGTCGGGGCTGCCGAGCGGATTGATCCGCACCCAAATCGCCTGTTTGTGGGCGGCTTTCAGGAATTCGCGCGCCATCTCGCGCGCCCTCGGGCGGTTTTCTGCGGCGACGGAATCCTCAAGATCGAGGATCAGCGCGTCGGCCGGCGACGACTTCGCTTTTGCGAGTTTCTTCTCGCTGTCGGCGGGAACGAAGAGGAGCGAACGAAGGATCATTTCGGTCTGCCGAGCATCAACGCGCTGCGCTTGCACTGCGCGACCACTTCGCCGCGCTGATTGATCGCCTTGTGCAGAAACGTGACGATGCCCTGCCCGGGCCGAGACTTGCTGGGACGCAGCTCCAGCACTTGCGTTTCGACATGCAGCGTGTCGCCATGGAAGACGGGCTTGGGAAAGCGCACCTCGTCCATGCCGAGATTGGCGACGGTGGTGCCGAGCGTCGTCTCGCCCACCGAGATGCCGATCATGAGCCCAAGCGTGAACAGAGAGTTGACGATGCGCGCGCCGAACTCCGTGCCCTTCGCATATTCCTCGTCGAGGTGAAGCTGCGCCGGGTTGTGGGTCATGGCGGTGAAGAAGACGTTGTCGGCCTCCGTCACCGTGCGGCGGATCGGGTGCACGAATTTCTGGCCGACGGAGAACTCTTCGAAATAAAGTCCGGACACGGTCTTGCCTCAGATGCGGAAATTTTCAGCGTTCTTCGATGCCCGAAATTCGCGCCTCGACCTCGGCGCAGGTTTTCCGAACGCTAGCCTGTTCGTCCCAATGGCGCCAGCGCTCCCTCAACGTCCGAACGAGAAGAAGGATCGCGGCTTGACCGGCTCGAAGGCGCCTGTCTTCTGGTCGAGCACCTCGAGGACGCCGTCGGCGATGCCGAACCGCGCGCCGTCGACCTTGAGCGTTCCCGCCCCCACGCGCTCGGCGATGAAAGGGTAATCGAGCAGCCGCCTGACCGACAGCTTCACCGTCTCGCGCTCGACATTGGGACACGGATCCGATCCGTGCGGCTCGCAGACCGCGCCCTCCACCACGGGATTCAACAGCGACACCCATTCCTTCACGAAGGGAATGCCGTTCGCCGATTGCGGATCGAGCGCAGCGGCGACGCCGCCGCATTGGGCGTGACCCATCACGACGATGTTGCGCACATTGAGCGCCATCACGCCATAGGCGATCGCCGAGCGCGTGCCGAAGAACCCGACCTTCTCCTCATAGGGCGGCACGATCGCCGCGATCATGCGCACGACGAAGAACTCGCCCGGATGGGCGTCGAAAATCGTCGCCGGATCGGAGCGGGAATCGCTGCAGGCGATGATGAGATATTCCGGCTTCTGGCCCTTGCGGGAGAGCTCGATATAGCGCTCGCGCTCCGCGGGCCAGCGACGCTTGCGGAAATCGCGATAGCCTCTGATCAGCCGTTCCATGAATCTCCCGATCGCCGCGCCGGCGGAGATTTGTTCGCCGCCGCAGCGAGGTCAAGCGTCAATTTCCCGTCGCAATTTCATGACGGAAAACGTTCGAGAACGATCGTCGGCTCGCCCTTGTAGGTCGTGCGCGCGCATTCGTTGAACCCGCACCGCGCGGCGACGCGGAGCGATGGCGCGTTTTCGGGATCGATGATGCAGACCATGCGAACCTTGCCGAAATGGTTCTCGGCCCACGCCAAGATCGCCTTCACCGCCTCGGTCGCATAGCCCCTGCCGTGTACCTCCGGGAGCAGACCCCAGCCGATCTCCGGCACGCCGTGGAATGAGGGAACGATCTCGCGCTTCACGTCGAGAATGCCGGCCTCGCCGATGCGGCGGCCGCTCGCCTTCTCGAAGATGCCCCAGAAGCCGAAGCCCAGCAGCGCCCAGTGGCCGGCGATGCGCATGAACTTCGCCCAGGCGTCTTCTTCCGATAGCGGCGAGCCGCCGATGAAGTGCGTGACGATGGGATCGGCCCACATCGCGGCGAAGGCGGGGAAGTCTTCCTTGGTTTGTCCGCGCAGGATGAGGCGGGGGGTTTCGAGAACAGGAATGCCGGTCATAACAAACTCACCTTGTCATTCCCGGCGAGGCCTGCAAAGCAGGCCGAGGGAAGGGAACCTAACTTTTTCACTTCAGGAAATCCTCATACAGGTCTTTCCAAGTCGGATTCTGCTTTTCGATTAACTTGATTTTCCATGCTCGATTCCAGCCTTTGATCTGTTTCTCCCGGTCGATCGCGTCGCCGACGACGCCCCACTCCTCGAACCAGACTAGCAAGTGCACACCGTATTTTTTCGTAAAGCCTTCGATCAGATTACTCTTATGCTGCCAAGTGCGCTCCGCGAGGTCACCCGTCACGCCGACGTACAGCGTTCCATACGGTTTACTAGCGAGCAAATAGACGAAATATCGCGTCAAGTTGGGTTCCCTTCCCTCGGATCGCACGCGTTGCGCGCGATCCTCGCCGGGAATGACAGGTTGGCTCCAGGCCTAACTATAGCCAATACGAAAGCCAAACCTCGTTCAAGCCGCGCCTAATCCAATCCATTGCATGGCTGCCCAAGGCGGACCAGCAACGCACAGAATGCGCATTGGCTAGTACGACTTCGGAAGATCCAGAACATTCTCGCCAATAAAGGACAGGATCAGCTGCTCGGTCACCGGGGCGAGCATGGGCAGCATGCTTTCGCGAAACAGGCGCTCGACCTGGTACTCCTTGGCGTAGCCCATACCGCCATGCGTCATCACCGCCTTCCTGCACGCCTCGAAGGCGGCGCGGGCGCCGAGCAGTTTCGCGGCATTGGCTTCGGCGCCGCAGGGCTGTTTCGAATCGTAGAGCGACGCGGCGCGCAGGCACATCCACCACGCGCTCTCCAGATACGCCCAGGCTTCCGCGAGCGGATGCTGGATGCCCTGGTTCTGGCCGATGGCGCGGCCGAACACCTTGCGTTCGCGCGCGTAGCCGGCGGCGCGGGCGAGCGCGTCGCGGCCGAGGCCGATCGCTTCCGCTCCGATCAGGATGCGCTCGGGGTTGAGAGAATCGAGCAGATAGCGGAAACCCTTGCCCTCCTCGCCGATGCGGTCTTCGTCGGGAACGAAGAGGTCGTCGATGAACACCGTGTTCGAATCCACCGCGGCGCGGCCCATCTTCGGGATGCGGCGCACCTCGACCTTGGCGCGGTCGAGCGTGGTGTAGAAAAGGGTCATGCCGTCGGTCGGCTTGCGCCCCTCTTCCTTCTTCGCCGTGCGGGTGAGCAGAAGAATCTTGTCGGCTTCCTGCGCCGTCGTCGTCCAGATCTTCCGACCACGGACGATGTAGCCGTCATTGGTGCGGCGCGCGAAGGTCTCTATGCTGGTCGTATCGAGGCCTGCGTTCGGTTCGGTGACGCCGAAGCACGCCTTCTGCTCGCCCTCGATGAGCGGGACCAGCATGCGCTTCTTCTGCTCCTCCGTGCCGTGCACGACGATGGCGTGCGGTCCGAAGATGTTGAGATGGATCGAAGACGCCGCCGCGTATCCGCCGCCGCCCTTCCCCACTTCGTGCATCATGATCGCGGCTTCGACGACGCCGAGGCCCGCGCCGCCCAGTTCCTGCGGCATGCAGATGCCGAGAAACCCCGCATCGGCGATGGCGCGATAGAACTCTTCCGGGAACCGCGCGGCCTCGTCGCATTCGCTCCAGTACGCATCGTCGAAGCCCGCGCAAATTTTCTCGACGGCGCCGGCAATGGCCTTCTGGTCGGCGGACAGGGAAAGGTCCATGTTGGTAGTCCGGCAATGGAAAGATGTGATTTCTCAACGGGTTGAGCACAAATCGGTCCGGAACCGCCGGGCCGGGGCAAGATAACGCGCCCTATCTCCCTGTCTCATATCAGAAAAAGCGCGAAGTCCGTGCGATTCGCGCTATATAGGACATTCGCGCGTGACGGGCTGTCATCAGGGCGAAAAATCGCGCGCCGCCGGGAGTTCGATACGAAGATATGAGTTCCGTGATCACTGAGGGCCGTCCGCAACAGCCGGCGCGCCGCCCGGGAATGAAGCCGACCGACGTCACCAATCCCGATTACTTCCACAAGGTCGTGGATTGCCAATGGGCGTGTCCGTCGCACACGCCGGTGCCCGAATACATCCGTCTGATAGCGGCGGGGCGCTATTCCGACGCCTACATGATCAACTGGAAGTCCAACGTCTTTCCCGGCGTGCTCGGCCGCACTTGCGATCGGCCCTGCGAGCCGGCCTGCCGGCGCGGGCGCGTCGAGGAGCAGCCCGTCGCGATCTGCCGCCTGAAGCGCGTCGCCGCCGACTGCAAGGACGACATCCGCGACCGCCTGCCCAAGCCGGCAGAGAAGAAGAACGGAAAGCGCGTTGCGCTGATCGGCGCGGGCCCGGCTTCGCTCACCGTGGCGCGCGATCTTCTGCCCATCGGCTATGAGGTCGTGATCTACGACCAGGACCCGTTCGCGGGCGGGATGATGCGCACGCAGATTCCGAAATTCCGCCTGCCCGAGACGGTGCTGGACGAAGAGTGCGGCTACATCCTCGATCTCAAGCCGGAGACGCGCTTCGGCCGCAAGGTCGACTCGCTCAAGAAGATTCTCGCCGAGGGCTATGACGCGGTGTTTGTCGGCTGCGGCGCGCCGCGCGGGCGCGAGCTCGACATTCCCGGCCGCAAGGAGGCCGCCGCGAACATCCATATCGGCATCGACTGGCTGTCCTCCGTGTCGTTCGGTCATACGACCAGGATCGGCAAGCGCGTGATCGTGCTCGGCGGCGGCAACACCGCGATGGATTGCTGCCGCACCTCGCGCCGGCTCGGCGGCGAGGATGTGAAAGTCGTCGTCCGCTCCGGCTTCGAGGAGATGAAGGCCTCGCCATGGGAGAAGGACGACGCCATGAGCGAAGGCATTCCGATCCTGAATTTCCTCGTGCCCAGGGAATTCACCCACAAGAATGGCAAGCTCACCGGCGTTCTGTTCCAAAAGGTCAAGGCCGAGTACGACGCCAAGGGCCGTCGCAATCTCGCGCCGACCGGCGAGCCGGATGTGCACATGGAATGCGACGACGTGCTGGTCGCCGTCGGCCAGGAGAACGCCTTTCCCTGGATCGAACGCGACATCGGTCTCGAATTCGACAAGTGGGACATGCCGGTCGTCGATCCCGTCACCTATCAGTCGACCAATCCGAAAGTCTTCTTCGGCGGCGATGCGGCGTTCGGCCCAAAGAACATCATCTGGGCGGTGGCCCATGGCCATGCGGCCGCCGTCTCCATCGATCTTCTTTGCCGCGGCCAGGACGTTAAGAAGCGCCCGCCCGATCCGCACACGCTGGCGAGCCAGAAGATGGGCATTCACGAATGGTCCTATGACAACGACGTGTCGCTGGACCTTCGTTTCAAGGTGCCGCACGCGCCGCACGAATTGACGCTCAACAACGTCAACATGGAAGTCGAGCTCGGCTTCACCAAGGAGCTCGGCTTCAAGGAGGCGCAGCGCTGCCTCAACTGCGACGTCGAGACGGTGTTCGAGAAAAACCTCTGCATCGAGTGCGACGCCTGCGTCGACATCTGCCCGGTGGACTGCATCACCTTCACGGAGAACGATCCCGAAGACGTTCTGCGCACGCATCTGACGGCGCCGACCAACAATCCCAAGACGCAGGACCTTTACGTCTCGGACTATCTCAAGACCGGGCGCGTGATGGTGAAGGACGAGGATGTCTGCCTGCATTGCGGGCTGTGCGCCGAGCGCTGCCCCACCGGCGCGTGGGACATGCAGAAGTTCTATCTGGAGACGGCGCAGGCCTGCGGACGATGAAGCAAATCATTTCCACCAACGACTTCGTCGTCAAGTTCGCCAACGTCAACGGTTCGGGCTCGGCCTCGGCCAACGAACTCTTCGCCCGCGCGGTGCTGCGCATGGGTGTGCCGGTGGCGACGCGAAACATCTTTCCCTCGAACATCCAGGGCCTGCCTACCTGGTACGAGGTGCGCGTGTCGGGCGGAGGATGGCTCGGCCGGCGCGGCGGCGTCGATCTCGCTGTGCTGATGAACCCGCAGACCTGGAACCGCGACGTCGCCGAGATCGAGCCGGGCGGCTACATGCTCTACGACTCGACCAAGCCGCTCACCGGACAGAAGCTCCGCGGCGACGTCGCCGCGCTCGGCGTTCCCTTCACCCAG
>DASZRM010000015.1:0-9917 GCA_035549135.1 Rhizomicrobium sp. | reverse complement strand
TCCGCGATCACATAGGCCTCGCCCGTTTCGGCGCGTCCGGCGACCACGATTCCGCATTCGTCGCCATGGGCGGAGGCGGGCGGATCGACGGCGACGACGATCCGGACAAGCTCCGGCGCCGCGCGCGCCCGCCCGCGCTCGATCCACGACCGCCGCCACAGCGCGGCATCGTTGTCCTCGATGATTTCCGCGTCGAGCTCCTGGCGGCCGAGCCGCGTGCCGCCGTAGCGCGCCTCGAGGCTCTCCACGAATCCGGGCGCCAGAAACGCGCCGTTGTCGCGCGTGGCGCCGCGGGTGACGGCGGCGTCGCCGCGCGCCATCAGCGCCTTCAGCGCCGGAATGTTGCGCGGCGTGGTGGTCAAGAGCATGCGCGGCCTCCGCCCGATGCGCAGCGCCATTTCGAGCATGTCGAGCGCCGCCTGCGGCTCGGGCCATTTGCACAATTCATCGCCCCAGGCGGCGTCGAACTGATGGCCGCGCACGCCGTCGGGCTCTTCGGCGCTGAGCACGGTCGCCACCGCGCCGGACGGCCAGAGCACCTGGTTGTTCGACGGCTGGTAGAGCGCGGCGCCGCTCGCCCTCAGCAATCCCGACTCGCCCTCGATCATCACCGCCCGCGCGTCGCGATAGGTGGCGCCGAGGAGCGCGATGCGCCGCATGGCGCCGGAATGAACGCCGCTCGCGATCCATTCGGCGCCGGCGCGCGTCTTGCCCGAGCCGCGGCCCGCCAGGAACAGCCAGACCCGCCAGTCGCCCGGCGGAGGCAGCTGGTCGGGGCGCGCCCAGACCGACCATTCCGTGTCGAGAAATCTGGCCTCGTCAGCCGTCAGACTGGCCAGGAATCGTCTCTTCTCCGCGGTGCTCAAGGAGAAGATTGATGCGATGCTGAAGCCTTGCGCGCATGTCGTCATTGCTGGCCACCGCCTTGGTCTGGCGCCGCGCGATGCGCTGCTGCTCGAGGCGCGCAAGCCGTTCGAGCGTGCGTTCGATCGTGCTCAACGTGCGCAAATTCGCCGCGCGCGTCTGCGCTTTCTTCACGTCGTTGTCTTCGGGCCTCGTCGCCTCGACGCAGGCGAGCTGCCTTTGCAGTTCCTTGAAGAGCCGTTTGACCATCTCATCCATCCATTCGGAGTCGACGTCGCCGGGCCGGACGTCCTTCATCGCTGCGGACAGGGCGCCGCAGTCCGGCGGCCTGTTCGGTGTCCGGGGCATCGCGTTCTCGCAATTGTGGGGATATGGGCGAAATGGAGGTTCGACCGTGACGGTTCAAGGGGGGCGGGAAAAATTTTTTTGGCCGGCCGCCCGCCGGCGGAAAATCCAATCGGGGCAAGAAGAATTCCGTCCGACCGGAGCGGACGCCCCGCGCTATGCGACAGGCGCGCGCGCCTCAGGCGCCGGGCGTCGGGCGCCGACGGGCGCCGGCGCTTGCGGCCGGTCCGCCCCGCCCTTACAAGATCAGCCTGCGCTCCAACGGCCAGGCCATGATTATCTCGCTCAAGTACAATTACATCTACATTCGCACGCGCAAAACCGGCAGCAGCACCATCGAGTCGATCCTCAAGGAGAGCCTGGGGCCGGACGATCTTTTCATCCGCGAGGATCTGCAGGTGATCGCCCCGATCGCCAAGCCCGGCGTCGACATCCCGAAAAACGAGAACCTCGTCACCCACATCACCGTTTCGGAGATTCGCGACCTGATCCGCGACGACGTCTGGGACCGCCTGTTCAAATTCACCAGCGAGCGCCACCCGTACGAGAAATGCGTTTCCTACGCCTATTTCAAGAACCGCGCCCGCGGCAAGCATCTGAAAAAACGCGGCGACCGCGAGCTGCTCGAGAAACATGAACGGCGCGACTTCGCCACCTATCTCAACCGCGTCGTCAACGACGGCGAATATGCGAGTTTCAAATACTATTCGATCGACGGCCGTTCGGTGGCGCAAGATTACATCCGCCTCGAGACGATGGAGGAGGATATCCGCCGGGTGGGCGCGCGCGTCGGATTTCCGGTCCCGGAGATCCTGCCGCGGAAGCGTCAGACCGAGCGCGACGACCCGCGGCCGGCGCGCGAGCTTCTCTCGCCGGAACAACGCGACATCGTCTATGAAAAGTGCCGCCCCGAATTCGAGCTCCACGGCTACGAGCGCTGACGGCCGCCTTTCCGAGGCTTAACGCCTAGAGCCTTGAATCCGCCCCAAAGTTCGGTCACCAAGCGCGCGGCATGGGCGACTTCCTCACATCCGCATTTCGGGCGATCGGCGAGTGGTTCGCCGACCGTCGCGGCTTCTTCGCCCGGCTTCTGGCGTTGGCGGTGGTGGTGGCGGCGATTCCCTTCGCGCTCCTGGCGGCGCTGCCCACGATCCTCAGCTATTTCGCCCCGCCGCTAGACCGGTCGCAGGATCTCTACGCCGTCAACCGCCCGCTCGCCTTCACCTTCCTCGACGCCGACGGCCGGGAGATCGGCCACCGCGGCGCCATCATCGGCGAGCGGCTCCGCCTCGATCAGATGCCTGCCTATCTTCCGGCCGCCTTCATCGCCATGGAGGACCGGCGCTTCTACGAGCATCACGGCATCGACGTGCGCGGGCTGATGCGCGCGGCCATCCACGACATTCGCGCGGGCCGGATCGTCGCCGGCGGATCGACCATCACCCAGCAGACGGCCAAGATCGTCTTCACCAGCCAGGAGCGCACGCTCAAGCGCAAATGGTTCGAGCTGCTGGAGGCGGCGCAGCTCGAAAAATCGCTGTCCAAGGCGCAGATCCTCGAGCTCTATCTGAACCGCATCTATCTGGGCTCCGGCGCCTATGGCGTCGACGGCGCGGCGCATGTCTATTTCAACAAGTCGGCGCGCGATCTCACCCTGCCCGAGGCGGCGATGCTGGCCACGCTGACGCGCGCGCCGAGCGTCTTCTCGCCGCGGCGAGATCTCGCCAAGGCGCAGGAGCGCGCCGGCATCGTCCTGCGCAAGATGGTGGAGACCGGCGCGATCACAGCGGACCAGGCGCGCCAAGCGCGCGCCAATCCGGCCGTCACGGTGAACCATGCCGTCAGCGACGCGCGCAATTTCTATCTCGACGCCGCCGCGGACGAGGCGCTGAAAAAGGCGAGCCCGAACGGCGGGCAGCCGACCTCCGACCTCATCGTCCACACCATGCTCGAGCCGCGCATCCAGGACGCCGCGCGCGCCGCCGCGCTCAAGGTGCTGCGCAAATCCGGCCGCAGGGCCCACGCCAGCGAGGCCGCCGCCGTGGTGATGAAGCCCGACGGCGCGGTGGTGGCGCTCCTGGGCGGCGTCGACTACGCGGAAAGCACCTTCAACCGCGCGACCCAGGCGCATCGCCAGCCCGGCTCGGCCTTCAAGCCCTTCGTCTATCTCGCCGCTCTCGAGGCGGGGCTGACGCCCTGGGACGTTCGCGACGACGAGCCGGTCGACATCGACGGCTGGACGCCGACCAATTTCGGCGGACGCTCCTACGGCACGCTGACGCTTGCCGACGCGCTGGCTCATTCGGTCAACACCATCACCGCCAATCTCGCGCAGGAAGTGGGAATCTCGACCATCGTCGACGCCGCGGCGCGCTGCGGAATCCAGTCGCCGCTGGCGCAGAACGCCTCGCTTGCGCTCGGCACCTCCGAGGTCACGCCCTTCGAGCTGACCGCCGCCTACGCCGCCTTCGCCAATGGCGGCTTCGCGGCCAATCCCTATTTCGTCACCGAGGTCGACGATTCCGCCGGCCATGTCCTCTACAAGCGCAAGCCGCCCGCCCCGCAGCGCATCATCGCCGAGCATGTCGACAAGGATCTGGTGGCGATGCTCTACGGCGTCGTCACCGAAGGCACCGGCCGCGCCGCCGCCATCGCCGGCCACGAAGCCGCAGGCAAGACCGGAACCACCCAGGACTATCACGACGCCTGGTTCGTGGGCTTCACCGCCGACTATGTGGCGAGCGTATGGGTGGGCAACGACGACTCTTCGCCGATGAGAGGGGTCACCGGCGGAAGCCTGCCCTCGACCATCTGGCATGAGCTGATGACGGCGGCCGAGCGCGGCAAGCCGGCGCGGCCGCTCGACCGCTCGCCGCCGGAGCCGCCGGCGGGGACGGCGATCTTCGACGCGGCGCTCTCCTCGCCGCCGCCGGGCGACGACGAATCCGGCCAGCCCGCGCTCTCCGCGCAGCGCCAGCAGCAAGCCCAGCCCGGCGAACATCGCAGCTTCTTCGACTGGCTGTTCGGGCGCGACCGCCCCTCTTCCGCGCCGCCGCCCCCGTCGCCGCCCAGCGACAGCGACGACGATGACGACGACGACTAGGCCGGAAATGCTCCGCCGCCTCAGCCTTGTCCTTTCGTTCCTCGCGACCCTCGCGCCGATGGCCCATGTGCTGGAGGCGCCCAACAAGCTTGCGATCGAAGACGGCGCGCTCTGGCTTGCGATCCAGCAGCATCTCTATCGCGGCTGGGGACCGTTCATCGGCGCGCCCACCGAAATCGGCGCGCTCGCCCTCACCGTGCTCCTGCTGACGCCCCGGTTCGGGACGGGACTGGCGCGACGGCCGCTGATCGTCGCCGCGCTCGCCTATGTGGGCATGCTCGCCGCCTACTTTCTGTTCAACGCGCCGGTCAATGCGGCGGTGAACGGATGGACCGCCGCGAGCCTGCCGGCGGACTGGCCGTCCTTCCGCGCGCGCTGGGAGACGGGCCACGCCATCGCCGCCTTCTGCGCCCTGGCGGGATTGGCCGCCTGTCTTCGGGCCCATCTGCGCGGCGCAGGTCAGTAGCCGAAAGTCTCGCACAGAAACCATTCGCGCTCGCGCAGCCGTTTCGCGAGCGCCTCGTCGAGCGCCGAGCCGTCGACGACGCGGTTGGAGGCGTTGATCGGCGGGCTATCGCGCACGAAAGCGAGCGCGGCGTCGAGATCGGCGATGGCGTAGCGCAGCGGCCCGCTCAGCAGCGCGCACAGATCCTCGCGCAGCGTCTCGTTGCGCAGCACGACATCCGGCAGCTTGGCGCGGGCGTAGAGCGCGCGGATTTCGCCGGCGTCGGCGCATTGGCCGAGCGCGTCCGTGGCCGGCAACGCCGCGCGAAGGAAGCGAAAGCTCTGCAGGCCGACCAGCCGCGCCGTTCGCCCCCCGCCATGAGCGGCGTAGGCGCGGCCGAAAATCGCCGCGTTTTCCGGCTCAAGCACAAAAGCGAGCCAGTCGCGGAATCCCTCGGCCGTGCCGTCATAGAGCGCCTCGCGATCCTCGCGCTCGAAGCGGCTGCGCAGGCCGCCGCGCTCCTCGCAGCCATAGGAATAGAGCGAGAGATAGGCCTCGAGCGGATCGCGGATCGAGATGAAATAGAAGCGGGAACCTTCGCGCGCCTCCTGCGGCACGCGGCTGGCGCGCTTGCGTTCGCCGGTCTCGACGCAGAATTTGTCCAGCACGGTGGAAATGAAGGTCGAGCCCGTCTTCTGCATGCCCAGGTAGACAAAGCTGGAAAACTCATGCATGTCGCAAACGGCTTTCGGCAGGAAGCGGCGCATTTCAGCCGCAAAACGGGGGCGCGGACAAGCGCGCTCCGGGGAGCGAACATGAAAGGGGTCTTGCTCGGCGCCGGCGCGGCGCTCGCCTTTGCCGTTTCGGCGCAGGCCTCAACCCACATCGCCTTCGTCACCGACTGGAAGGCTCAGGCCGAGCATGGCGGCTTCTACGAGGCGCTGGCCGAGGGGCTTTACGCCAGGCGCGGCCTCGAGGTGAAAATCCTTCAAGGCGGGCCGAGCGTGAACGTGCCGCAAATTCTGGCCGGCGGCGCGGCCGACATGGGCATCGGCTCGAACGATTTCATCGCGCTCAACATCGTAAAGGCCGGCGCGCCGATCCGCGCCGTGATGGCGGTGTTCCAGAAGGACCCCCAGGTGCTCATCACCCATCCGCGCGCCGACGTGAAGTCGCTGGCCGACATGAAGGGCAAGCCGATCATGATCTCCGACGCGGCGACCAGCGCGTTCTGGCCGTGGCTGAAGGCCAAATACGGCTTTGAGGATTCCCAGATCCGAAAATACACCTTCAACCTGGCGCCCTTCCTCGTCGATCCGAAGGCCATCCAGGAAGGCTATCTGACGAGCGAGCCCTATACGATCGAGCGCGAGGGCCATTTCAAGCCGCAGGTCTTCCTGCTCGCCGACAACGGCTATCCCGGCTACGCCAATCTTGTGCTGGCGCGGCAGAGATTGATCGACCGCAATCCGGCCGCGGTGCGCGCCTTCGTCGCCGCCAGCGCCGAGGGCTGGCGCGACTATCTCTACGGCGATCCCCGGCCCGGCGACGCGCTCATCAAGCGCGACAATCCGGAGATGACCGACGGCCTGATCGCGCAGGCCATCGCCAAGATGAAATCCTACGGCATCGCCGGCCCCGCCGCGCAGAAAGGCGCTCATATCGGCGCCATGACCGACGCGCGCTGGAAGGAATTCTTCGATGCGATGGCGGGGCTTGGCCTCTATCCGCGGACGCTCGACTACCGCAAGGCCTATACGCTGAAATTCATGGCCGCCGCGCGCTAGCCCGCTCGCGTTCGAACGCGGCGCACCCTTCGACAAGCTCATCCTTCGACAAGCTCAGGATGAGGACCTCTTGTTTTCCCCATGGTGAGCCTGTCGAACCATGGGGACGCGCGGTCCCAGGCGCCCAAAACGGCGAAGGCCCGCCGGATTTCTCCGACGGGCCCCGTCATGCCGACGATCCTTAGTGGATCATGAAATCGAAGGCGACGTTGTCGGTCAGCGTCACCGGGATGCCGTCGTCGGCTTCATAGGTCGTGACTTCCTGATACCCGGACGGGCAATCGCTGAACACATTGGGGTCCTTCCAATATGCGAACAGCGCCGAACCGAAGGAGCTGTCCCACTCGATGCTCACCAGCGGATAGTCCTGGGTCGTGTCGACGGAAACCGACGGAAGGATGCAGTAGATGCCGGTGCTCGGATGCTGGAAATCCGACACGTTCTTCGAGCGGTCGATGCCGAAGCCGCGCGAATAATTGTAGGCGACTTTGGCCTTGGTCTTGAAACTTCCGGGCGTATGCGAACGATCCACATGCGCCTGACCGGTATGACCCATGGCGTTGTATTTCACCTGGCCGGCCTGAGCCGAAGCGGCGAAAAACGCCGCGCCGGCCAAAAGCGCCAGCGTACGAACGGTAAGCATTATCGAATCCTCCGATATACGATGGGAGCCGATCCCCCACCGGCCGCGGAAGAGTAGTGGAGATTCGCGACAGTTGCGACTCCGATCGAAGGTAAAGGGCGATAGCGGTCGCCCCGATCCTCAACCTGCGGCGCGCGCCCACGGCAATTTTGTCTCGCGCATGGCCCGGCGATGAGAAACGATAGATCGCCTTAGAAACGATTCGTCGCCAAACGTCGCAATCGGCCGCCGGTCATGTCCACGCTGCTGTCGCTCTCCGGAGTTTCGAAGACCTTCGAGCGGGGATTGGAGGCCATCGCGCGCATCGACCTCGATGTGGCGAGCGGCGAATTTCTCTCGCTGGTGGGTCCGTCGGGGTGCGGAAAATCGACGGCGCTCAGAATCGCGGCCGGTCTCGTCCAGCCGACGGGCGGAACGGTGTCGTGGCCGCAGGGCCGCCCGCAGCTCGGCTTCGTCTTTCAGGAGCCGACGCTGATGCCCTGGGCCGACGTGCTGGCCAATGTGCGCCTGCCGCTCGAGCTTCAGAACGCCGGCGCTTCCGAGGCGCGCGAGCGCGCGCTCAGGGCGATCGCGCGCGCCGGCCTCAAGGGCTTCGAGGCGGCCTATCCGCGCGAGCTTTCCGGCGGGATGAAGATGCGCGCCTCCATCGCGCGCGCCATCGCGGCGGAGCCGAAACTGCTGTTGATGGACGAGCCTTTCGCGGCGCTGGACGAGCTGAGCCGGCAGGCGCTCAACGACACGCTTCTGGCCATCGCGCGCGAGGATGCGATGACGGTGATCTTCGTCACCCACAGCGTCTATGAAAGCTCCTATCTGTCGTCGCGCGTCGCGGTGATGACGCCGCGCCCGGGGCGCATCGCCGCGGACATCCGGCTGCATCCGCCGCCGCTGCGCGATCAGAGCTACCGGCTGACGCAGGAATTCGCCGACGCGGCCGGCCGGGTGTCGGCGGCGCTGAGGAGCGCGATGGAGGGGCGGGCGTGAGCGGCCGGCGCGCCTTCGCCCCGACTTTGCGCAAGGGTCGAAATTTTCGCGGCGCCGGCGGCGCCCAGGCATCCACCGCCCCTCAAGGGGATGAAGCCGCATGAACAGGTTCTGGACATATCTGTTTCCGCTCATGCTCGGCATCGCCGCGCTCGCGCTCTGGGAATTCCTGGTTCGCCACTATGAGGTCCCGGTCTTCGTGCTGCCGGGACCGGTCGCCGTCGCCGGCGCGCTCTTCGACAATTTCGGCTCGCTCTTGGGATCGCTCTGGGTGACGCTGGCGGTGACCTGGATCGCCTTCGCCATCGCGCTCGCCGGCGGACTTGCGCTCGCGGTGCTCTTCGCCGAGAGCCGCGCGCTCGAGGCGGCGCTCTTTCCCTATGCCGTGGTGCTGCAGGTCACGCCGGTCGTCGCCATCGCCCCGCTCATTCTCATCTGGGTCGGCTACGAGCATGTCGAGCGCGCGGCGGTCGTCATCGCGCTGATCGTCGCGTTCTTTCCAATCCTGTCGAATGCGACGCTCGGCCTGCGCAGCGTCGATCCGGGCCTTGCCGACCTCTTCCGGCTCTACGGCGCCTCGCGCTGGCAGACGCTCGTCAGGCTGCGCTTGCCGGGCGCCCTGCCCTATATCCTCGCGGGAATGAAGATTTCGGGCGGGCTGGCGCTGATCGGCGCGGTGGTGGCCGAATTCGTCGCCGGATCGGGAACGGCGACGGGGCTGGCCTGGCGCATCACCGAAAGCGGAAACCGGCTGGAAATCGCCAAGATGTTCGCGGCGCTCGCGCTGCTCTCCGGCGTCGGCATCGCGAATTTCTACCTGCTCGCCTTCTTTGAGTGGCTTCTGCTCCATCGCTGGCACGAAAGCGCGCTCAAGCGGCAGGGCTGAAGCGCGGGCTAGGCCGCGCCGGTTCTCGCCGGCGCGGACTCCTTCACCAGCAGCATGGCGATGAGCCCAAGAACGCCGGCCGCCGTCCAATAATAGGCCGGCGCGAGCGCATCGCCGCTCAGCGTAATCAGGCCCTTGGCGACGAATTGGGTGGTGCCGCCGAAGATCGAGATGGCGAGCGCGTAAATCGTGGCGAGCGCGCCCGAGCGGATCGAGGCGGGAAGCTGCTCGGTGATGGCGACGATCGGCGGCACCGAGGCGAGCGCCGCCAGAATCACCATCACCGTCTCTGCGCCGTAGAGCGCCGCCGGGCTGCGGAAATGCTCGATCGCCCAGTAGCAGGGAAAGATCGACAGGACGAGCAGCGCCTGGGCGGCGATCATCACCGGCTTGCGGCCGATGCGGTCGGCGATCCAGCCCGACAGCGCCTCGAAGGTCATCGAGAAGCCGCCATTGATGATGGGCACGCCGAAGGCGATCACCGCGGGAAATTTCAGCGTGTCGAGGGCGTAGGTGGTCATGTAGCCGATGGTGTAGGCGCCGATCGTTCCCGCCATCAGCATGACGAGCCCCAGAACCGCGATGCGCAGATGGGGCCTCAACTGCCGGCGCAGCGTGAGCGCGCCGCGCGCGGCGCCCTGCGCGCGCGCCGCCTCGCCGGCCGCCGGCAGCGTTTCGGGAAGGGCGCGGCGCAGCACAAGCCCGAACGGCACGATGGAGGCTCCGAGCAGCATCGCCGCGCGCCAGCCCCAATGCTGAAGCTCGAGATCGCTCAGAAAGTGGGCGAGCGTGACCGCGACGATTCCGGCGGTGAGCGTCGCCGCGTCCTGGGTCGCGAACTGCATGGACAGATAAAGCCC
>DASZRM010000014.1:0-7575 GCA_035549135.1 Rhizomicrobium sp. | reverse complement strand
GTGCGCACCGTGAGATTGTCATTGGCGGTGCGCTGGCCGGGAACGGCCTCCGCCGGCAGCATGTCGTAGAGCTTGGAGACCTTGAGCTCGGGATCGCCGATCATGGGGTAATAAACCTTCGCCCCTTGCGTCTCCTCGATGTCCTTCTCCCAGCGCGTATGGCTGTCCACCGGATCGACGGAAAGGCCGATGATCTTGACGTTGCGCTTTTCGAATTCGGGCTTCAGTCGGGCCATGTAGCCGAGCTCGGTCGTGCAGACAGGCGTGAAGTCTTTGGGATGGGAGAACAGAATCCCCCAGGAATCGCCGAGCCAGTCGTGGAACCGTATCCTACCGTGCGTCGTGTCGGCCTCGAAATCGGGAGCGGTGTCGCCAATGCGCAAACCCATCGGATTTTCCTCTTTTTGCGAAAGCCGGATTTTAACCGGTATGGCGCCGCCTGGCGAGATGCGACGCCGCAGAAAGGCGCTGGTTCCGGGCGCAGCGTTGGAGTTCAATAGGTTGGGTCCGGGACACAGGCCATGAGCAGCTTCTCCATCCAAGCCCTCACTCCCGCCATCGGAGCGGTGATCGGCGGGGTCGATCTTGCGCAAAGGCTCGATGCGGAGCAGATCGCCGAGATCCGCGCGGCGCTGCTCCGCCACAAGGTCGTGTTCTTCGAGGACCAGCACATTACGCCCGCGCAGCATCGCGACTTCGCTTCGCGCTTCGGGGCGTTGCACACCCATCCGCTCTATCCGGGCGTCGCCGAAGCGCCGGAACTCTTCATCCTCGACAACCATGCCGGCAATCCCACCGACAACGACGCCTGGCACACGGACGTGACCTTCATCGAGACCCCGCCGCTCGGGGCGGTTCTCTACGCAAGGCTGCTGCCCCCGGAGGGCGGCGACACCTGCTGGTCGAACATGCAGGCGGCGTTCGAGGCGCTTTCGCCGCGCATGCGCGATTTCCTGTCGACGCTGGACGCCGTGCACGATTTCGCCCGCGGCTTTCCCGCGAGGATGACGGTCGCAAGGGCGGCGGGCGAGGCCAGATACGAAAAAGCGCTCGAGGAGCATCCGCCGGTGATCCATCCGGTGGTGCGCACCCACCCGGAAACCGGCGCCGACGGGCTGTTCGTCAATTACGGATTCACCTCGCGCATCAAGGGGCTGAGGCGCAACGAAAGCGACGCCCTGCTCGCCATGCTCTTCGCCCATGTGCAGAAACCGGAATTCCAGGTGCGCTGGCGCTGGAAGCCGAACGCCATCGCTTTTTGGGACAACCGCATCACGCAGCATTATGCGGTGAACGACTATCTGCCGCACCGCCGGGTGATGCATCGCGCCACCATCCTCGGCGATCGTCCCTTTCATCGCTCGCGCCTTCCCGGCCAGCCGGCGAAGGCCGCGGAGTAGGAAACAGATAGGAGCCGACCGCCGCGGCGAGCGTCGCTCCGATGAGCTGCGCCGCGACGAAGGCCGGCGCGTCGATGGGACGTATGCCGGAATAGCTCGGCGTCAGGGCGCGCGCCAGCGTAACGGCCGGATTGGCGAAGGAGGTCGAGGCGGTGAACCAGTAGGCCGCGGTGATGTAGAGCCCCACCGCCCATGCCACCGAACCCTCCGCCCCGAACGCCACGGTCAGGAGCCCGAACGTCGCCACCGCTTCCGCCAGCCACTGACCCCAGCCGGTGCGCGCATGCGCCCCCAGCGCGAAGATGGGCACGCCGAACATCGCATGCGCGAGCCAGGCCCCAAGGATTGCGCCCGCGATCTGCGCGATGCCGTAGAAGATCGCGGTCCGCGCGCCGATCCGACCTCGGAGCAGAAAGGCGAAGGTTACGGCCGGATTGAAATGCGCGCCCGAACGCGGCGCAAAGGCGAGGATCAGCGCGGCAAGCAGCGCGCCCGTGGCGAGCGTATTGCAGAGCAGGGTCAGCGCGGCGTCCTGCGTCAGCCGTTCGGCCATGATCCCGGAGCCGACGACGCCAGCGACCAGCAGCGCCGCGCCAAGCGCTTCGGCCGCGAGCGCGCGTCCGTCAATTTCGCCCGATGTCATCGAGGCGGCTCTGGAGTTTCAACCGATCCAGCTTTTCGAAGGGCAGTGCGGCGAAGACGCGAATGCGGTTGGTCAGAACCCGCAGCGCCTGACGGAACGCCTCCATCTTGCGCATGTCGTCGCCTTCGACGGCGGCCGGATCGGGAACGCCCCAATGAGCGGTGACCGGATGGCCCGGCCAGACCGGGCACACCTCGCCCGCCGCGTCGTCGCAGACGGTGAACACGAAATCCATCTCCGGCGCGCCGGGCCTTGCGAATTCGTCCCAGCTCTTGGAGCGCAGGCCTTCGGTCGCCAGTCCGCTCTGGCGAAGCAGCGCGAACGTCAGAGGATTGATTTGTCCCTTGGGAAACGAACCGGCCGAATAGGCCCTGAAGCGCCCCTTGCCCTCCTCGTTGAGCGCGGCCTCGGCGAGAATCGAACGCGCCGAATTTCCCGTGCAGAGAAAGAGCACGTTGTAGGCTCGACGGTCCGACATGTCAGCCGCAGCACGCTGATCGGGACGTGGCCGCGTCCGCTTCGGCCCCTTCGAGACGGATGTCGTCGGCGCCGACGCCGAACTCGGCAAGCTCGCCCGTCGTGCGGAACGTCTCCCACTTCACTCCCTGAGGGTCGGTCGCCCAAGCCTTGTCGCTTCTGGCGTAGCAGCACCTTGCGCCCTCTTCGATCAGGGCCTCGCCCGCAGCCGCCTTGGCGCGAGCGGTCACGGTCGCAAGCTCGTCTGCGCTCTCGACCTGGATGCCGAGATGGCCGAGCCCCGCCTCGCCGCCGCGGCTCGAGATCGCGAAATTCACCTTAGGATCGTCGAGCATCCACTTGGCGTAGTCAGGCTCGCGCTTGGTCGGCTCGGCGCCGAACAGGGTGGAATAGAAGCGCACAGATTGCGCGATGTCATGAACATGAAGATGCACATGAAGCCGGCTCATGAATGTCCTCCAGAGCGATGGAACAGATTTCGGGGCGGCCGCCGCAGCAATCCTTCATCAGGAAAGCGAGGAGATCGCGCATGCGACCGAAATTGACGGCGTAGATGAGGCTGCGGCCGGCGCGGCGCTGAGAGACAAGGCCGGCGCGCTCCAGCTCCTTCAGGTGAAACGACAAGGTCGGCGCGGCGACGGCTAGCGCGCGCGCGATGGCGCCAGCGCACTCTCCGTCCGGACCCGCGCTCACGAGGCGGCGGAAGATGGCGAGCCGCGTCTCCTGGGCGAGCGCGGACAGGGCCTGAAGCGCGTCAATCGATTTCATATTTCCAATATAATCAAATTAATCAGGATGTCAATCGCGCCGCGCCAGGCGCGGAAAATGCCGTTTGGGCAGGAAATCAGTGACGCGCCGCGGCGGCGAGATAGCCGTTCGGCTTGTCCGGCGAATCGAGTTCGTCCGCCATCCGATCGTAGGATTCGGCGAGAATGATGAGCGCGGCGCGCGTCTCGCGGAATTTCATCGATTCGGCGGCGTCGCGAAGCTCCTCGGCCTGCGCGCGCAGGGATCGCACATGATCGGCGCTGGACCTCATACTTCCGTTCCCTTGCGGCCCCATCGCGGCCCCCGCCCATATCGAGTGACGAACGAACGGGCGGCCCGAAACGTTCCCGGGCTCAGCTGGGCGGAGGCGCGTGCAGGTAGCTCTCCACGAGCGAGCCGGCGACGAGCCGCCAGCCGTCCACCAGGACGAAAAAAATCAGCTTGAAGGGCAGCGAAATGATCACGGGCGGCAGCATCATCATGCCCATCGACATGAGGATCGACGCGACCGCCATATCGATGATGAGAAACGGCACGAAAATGAGGAAGCCGATTTCGAAAGCGCGCTTGAGCTCCGAAAGCATGAAGGCGGGGGCGAGCGTCGTCAGGGCCAGCTGATCGGCCGTCTTGGGCGGCTTGGCGTGGGCCATGTTGAGGAACAGCTTGAGGTCGCTTTCGCGCACATGCGCCGCCATGAACTTCTTCATCGGCGCGGCGGCCTGTTCGAAGCCCTGTTCGGTGGTGATCTTGTTGGCGACCATCGGCTCGACGCCGCGATGGTAGGCCTCGTTCAGGGTGGGCGTCATGACGAAGAGGGTGAGAAACAGCGACAGGCTGACGATCACGCTGTTGGGCGGGCTCTGCTGAAGTCCCATCGCCGTGCGCAGCAGCGAAAGCACCACCACGATGCGCACGAAGCTCGTCATCATGATGAGGATGGCGGGGGCGACGCTCAGAATCGTGATCAGCGCCACGATCTGGACGAGCCGGTCGGTGAAAAGTCCGGAGCCCGTGAAATCGATCGAGAGTCCGCTTCCGGCGGCCGCCGGCGCCAGGCTCGCCGCGGCGCGCGCGGCCTCCGGCGCAATGAGCGCGAGCGCGACCGCGCCCAGGAGCGCCAGCTTGCCCCTCATGCCGCGGGACCGTGGACGGAGGGCGCGGCGATCGCGCTTTCGACGACGCTCGCCCCATCGGGACCCGCGAGCACCAGATGCTCGACGTCGTCGCGGCGCAGAAGCACGAGCCGCTGCCGCGGTCCGATCGTCAGAGTTTCGATCACTTCGAGCCGGCGCGAGGATTGCCCCTTGACGATGCCCGGCATGCCGAACCGGCGCAGCGCAAGCCCCGCAAAGCCGACGAGCGCGAGCACGAGAAGAAGCGCAGCGAAATAGCGTCCGACGTCCAGGAGATCCATGCGCCAATTACGCTCTGTCAACCTTAAGCGGCGGTTAAAGACTGGAAGAAGCTGCCGGGCAGAAACTTCCGCGTCGTTAAGCGCGGCTTAATCGTTCGCGCGCAGCATGGCGCGGGTTAAGCCTAATATTCCGTATACGGATCGGACCATGCATCTTCCCGACGTGCCGCTGCTGTCGATGCTCAAGAGCAGTATGACCTGGCTGCAGTCGCGTCAGAGCGTGCTCTCGCAGAACGTCTCCAACGCCGACACGCCCGGCTATGTCGCGCGCGACCTGAGGCCGGTCGATTTCCAGCAATTGATGCGGCAGATGGAGGCCGGCAATCGCTTTCCGCGCGGGCTGGCCGTCACCGATCCTCGCCACATCTCGCTCGCCCCGCCGGGGCAGTCCGAATTCGACAGCGCCGACGCGCCGGACGTGACCGCCAGCCCCAACGGAAATTCGGTCTCCCTGGAAGAGGAGATGATCAAGGTCTCCGAAACGCAGGCCCAATACCAGGCCGCCGCCAATCTCTACGCCAAGGCGCTTTCGCTGATGCGCACCGCCATCGGCAAGCCGGGCTCGTAACGAAGGATGGAAAAATGGACTTTGCAACATCGATGATGGTCGCGGCCTCGGGCATGCGCTCGCAGGCCGACCGCATGCGGGTGATCTCGGAAAACATCGCCAACGCAAATTCGACCTCGCAAGCGCCCGGCGGCGATCCCTATCGCAGGAAGGTCGCCACGATGCACAGCCAGTTCGACCGCGAGGTCGGCGCAACGATGGTCGATCCCGGCAAGCCCGTGCCCGACATGAGCGACTTCCGCAAGCAATACGAGCCCGGCAATCCCGCCGCCGACAAATCCGGCTACGTCAAGATGCCCAACGTCAATTCGCTCGTCGAGATCATGGACATGCGCGAGGCCCAGCGCTCCTACGAAGCCGACGTCACGGTGATGGACGCGACCAAGGAGATGCTTGCGCGCACCGTCGGCCTTCTGCGCTAGGAGCTAGAGGATGGCCGTGCTTCCCGCCGCCGCAGCAGCCGCCTATCGCTCAGCAGCCGCCATCGGAGCCGGAACGGCCGCCAAGGCGGTTCCGCCCGCCGGCGGCGCGCCCGGCAGCTTCACCGATTTTCTCAGCGACGCCATCAAGGACGGCGTGCAGACCATGAAGACGGGCGAGAAAATGGCGACCGAGCAGGTGATGGGCAAGGCCAACATCGTCGATGTGGTCAACGCGGTGAATTCGGCCGAGATCACGCTCGATACGGTCGTCGCCGTCCGCGACAAGGTGGTGCAGGCCTATCAGTCCATCATGAACATGCCGATCTGAACCGGGCCCCCGCCCCTCCTGCTGCGGGCGAGGACCGCAAAGGCCCGTTCAGGACGAACGACGAGAACTTCAGGACCCTTCGATGACGCCAGCCGACTCGATCGATTTCGCCCGCTCCTCCATCTATGTGCTGCTCGAGATCGTCACGCCGGCGATGCTCACCGCGCTGGTGGTCGGCCTTGGCATCGGCCTTCTTCAAGCCCTGACCCAGATCCAGGAGATGACGCTCGTCTTCGTTCCGAAGATCATCGCGATCTTTGTCGTGCTCCTGATCACGCTTCCCTTCGCCGGCGCGGCGATGAGCGGGCTGATGACGGATATCGCCCAGCGCATCGCGGCTTACTGACGGATGCACGTTCACCTCCCCGAACTGTCCGGCATCATCCTCGTCTATCTTCTCGTGTTCTCGCGCGTGGGCGCGATGATCATGCTGATGCCGGCGATCGGCGAGACGGGCGTTCCGCCCATGGCGCGGCTGGTGCTGGCGCTGGCGATCTCGCTGGCGCTGGCGCCGACGGTCTCCGCCGCCTACCCGCAGGCCGCCCCGTCGACCGGCCTGGCGCTCGGACTGCTGATCGCGCAGGAGACGACGGCGGGCGTTCTCGTCGGCGCGATGGCGCGCATCATCATGAGCGCGCTGCAGGTCGCCGGCACGATCATCGCCACGCAGACCGGACTTGCCTATGCGCAGACCGTCGATCCCACCAATCCCGGCGCGCAGAGCGCGATCGTCGGCAATTTTCTCTCGCTTCTGGCGGTGGTGCTCATCTTCTCCTTCAATCTGCACCACCTTGCGATCGGAGCGGTCGCCGGCAGCTATCGCCTGTTGCCGCCGGGGGGAGCCCTGCCGTCGGGCGACATGGCGGAACTGGCCATCCGCCTTGTCAGCGGCTCCTTCGCGCTGGGATTCCAGCTGGCGGCCCCGTTCCTCGTCTTCGGCTTCGCGCTGTCGGTGGGGATTGGCGTGCTGGCGCGGCTGATGCCCCAGCTCCAGATCTATTTCGTCGCCATGCCGATCAACATCCTGGCGGGCTTCCTGCTGCTCATTCTCCTAATCGGGGGAATGATGACGCTGTTTCTCGACTTCTTTTCGAGCCGGATGGGGAACTTTCTCTGAGCCATGGCCGAGGAGAAGGACAAGTCGACGCAGACCGAAGAGCCGACGCAGAAGCGGCTCGCCGAAGCGCACGAGCATGGCGACGTCGTCAGATCGGCGGAGGTCTCGACCTTTGCGGTGCTGGCGGGCGGAACGCTCGCGATCGTGGCGCTCGCAGGACCCGCCGCCGTCTCGCTGACCGGGACCATGCGCTATTTTCTCGAGCAGCCCGATCGGATCGCCTTCGCCCCGGGCGATCTGCAATCGCTGATGGGCTCCCTGCTCGCAAGGCTGGCGGCGATCCTGGCGCCGTTCTTCCTCCTGATCATGGCCGCGGGGCTCGGCGGAAATCTCATCCAGCACCGTCCCGTGTTTACGGCGGAGCGAATCAAGCCCGACTTCGCCAAGCTGTCGCTCATCTCCGGCTTCAAACGCATGTTCGGGACCGACGGGCTCGCC
>DASZRM010000013.1:0-6575 GCA_035549135.1 Rhizomicrobium sp. | reverse complement strand
CCGAGGATGCCCGACTGCGGCGAATTGAGGATCGGCGTCGACATCAGCGAGCCGAACACGCCGCCATTGGAGATGGTGAAGGTGCCGCCCTGCAACTCCTCGATCTTCAACTTTCCGTCGCGCGCGCGCAGCCCGAAATCGTTGATGGCCGCTTCGATGCCCGCGAGCGAAAGCCTGTCGGCGTCGCGCACCACCGGCACCACGAGGCCCTTCTCGGTCGAGACCGCGACGCCGATGTCGTAATAGTTCTTGTAGACGATGTCGTCGCCTTCGATCTCGGCGTTGACGTTCGGCAGCTCCTTGAGCGCGGCGATGCAGGCCTTGACGAAGAAGCCCATGAAGCCGAGCCGCACGCCGTGCTTCTTCTCGAAGCTGTCCTTGTATTCCGTCCGCAGCGCCATGACGTGACTCATGTCGACTTCGTTGAAGGTCGTCAGCTGCGCGGCCGTGTTCTGCGATTCCTTCAGGCGCAGCGCGATGGTGCGGCGCAGACGGGACATCGCCACGCGCTCCTCGCGGCCGGCGTTCGGACGCGGGCCCGCCGGAATCGGCGCCGGCGCCGCCTTGACCTCGCGCGTCGCCGCGCGCGCTTCGAGCGCCGCCAGCATGTCGCCCTTGGTGACGCGTCGGTCCTTGCCGGTGCCGGCGACGGCCGCCGTATCGAGACCGCTTTCGCGCGCGATGCGCTGGGCGGAGGGCATGGCCGGCGGCGCAGCTTCGGGCTTTATCGGCGGCGCGGGGGCCGGCGCGGACGGCGCAGCGGCCGCATCCGGACTTCGGGCCGGAATGGGCGAGGGCGCGCCCGCCTTTCCTTCGGCGATGGCGCCCAAAACAGCGCCGACCTGAACCGTGTCGCCCGCCTTGACGGAGATGGATTCGATCGCGCCGGCGGCCGGCGCCGGCACTTCCACGGTCACCTTGTCGGTCTCGAGCTCGAGCAGCGGCTCGTCGCGGGCCACGCTGTCGCCCTCCTTCTTGAACCAGCGCGCGACCGTGGCTTCGGTGACCGATTCGCCCATGGCGGGGACTTTGATCTGGATGCTCATTCCCATCTCTTTCCCCCTCTCTCCCGCTTTGGGGGAGAGGGCGGGGCGAGGAGGCGGCCCAAATTGCGCTCCGCGCCCGTCACCCCCTTACCCTAACCCTCTGCCCCGGAGGGGAGAGGGACTTCAAGATTACAAAGACAGCGCTTCGTTCAAGAATGTCCTGAGTTCCGCATTGTGCTGGCTCATCAGTCCGGCGGCAGTCGACGCATACTCGGGCCGGCCAACGTAGCGCGGTTTCCATTGCCCGCCCAGATGCGCGATCGTTTCTTCGATTCTCGGCGCGATAAAGCTCCAGGCGCCCTGGTTCTTCGGCTCTTCCTGGCACCAGAGAACCTCGGCCTTGGGGAAGCGGTTGAGCTCCATGCGCAGAACCTCCTCCGGGAAGGGATAGAGCTGTTCGATGCGCAGGATCTGAATGCGGCTCTCGTTCCGCTTTTCGCGCTCCTCCATCAGGTCGAAATAAACCTTTCCGGTGCACAGGATCACGCGCTTGATGTCCGCGTCGGCGGCAAGCTTCACCGTCGTCGCGCCCGGCACGACCTCCGCCTGATCGCGGAACACGCGATGGAAGGAGGAGCCCGTCGCCATGTCCGACAGGAACGATACGCACCGCTTGTGACGGAGCAGCGACTTCGGCGTCATCAGGATCAGGGGCTTGCGGAAGGGCCGGTGAATCTGGCGGCGCAGGACGTGGAAATAGTTGGCGGGCGTGGTGGGATAGCAGACCTGGATATTGTCCTGCGCGCAAAGCTGCAGATAGCGCTCGAGCCTGGCGGAGGAATGCTCCGGCCCCTGTCCCTCGTAGCCGTGCGGCAGGAGCATGACGAGGCCGCACATGCGCAGCCATTTCATTTCGCCGGAGGCGATGAATTGGTCGATGACGACTTGGGCGCCGTTGGCGAAATCGCCGAACTGCGCCTCCCACAGTACGAGCGCTTTCGGCTCGGCGGTGGAGTAGCCATATTCGAAGCCCAATACGGCTTCCTCGGAGAGCAGCGAGTCGATTACCTCGAACTCGGCCTGGCCCTCGGCGATGTGATTGAGCGGCACATAGCGCTCCTCGGTCTCCTGGTCGACCAACGCCGAATGACGCTGCGAGAAAGTGCCGCGCGAGGAATCCTGGCCCGAAAGCCTGACCGGCACGCCTTCCTTGAGCAGCGTTCCGAAGGCGAGCGCCTCGGCCGTCGCCCAGTCGAATGCTTCGCCGCTTTCGAACATCTTCGCCTTGGACTCGAGCTGGCGGGCGATGGTCCGATGGATGCGGAAATTTGCGGGAACCGAGGTCAGCGCGCGGCCGACGCTCTTCAACGTCTCGACCGGCAGCGCGGTCTCGCCGCGTCGGTCGCCCGCAGGCGCGATGGCCATGCCGGTCCAGCGTCCGTCGAGCCAGTCGGCGCGATTGGGCCGATGCGCCTTCGAGGCTTCGAATTCCTCATCCAGCCGCGCGTTGAAAGCGGCGATCATCCCCTTGAGGCCGTCTTGCGCCAGCGCGCCTTCGGCGGTCAGGCGCGCGGCGTAAAGATCGAGCGTCGAGGCGTGGGCCTTGATGGCGCGATACATCAGGGGCTGCGTGAATGCCGGCTCGTCGGTCTCGTTGTGGCCGAACCGGCGGTAGCAGAACATGTCGATGACGACATCCTTGTGGAACAGCTGGCGGAACTCGGTGGCGATGCGCGCCACGTGCACGACCGCCTCCGGGTCGTCGCCGTTCACATGGAAGATCGGCGCCTGCACCATCAGCGCCACGTCGGACGGATAGGGCGAGGAGCGCGAATAGATCGGCGCGGTGGTGAATCCGATCTGGTTGTTGACGATGAAATGAATGGTCCCGCCGGTGCGGAATCCCTTGGTGCCGCTCATGGCGAAGCATTCCGCGACAACGCCCTGTCCTGCGAAGGCGGCGTCGCCGTGAATGAGCAGCGGCAGAACGCTGCTGCGTTCGAGCGTGTCGTGAAGCTGATACTGCTTGGCGCGCGCCTTGCCGAGAACGACCGGATCGGCGGCTTCAAGGTGCGACGGGTTCGGCGTCAGCGACAGATGGACCTTCACCCCGTCGAACTCGCGGTCGGAAGAGGCGCCGAGGTGATACTTCACGTCGCCCGAGCCCTGCACCTCGGTGGGATTGGCGCTGCCGCCCTGGAACTCGTGGAACAGCTGGCGATAGGGTTTGGACATCACATTGGCGAGGACATTGAGCCGCCCGCGATGGCTCATGCCGAGCACGATTTCCTTCACGCCGAGCTGTCCGCCGCGCTTGATGATCTGCTCGAGCGCCGGGATCATCGCCTCGCCGCCGTCAAGACCGAAGCGCTTGGTGCCCAGGAACCGCACGCCGCAGAATTTCTCGAAGCCCTCAGCCTCGACGAGCTTGTTGAGGATCGCGCGCCGGCCCTCGGGCGTGAACGAGATCTCCTTGTCGGGGCCTTCGATGCGCCGCTGCAGCCAGTCCTTCTGCTCGGCGTCGTTGATGTGCATGAACTCGTAGCCGATGCGGCCGCAATAGGTGCGCTTGAGAATTTCCACCATGCGCCGGGGCGTCGCTGTCTCGAGCCCGAGCACGCCGCCGACAAAGACGGGTCGATCCAGATCGGCCTCGTGAAATCCATAAAACGCGGGGTCGAGCTGGGGATGGGGCGTCTTTGGCGACAGCGCCAACGGGTCGAGATCGGCTTCGAGGTGCCCGATGACGCGATAGGCGCGCACCATCTGAATGGCGCGGATGGAATCGAGCGAGGCGGCGCGGGCGCCTTGCGCGCTCGCCTTGGGCCGCTCCGGCTCCGGCCAGCGTCCGCTGAGCGCGGCCAGCACTTCGCTGTCCGGCGGCGGCGCGTCGGCCTTGCGCCTCCACGACGGGCCAAGGCCCAGTTGCGCCGGGTCAAGGCCGCGCTCGCCGAGTTCGGCGAAATAGGCGGCCCAGCCAGGATCGACCGATTGCGGATTTTCCTGGTACCGGGCGTAGAGCGATTCGATGAAGGCGGCGTTGGCGCCCTGCAGGAACGAGGTCGCCTCAAGGATTTCGTTGGAGGCGCGAGCGAGTCGGTCAGGGGGAGATTGGCTTGTCATTTCAAGTGCTTGTGGCCCAATTGCGGAGCCCCGCCTCGCGCGGGCATGGCGCGGCGAAAGGGACTGGCCTGTAACGCCAAACGGCCGGCGATTCAACGGTTTCTCTCGTTAATATGGGTTCAACAAGGCCGGATCGCCAATGAAGCGACTCTATTCGCTGGACAGCCTGAGAGGCCTCGCCGCGCTCGCGATCGTGGTTTGGCATTGGCAGCATTTCTTCGCCGTCCGCGGCGTCTATCCGGACCGCTGGAGCCGCTCGGCGCAGCCTTATTACGCGGCTTTGAGACCGCTCTATGAAGGGGGCTGGATGGCGGTCGACCTGTTTTTCGCGCTCTCCGGGTTCATCTTCTTCTGGCTCTATGCATCCGAGATCCGCGAGCGCGCGATGGGCGCCCGCAAATTCGTCTGGCTGCGATTTTCGCGGCTCTACCCGCTCAACGCGGCGGCGCTCGCGATCGTGGCGCTGCTTCAGATCGCCTTCCACCGGGCCAGCGGCCATTATTTCATCTTCGCCGCGGACAGCGGCGAGCGGTTCGTCTCGGGGCTCGCGCTGGCGCAGCAATGGCTGCCGCCGAACATCGAGCAGACCTTCAACGGCCCGGCCTGGTCGGTGTCGGTGGAGGTGCTGCTGTACGCACTGTTCTTCGCGGCCTGCAGATCGGGCTTCGCCGGATTGCGCCAGTCCCTGATCATCGCGGTCGCGAGCGTCCCGCTTCTGTGGTGGAATTCCTTCATCGCGCGCGGCGTCATGGGATTTTTTCTCGGCGGTGCGACCTTTTTGATAACCGCGGCGATACTTGGCCGAGCGGATGCGCGCCGCTTCGCCCGGATCGCCGTCGTGGCGGCGCTTCTGCTGTGGGGGCTCGTCGCGGTCGAGGCCTATCTGGGCCCGCTGCATGCGGCGCTCGACTGGCTCGCGCGCGGCTTGCCGGTCTCCGCTCAGGGCTGGTTCAAGGCCAACAGCGAAAACCTGTTTCTACTCGCCTTTATCTTCACCGTCAGTCCGATCTCGATCGCGGCCCTTGCGCTGCAGGAACAGGCGCTGGGCGGAAACTGGCGCCGCGCCGCCTTTCTCGGCGACATAAGTTACGCGACCTACATGCTGCATTTTCCGCTTCAGCTCGCCCTGGCGCTCGCCGCCCTGAAGCTGGGGCTGGGTTCCGGAGTCTTCATGCAGGGCTGGGTGATGGCGGCCTTCTACGCGCTGCTGATCGGTCTCGGCTGGACCTGCTATCGCCATTTCGAACGGCCGGTTCAGGCTGCGTTGCGCAAATTCCCCGCGCCGAAGATCGCCGACGCATTGCCTTGAACGCGCTGGCCCGATCTCTATCTCCATTGGGACGCCTGTTCGGAGGGGCAAGGCCCGTGACCCATTTGAAAATCGTCGCCGTCGCGGCGGCGGCCGCCGCAACCGTCATCAGCGCAGCGGCCGCGAAAGACGCATTGCATGTCCTCGACATCGACAATCGCGTCCCGAAATTCGAGGCGTTCTACGCCCAAGCCCAATCCAAACCTGAGGACGCCCGCTTCGAGCTCTGGCGAAAGGATTACGGCCTCGCCGCCGTTCCCCCCGGTCCGGAGGGCGACAAGATGGCGCGCGAACTGCTGGATGGCGCCTGGGAGAAATATCCCGCCCTGCTTCCCCGGCTGGCCGCGCTCGAACGCTCCGCCGAAGGGACCGCGCGCGAGATGTTCGCGAAAGACAATGAGATAATGGGAACGGCCGGCGATCCCATCCGCACCAGGCTCATTCTCTATGTCGGCCAGTTCGACAACAACGCCTTCACCGTTCCGCCGATGGAGGGAAAGCCGGCGACGATCCTGATGCCGGTCGAGAACATCAATCTCAAGATCGCGCTCGCGCACGAGCTGACCCATTCGATCGAGTTGCAGCTGACGCAGGTGAAGAACTCGTTCGGCGCGCCGCTGGGCGAGACGATGTTCCTGGAAGGTCTTGCGATGCGCGTTTCGCAGCGCGCGGTTCCCGGTCTTGACGACGCGGCCTACACATCGATGCCGAACGAACCGGAATGGATGCCCAACTGCGTGGCGCGGAAGGCGGAAATCCTGAAAGGCGCGGCCGCCGATCTCGACAAGAGCGGGCGGGAGATCGCGATGAAATACACATTCGGAAAAGGCAACACCGGCATGGAGCGCGAGGCCTATTGCGCGGCGTGGTTCGTGATGGGCGATCTCATCAAATCCGGAAGGACCTTGCCCGAACTCGCCCGCGTGCCGGAGGACAAGATGGTCGATACGATCCGCGCGGCGATGGCGGCGAAGTAGCTATCCGCCCTCGAGCAGTTCGAGGAGCGTCGTGCCCAACGCCGCGGGGTTGGGCGAGACGCGGATGCCGGCGGACTTCATCGCTTCGATCTTCGAGTCTGCGCCGCCCTTGCCGCCGGAAATGATCGCGCCGGCGTGGCCCATGCGGCGGCCGGGAGGCGCGGTGACGCCGGCGATGAA
>DASZRM010000012.1:0-6277 GCA_035549135.1 Rhizomicrobium sp. | reverse complement strand
TCGTCGGCGAGACGCACGATCAGCCGGTTGGGCTGGGCGTGCGGCGCGCGCGCCCGCAGTTCTTGGGCGATCTCCCGTTCGGCGCCCGGACCGGCGCGGTCGCAGAGCAGCGCGTAGCTCGCCGCAGTCGAACGGCTGACGCCCGCCCAGCAATGCACCAGCATCGGAGAGGATGCGTCCCAGCCGCGGCCGAAGGCGAGGAGGCGCTCGACATGCGCGCGCGTCGGGGATTGTTCGAGCCCTTCGTCGACGATGTCGTGAACCGCAAGGCGCAGATGCCGCTCAGGCGGAAAGCCCTCTGGCGTGTCGATCATGTAGCCGCTCGAGAGCAGCGTGACGATGTGCGACGGCGCGCAGCGGGCGATGGCCTCTGGCAGGGCGGAGAGCGGCGTGATCAGGATGAAGGACATGCGCCCTTTGCTAGCGCATTTTGCCATCATGTCCACCCTGCACGCGCGACACATCGGCCAAAATCGCTCCCTCTCCCCTGTTCCGGGGGGAGGGAACTATCTTGCTAGGGCGGAGCCAGGCGCCTGAAACGTTCGAGAAACAGCGCCTGCGCCTCCGCGACGGCTAGCGGGACGAGCCGCGGAACGCGCAAGGATCTGGGCGGGGAGCCGAAGATCTTCCTGGCTTCCGCGGCCGAAAATCCGGCGAGCTGGGTCGCCTCGAAATAGGCCGAGGCGATGTCGGCCCGCTTGAACAATCGCAAGAGGTCGGCCGGGGCGCGCGCCGGAAGTCCGAAGCGCAAATGGATCGCCGAAAGCAGCCTGAGCTCGAAATCCTTGTAGTCGATGCCGACCGCTGCCTTGAACGGGCTGATGAGGTCGCCGATCACGTATTCGGGCGCGTCGTGAAGCAGCGCCATCAGCCGCGCCTGACGCGAGATGTTGGGATTGATCTCTGCGGTCAGACGCTCGACCAGCACGCAATGCTGCGCGACCGAGAAGGCGTGCGCGCCCTTGGTCTGTCCGTTCCAGCGCGCTACGCGGGCGAGACCGTGCGCGATGTCCTCGATCTCCACGTCGAGCGGCGAAGGATCGAGCAGATCGAGCCTTCGCCCGCTCAGCATGCGCTGCCAGGCGCGCGGTTTCGTTTCCTGTCTGGCCACCATTTCTAGCCGGCCTTCGCGCTCTCCGGGGCCGCGTAGCTCGGTGCGAGGATGTTTCCGAACAGCAGGCGCACGACGATCAGCATAACCGCGCCTGCCGCCATGATGGCGACGTGCAGGAGCCAGAACTCGACGTCCGGCATCGTGCCGAGCAAACCGCCGAGCTTGCCGATCAGCATGTTCCCGATGAACAGGTGCAGGTAGTAGACGGCGATCATCACCCCGCCGAGGCCCTTTGGCGCAGCGCGCGAATAGAGCGCCAGACCGACTGGCAGGACGTTCGAGAAGCCGAGATCGTTGACGATGTGAAAGGCGAAAGCCCAGTAGATGGAAACGGGTTTTCCGGTGCTCGCGACCACCGCGGATGCGCCGGCCAGAACCAGCGGGGCGCATGTGCTGATCAGCGTGCCGATGATGATCTTTCCCAGCTCTGTCGGCTCGCGCCAATGCTTGCCCCACCAGCGCCAGAACGCGATCACACCGGCCATCAGGAAGGCGCTGATGAAGGCGTCTATCGAGATCATCCATGACGCGGGCATGGTCTCGCCGAAAAAGACGAGCTGATAGTTGTTCTGCGCCCATACCAGATAAGCGACGAAGATTTCCTGGTTGCTCACCAGCGCCAGCGCCAGCACCGGCAACAAAAGCACAAGCAAGATGACGGCCTGCTTGTCTCGATTCGTCAGCGGCGGACGGACTTCGCGTCCGCCCTCCTTTCGCACCGGTTCGGGCGGAAAAGTGCTGCGACCCATGACGTACGCGATCAGGCCGAACACCATGCCGACGCCCGCAGCCACGAATCCGAGATGCCACTCGACCTTCTGACTAAGCGTGCCGCAGACGAGCGGGGTGACGATGGCGGCGAGCTGGATGCCGAGGAAATAGATCTGGAACCCGTCGGCGCGGCGCGGATCGTCCTGGGAATAGAGGTCGCCGACCTGGCTCGCGATGGTGCCCTTGAAGAAGCCCACGCCGACGAGAAGAAAGAGAATGCCGAGGACGAAGCCCTGATTGACGGCGAGAAGGAACTGCCCGATCGACATCAGGACGAGTCCGGTCAAGACCGCAGGCGTGCGGCCGATGAAGCGGTCGGCGATCCAGCCGCCGACGAGCGGCGTCACATAGACGGTGGCCGAATAAAATCCCGTGATGCCGGCGGCGATGGCCTGCGGCGTGTGCGCTCCGAAAAGCCCCGCGATCATCGCCCGGAAGGGCCCATAAAACCAGATCTGCTCGACATGCCCTGGAAGCAGCAGGTAATTGGTGAGGTAGAGCACCAGCACGGCCTGCATGCCGTAATAGGAGAACCGCTCCCAGAATTCGGCGCCGCTCAGCCAGCCGAGCCCGGCCGGGTGCCCCAGAAAAACGGTGTCGCGCGCCGCTGTCTTGTTCGCCATGTCTCACCTTGCCCCTTCGCCCGAAGGATGTTCGCCGGGCCGCTGCGGAATGACCAGAATGCATATCACGATGAAGACCGCCAGAACTGCAGAGGCGAGCGGCCGGCTGAGCGCCAACCCGCCCTGGTCGAGCGGCTTGTCCAGGAAGTCGCCGACCGTGGCGCCAAGCGGGCGGGTCAGAATGAAGGCGCACCAGAACAGAAAGACGCGCGAAATATTGGTCGCGAAGTAGGCCGCGGCGACGAGCGCGATCGCCGCCAGAAAGACCAGCGCGCCGCCCCCATAGCCAAGACCGGAATCCGCCGCCCAGTCTCCCAGCGCAGTGCCCAACGTCTGAGAAAAGGTGATCGTGACCCAGTAGAAGATTTCGACGCGCGGCGTGTCGATCCTGGCGACGGAAACCGTGCCTTCGGACTTGAGCCAGATCATCAGCGAGGCGAGCACGCAGGCGAAGAGCACGGTCGATCCCCCCGCGTAGCCGATGCCGAGGGAGCGATCGGCGAAATCGGCCAGCGTCGTGCCGCAGGTGGTGGAGGCGATGATCGTCGCCCAATAGAGAAAAGGGTGAAAGCGCCGCGCCCCGATCTGCGCAATCACCAGCGCCGCCAGCAGCGAGAGGAAGATCGCGGTGCCGACGAGATAGCCGAGATTCATCGTCATCGAGACCGTGTCGCCGCCGGTCTCGCCGAGCGTAGTCGCCGCGATCTTGATGACCCAGAAGCCGAGCGTGATCGCGGGAACCTTGCTCGAGATTTCCTCGGTCTTGCTCATGTTCGCTCCAGCGCCGCAATGTTCAAAAGATGAAGAGAATCGACGCATACCACGAATAGCGCGTCGAGGCGGATTCGCCGCTCCTCACCCTTCGACAGGCCCACCCTTCGACAAGCTCGGGGTGAGGGTTCATCTCAATTCCTCATGCTGAGCTTGTCGAAGCATGAGGGCGGAGCGATCGAACCCCGGAGAAGCGGCGCTAGAACCTGCGCAGGATCACGCTGCCCACGGAATAGCCGGCGCCGAACGAGCATAGGAGCCCAAGGTCGCCGGGCTCAAGATCGTCGCTGTGCTTGCAGAACGCGATGATCGAGCCGGCGGAGCTGGTGTTGGCGTACTCGCCAAGGATGTTCGGCGCCTCGCCCGGCGCGGGGTCGCGCCCCAGGACGCGGCGGGCGATCATCTCGTTCATGCCGAGATTGGCCTGATGCAGCCACAGCCGCTTCAGGGTCTGCGCAGAGATGCCGTTCTCGGCCAGGTGCGAGACGATCAGTTGCGAGACCATGGGCACGACTTCCTTGAACACCTTGCGCCCTTCCTGGACGAAGAGCTTGTCGGGCTTGCCGATCCCTTCCGGCGCGGCGCGGTTGAGGAAGCCGAAATTGTTGCGGATGTTGTTGGAGAATTTCGTCTTCAGCCTGGTCGATACGATTTCCCAGCCCCGGCGCGCGCTGTCCTTGCGTTCCACCACGAACGCGGTCGCCACGTCGCCGAAGATGAAATGGCTGTCGCGGTCGCGGAAATTGAGGTGCCCCGAGCAGATTTCCGGGTTGCAGACCAGGATCGCCCGCGCATGGCCGGCGGCGATCGTGTCGGCGGCGGCCTGGAGCGCAAAGGTGGCCGAGGAACAGGCGACGTTCATGTCGAAGGCGAAACCCTCCACCCCCAGCGCGTTCTGCACCTCGATCGCCATGGCCGGATAGGGCCGCTGCATGTTCGAGCAGGCGACGAGCACGCCGTCGATGTCGCTCGGCGCGCGCTCGGCGTTGCGCAGCGCGTCCAGCGCCGCGGCGATGGCGATCTCGGCCAGGATCGAAACCTGGTCGTTGCTGCGTTCGGCGATGCTGGGCCGCATAATCTCGGGATCGAGCACGCCCGCCTTGTCCATGACGTAACGATTGCGGATGCCCGAGGCCTTGACGATGAATTCCGCGCTCGACGGCTGGAGCGGTTCGGCTTCGCCGCCGGCGATGGCGGCCGCGTTGGCCTCATTGGCGCGCCGGACATATTCGTTGAACGAGGCAACCAGCTCCTCGTTCGAGATCGACTGCGCCGGCGTGAAAAGGCCGGCGCCGGTCAACGCCAGCGCCATCGGGGCTCCCTTCGACAAACGCAAGCCTGATCCACGGGCTTGTGAAAGGCAAGCGGGCGCGTTGGCTCTCGCCTTGGAGGCCGCGACGGGCTACATCTCTCGCGCCATGAAACGCGAAAAGGTTCTCGTTCTTTTTTCGGGCGGACAGGATTCGACCACCTGCCTGGCCTGGGCGCTCGATCGCTTCGCCGACGTCGAAACGGTCGGCTTCGAATACGGCCAGCGCCACTCAAGCGAACTCGATGCGCGGCCGAAAATTCTTGCCGCCCTGCGCGCGGGCTTTCCGCAATGGCGCGCCCAGCTCGGCGCCGATCACATCCTGCCGCTCGACGTGCTGAAGGCGATCGGCGGCAGCGCGCTCACCGACAAGATGAAGATCGAGATGGGGCAGGGCGGATTGCCCAACACCTTCGTGCCCGGGCGCAACGTGCTCTTCCTCGCCGCGGCGTCTGCGCTCGCCTACCGGCGCGGCTCGTCGGATCTGGTCGGCGGCATGTGCGAGACGGATTTCTCCGGCTATCCGGATTGCCGCGACGAAACCGTGCGCGCGACGGCGCGGGCGCTGTCGCTGGCGCTGGATCGCCCGATCCGCATCCACACCCCGCTCATGCGTCTGGACAAGGCGGCGACCTGGGCGCTGGCGGAGCGCCTGGGCGGCCAGGCGCTCGTCGATCTGATCGTCGAGGAGACGGTGACCTGCTACGAGGGCGATCGCGCCCACCGCCATCCCTGGGGCTATGGCTGCGGCGTCTGCCCGGCCTGCGCGCTGCGCGCCCGGGGCTATACGCGTCACAAGGCCGCCTGAACCCGCAGCCCGGATCACCTCGGCTTCAGCCGATAGACCGCGCCCGAGGAAAATGCGCCGCCGGTGAAGGTCGTGCCGAAAAGATCGCCCACTTCGTCGGCGGTCAGGCCGGAGAACGGACCGCCGCCGTCGTCGCCGCCCTGGAAGGCATAGACGATCTTCTCCTTCCCCTTGGAGTCGACGCGGAATACGACGCCGCCGTCGTTTTCGCCGCCGCCTTCCACCGTCGTTCCATAGGCGCCGCCGAGACCGTCGAGATAGAGCGTCGCGCGGGGATAGGCCCCGTCCTCGCCGCCCTTGAAGACATGCAGCGTGGTCACCGTTCCGTCAGGCGAGAGCTTGTAGGCGACGCCGCAGCCCGCGCCGCTTCCGTCGCAATCGATGCCGCCATTGTTGGTGGTCCCCCACAGCGCGCCGTCCGCGTCCATCGCCACGCCGCCCGCCGGATTGGCGCCGGCGGCGCCGCCGGCGAAGGCGTAGAGAACCTTCTCATCGCCCTTTGTCGTGACGCGATAGACGACGCCGCAGCCCTGTCCGGCGCCGTCGCAGTCCACGCCGCCATTGGCGGCCGTTCCGTAGAATGCGCCGTCCTTGCCCAGCGTCACGCCCGCCGCCGGATAGACGCCGTCGCTTCCGCCTCCGGCGAAGGAATAGAGCACCTTGTGCTTGCCCGTCGCCGGTTCGAATTTGAAGACGGTTCCGCAGCCGACGCCGAAGCCGTTGCAATCGACGCCGCCGGCGCTGGTGGTTCCATAAAGATTTCCCTTCGCGTCCAACGCAAGCCGCCCCAGCGGGGAGGCGCCGTCCTTGCCGCCTTTGAAAGCGTAGACGATGGATTCCGCGCCGTTGGGCGCGATCTTGTAGATCGCGCCGCATCCGCA
>DASZRM010000011.1:0-9736 GCA_035549135.1 Rhizomicrobium sp. | reverse complement strand
TATTCGCCGAGCCGGTCGAGGCGCGCTTCCCAGCTCGCCCGCTGACTCGAAAGCCAGTCCTCCGCGCTCATCAGCGCCTTGGGCTCGATGCGGCAGGCGCGCACGCGGCCCACCTTTTCAGTCTTCACCAAGCCGCTTCGCTCGAGCACCTGAAGATGCTGAACGATTGCGGGCAGCGACATGTCGAAGGGTTCCGCCAGTTCGCTGACTGAGGCCGGACCCAGCGAGAGCCTCGCCACGATGCCGCGGCGCGTCGGATCGGCGAGCGCCTGGAAGACCGGGTCGAGGCCTTGCGAATACTTAAGCATGTACTTAAGTATAAGAGCGACACCCAACCCGCAAGGGAAATCTCGCCGCGCGGCGAAAAAACCTATCGTCGTTCGTAGATGACCGCGTTCCAGTAGAGCGCGCGATGCGAGCCGGTGCGCAGAAATCCGCGCTGTCGCAGCACCCGCCCGATCATGGCGTTGAAATAGCCATGCGCCACGAGCGCGGACTGCCCGTCCTTCTGCGCCCGCTTCGTCAGAATGTCGGCGGCTTCGGCGGCGCGCGCCTTGGCCTTGCGGAAATCCTCGATCTCGGGGTGATAGCCCGCGTGCCAGAGGATGCGCGCGACCACCGCCCATTTGGTCACCTTCATGCGCAGCAACGGAATCTTCGGCGAGGCGAGCGGCGCCTCCGCGAAGAGCGGATCGGCGATCAGCTCGGCGTTGGGGGCTAGCGCCCTCGCGCTTTCGTGCGCCCTGGCGCGGCCGCTGGTGAAGACCGCCTGCAGCTCCCGTACGAGGTCCTGCAGTTCCTCCGGCGGCGCGCTGTTGGGATCGAGCCCCGCCTGCTCGTATTCGTCGATATAGGCGCCGAAGCCGCGATGCGAGGTGCGCGGCGCGAGCGGAATGTTCGGCTGTCCGTGGCGAATGAGGATGATGCGCATGGCGCGGTCGGCCCCGCGCGCAGGCTGGGCCGGTTTAGAAAGCGTATCCAAGTCGGTGGAAATGGCGGCTCCTTGCGGCCCTGCGCCGGCGCTGTACGATCCGCTCCGGCGCCGGATGATAGAACGGAACGGGTTCATGGAACAGGCGGACCTCAAGGGCAAGGCTGCGATCGTGACCGGCTCGTCTTCGGGCATCGGGGCCAGCGTGGCGCTCGGTCTTGCCGGGCGCGGGGCCGATGTCCTCATCAATTATTCCAAGAGCGCCGATGAGGCGGAAGCGGTGGCGGCGGCCGCGCGCAGAACGGGCGCGCGCGTCGCGCTCGCGCGGGGAGACGTCTCCTCCGACGCCGATTGCAGAAGAATCGCCGGGACCGCCGAAGACGCTTTTGGACGCATCGACATTCTCGTCAACAACGCCGGCACGACCAAGTTCGCCGCCCATCGCGATCTCGATGCGCTGAGCGCGGAGGATTTCGCGCGCATTTATGCGGTCAACGTCATCGGCGCGTTCCAGATGATCCGCGCCGCGGCTCCGGCCCTGCGCGCCCATGGCGAGGGCGCGGTCGTCAATGTCTCGTCCGTCGCCGGAATTGAAGGGATCGGATCGTCCGTCGCCTACGCCGCCTCGAAGGGCGCGATGAACACGATGACTTTGTCTTTGGCCCGCGCGCTCGCGCCCGAGATTCGCGTCAATGCGGTGTGCCCGGGTCTCGTCGCGACGCCGTGGTTCACGGAGCGCTTCGGGGCCGACGCTTTCGAAAGGGTCAAGGACAACTACAAATCGTCCGCGGTTCTGGCGCGCGTCGCCGAGCCCGAGGACATCGCGGCGGCCGTCATCTTCCTGGCGGGGGCGGGCGCGCGCAACATCACCGGAGAGACGCTGCTCTCGGACGGCGGCCTTCGCCTCGCCATCGCCGGGCTGCGCGGATGAGCGCGAGCTTTCCGAAAGGCTTTCTGTGGGGAACCGCGACCGCCGCCCACCAGGTCGAGGGCGGCAATGTCGCAAGCGATTTTTGGCTGATGGAGACGATGAAGCCATCGCTCTTCGTCGAACCGTCGGGCGACGCCTGCGATCATTACCATCTCTACCCGTCAGACATCGCGCTCATTGCGCAGCTCGGCTTCAACGCCTATCGCTTCTCGATCGAGTGGGCGCGCATCGAGCCCGAGGAGGGTTTCGTCTCCAGGGCCGCGCTCGATCATTACCGGCGCATGATCGCCTGCTGCCTGGCCAATGGCGTGACGCCGATGGTCACCTTCCACCATTTCACCGCGCCCCTATGGTTCACGCGCGACGGCGGTTGGGAGGACGCAAGATCCGTCGACCGCTTCGCGCGCTACTGCGAAAAGGCGGGCCGCGCGCTTGGCGACCTCATCGCCTTCGCCTGCACCATCAACGAGGCCAACATCCCGATCATGGCGACGATGATGCGCGAGGCGGTGGGCCTGGGCGGGCGCGGCGACAGGCGCGAGGCCGCGCTCGCCGAAGCTGCGCGCCGCTCGGGCGGCGCGGCCGGACGTTTCGCGCCCTATCTGTCCGGCGACGGACGCGCCGCGACGCCCAATCTGATCGCCGCGCATCGCAAATCCTACGAGTCCCTGAAGCCGCTTGTGAAAGGCCCGGTCGGGATCACGCTGTCGCTGAACGATTTCCAGGCCGAGCCCGGCGGCGAGGCGCTGCGCGACGCGGCCGACAGGGCGATCAATCTTCAGTTCCTCGAAAGCGCGCGCGGCGACGATTTCATCGGCGTGCAGACTTATACGCGCGTGCGCTTCGCCAAGGACGCGCTGCTGCCGCCCGACAACAGCGCCGAGACCACGCAGATGGGCTACGAATTCTTCCCCGAGGCGCTGGAGGCCTGCATCCGCAAGGCGGCCAGGGTCTGCGGTTGTCCGGTCATCGTCACCGAAAATGGGATCGGAACGGAAGACGATGCGCGCCGCATCGAATATACGCGCCGCGCCCTCGAAGGCGTGCGCAGCTGCCTCGCCGACGGCATCGACGTGCGCGGCTATATGCACTGGTCGATGATGGACAATTTCGAGTGGCTCGAGGGCTATCGCCCGAAATTCGGACTGATCGGCGTCGACCGCAAGTCTCAGCTGCGCATTCCCAAGCCCAGCGCCTATTGGCTCGGGGGCGTCGCCCGAAACAACGCGCTGCCGGACTAGCGCGCGATCCCATCGCATGAAGGGCGCGCCGCAACCGCCGACCTCATCCTAAGCCGGAGCGGAGTGAATCTCGAGAGGTGACCCATCCGCTTCAGAGCCGATTAAATGCGCTTTGGAGCCTTTTGCACACGGTCGCGATCGCGCCGCCCTCATCCCTCGAAAGGCTCGTGTTTCGACTAGCTCATGCTTCGACAAGCTCATGCTTCGACAAGCTCATGCTTCGACAAGCTCAGCATGAGGATACTTGCAACCTCCTCACCCTGAGCTTGCCCAAGGGTGAGGAGGACGATTCCTCAAGAAAGAAATATGCTCTAGGGCTGTCCGCTCCCGCCGGCGGCTCCGTAGATCTGGCCGCTCGCGTAGCTGGCGTCGGCCGCCGCAAGCTGAACGAAGATGGACGCAAGCTCCGCCGGCTGGCCGGGGCGGCCGAGGGGCGTCAGTCCGCCGAAGCGCTCGACCTTCTCCATGCTCGCGCCGCCGGAGATTTGCAGCGGCGTCCAGATCGGCCCGGGCGCCACGCCGTTGACGCGAACGCCCTTCGGGCCGAACTGCTTGGCGAGCGACTTGACGTAGTTCATGGTCGCGGCCTTGGTCTGGGCGTAGTCGTAAAGATCGGGCGAGGGATCGTACGCCTGCTCCGAGGCGGTGGCGACGACGACCGAGCCTGGCTTCAGATGCGGCAGCGCCGCCTTGATGATCCAGAACGGCGCATAGACATTCGTCTTCATCGTGGCGTCGAAGTCCTCGCTGGAAAGATCGAGGATCGACGCGCGCGCCTGCTGGCGCCCGGCGTTGCAAACGAGGATATCGAGACCGCCCAGTTCCTCCACCGTCCGCTTCACGAGCCGGACGCAAAAATCTTCGTCACGAAGGTCGCCCGGGATCGCCGCCGCGCGTCGTCCCGCCGCGAGGATCAACGCAACCACTTCGCGCGCGTCCGGTTCTTCGCTCGGAAAATAATTGATCGCGACATCCGCGCCCTCTCGGGCATAGGCTATCGCGGCCGCGCGGCCGATGCCGGAATCTCCGCCGGTGATCAGCGCCTTGCGGCCTGCGAGGCGTCCCGATCCTCGGTAGCTCGTCTCGCCGTGATCGGGCCTCGGGTCCATGTTGGAGGCCAGACCCGGCCAAGGCTGCCGCTGGCGCTTGAAGGGCGGCTTTGGATATTTGCCGGTCGGATCCTCGAGCGGCGCCGAGGCCGCGCTTGCGGTTCCCTCGCCGCGCCGCGGCCATCCGGGGCTGACTTCCTGCATTCGCGCCTCTGCCGAATTCGTTAAGAAAACGCGCGCATACTTCAAAGCGTTGCGCCCCGCGCCGCGACTTGCGCGCAACCGCAGATGCGGCCATGATAAGTTAAGGCACGAGCGGGGGCTCTGCGCTGGAAACGATAGGCCATTCATGCCCTCGCTGCCCTTCCGCAATTTGTCCAAGCCGCCGCGCGCCCGCGAAGAGCCGGCGTCGCATCTGGGCAAGTCGCTGACGGTCAAAGGCGTGCTGGACACCGACGGCGAAGTTCATGTGCACGGGACGCTGCTCGGCCGCATCAACGCGGATCTGCTGGTGCTCTCCTCCGACGGTTACGTCGAGGGGGATGTCGTGGCGCGCGAAGCGCACATCGGGGGGCGCTTCAACGGCCGCATTTTCGCGGTCAACGTCACCCTCGAAAGTTCCGCGGACGTGACCGGCCGCATCTTTCATCACACCGTCTCGGTCGCCAGAGGCGCAAAGATCGACGCGCGCATGCCCTGGCGCCCGCCCAGCTTCTTCGAAACGCTTGACCAACTTCCGGAGACCCAACCATGACCATGTTCAACCGCAACGACAAAATGCCCGAGACGCCGAGCGTCGAGCCGCCGCGTCCGCAGGCCGTGCAGCCGCCGCCCGCGCCTCGGCCCCAGGCGAGCCCGCAGCCGATCTCGGTTTCGGCGCCGGCTGCCTCCGGCGTGTCCGTCATCAGCAAGGCGCTCAAGATCACTGGCCAGCTCGAGAGCACGGAAGACATCCGCATCGATGGCGAAGTCGACGGCGACGTGCGCGCGGTTTCGGTGACTGTCGGAAGCAACGCCAAGGTGAAAGGCACCGTCTATGGCGAGACGGTCGAACTGGCCGGCACGGTCGACGGAAAGATCGAGGCCAAGAAGGTCGTCCTCACCAACACGGCGCGCATGTCGGGCGACGTCATCCACCAGGACGTTCGCATCGAATCCGGCGCCTATATCGACGGCCATCTGAAGCCGGATTTCGGCAAGCACGAGAGCCGCAATTCCACCCAGCGCATCGTTTCGGCGCGCGAGGTCAAGGCGAGCGAGCCTGCGGCGCGCGTGGCCAACTGACGACTCCGGCGGGGATCATTCGGCGGTTCCCGCCGTCGCCAGGGCCGCGTAGCCTTTCCGGCGTTGTGGCGCGTGGGGCCCGGCCGGCCTTGAAGCTGGTCGGAGAGAGAGGATTCGAACCTCCGGCCCCCACGTCCCGAACGTGGTGCTCTACCAGGCTGAGCTACTCTCCGCGGCCAAGAGGGCGCCCTTATAACGGCGGGGCAGCCATGCCGCAACCGGCGTTGATGCGCCACGATCGCCTGCTAAACCCGTGACCATGATCCTCGTCGGCCAATACGATTCGCCCTATACGCGGCGGGTGGCGATTTCGCTGAAGGCGCTTGGCATTGCTTACCAGCACGACACCCGCTCGGTGTTTTCCGACTTCGAATCCATGCGCAAGACCAATCCGCTGGGGCGCATCCCTTCGCTCATTCTCGACGACGGCGAAGTGCTGATCGATTCCGCCGCCATCCTCGACTGGATCGACGAAACGGTGGGGCCCGAGCGCGCGCTTCTTCCCAAGGCGGGCGCGGAGCGGCGCGAGGCGCTGAGGCGCATCGCGCTCGCCAATGGCGCGGTGGACAAGATCGGCGGCGGGCGGAATTACGAGACCATGATCCGCCCCTCGCGCTATCGCTGGCCGGAATGGATCGCGCGCACGACGACCCAGGGCATCGGCGCGCTCGAGGCGCTGAACGCGCTCGAATGGCCGGAGCGCGCGCGTCTCGATCAGGCTGAGATCACGGCGGGCTGCGCGATCGACTATGTGAAAGTCACAGCGCCCGAGCTGGCCTCCAAAGGACGCTTCGCCGTTCTCGACGCGCTCTGGACGCGGCTTGCGGCGCGGCCCGAATTCATCGCCACGAGCTTCACCGACTACCGTGTCCCGAGGGCCGATTAATCGCCGCGCGGAATGGCTGGGGCGGAAGGATTCGAACCTTCGTATGCCGGAATCAAAATCCGGTGCCTTACCGCTTGGCGACGCCCCAATCGGGGCCGGGACCATACTGGCATGAATGGCCGCTTTCAACGCCGCGAAACCCCGGCTCGGACGCCCCAAAGGACGAAACGCCGCCTGGCGCCGAGCGTAAAGCCGTCGCGCAAACCCGACGCCAGGCTGTCCTTTCGCTCGTTTGGAAGCGCTGCTAGGGTCCGCGCATGCCGCCCCACGAAGAAATTCGCGCCGATCGATTCGCGCATGCGCGCAGGCTGGAATCGGAAGGTCAGCAACTGGCCGCGCGCCGTCTTTACGCGGCGATGGCGCAAGAGGGCGATGTCGAAGCGCTCACCGCGCTCGGCCAGAACCTGCTGGTGTGCGCGCCGCTCGACGCCTATGAAGGCGTCAAGGCGATCGTGGAGGCCGCAAACAAGGGCGGCGGCGAGGCGATTCATTTCTGCGGCGTGATGTCGGCGATCGGAGCGGGCCTGGCGCAGAACTGGAAGATGGCGCTCGATTGCCTCGGCGCCAGCGCCGATCGCGGCTGGCCGCCCGCACAGAAGGAATTGCAGGTTCTATCCGGCGGCGCCGGCGCGGCGTGGGCGGCCCTTAGGGACGGGATCGACATTCACGCATTAATGAAGACGCCCTCGCTGCGGCAAATCCATTCCGCGCCGCGCATCGCCGTTGCCGAGAAATTCCTTGCGACCGAGCTCTGCGACTGGCTCATCGGGCGCGCGCGGCCCCGGATCGCGCGCGCGAAAATCTTCGACGGCGAAGCGGCCGCAAGTTTCGATTCGGGCCGCAGCAACAGCGCCGCCGAATTCAATTTCGTCGAGATCGACATCGTGCTTGCGCTTGTTCGTGCGCGCATTGCCGCGATCACGGGATTGCCGGCGGCAGGCATGGAGAATACGCAGGTTCTGCACTATGCGGTCGGCCAGCGCTTCGCGCCGCACTACGATTATCTCGATCCCGCCTTGCCCCGCATTGCCGAAACGATTGCGCAGGGCGGGCAGCGCGTCGCCACGTTCCTCGTCTATCTCAACGACGATTTCGATGCGGCGGAGACCTCGTTCCTGAGGCTCGACTGGCGCTATCGCGGACAAAAGGGCGACGCGATCCTGTTCTGGAATGTGGATCCGCTTGGCGCGCCCGATCCGGCCACGCTGCATGCGGGCCTTGCGCCGGCGCGCGGCGAAAAATGGCTGCTTTCGCAGTGGATCAGGCTGCCGCCCGCGCGTTCAACCTAAGGATTTGAGCAAACCCTGCGCGAAGGTCGTCAGCGTGTCGTCGCGCGCGCCCATGACGACGATGCGGTCGCCCGGCCGCGCGCGTTCGAGCAGCCATTTCCCGCAGGCCTCGCGATCGGGCAGCGCGAGCGCCTCGCGTCCCTTCGCACGCACGCCGGCGGCGATGTCTTCGCTCGAAACCTCGCGAGTCGTCGTTCCGCCGAAATAGACCGGCTCGGGCATGAGAAGCGCGTCGCCGCCGCGAAGGTTGCGCGCGAAGCAATCGATAAACTCGCTGCGCATCTTGGCGAGCGGGCTGAAGCCGTGCGGCTGAAACATGACGAGCAGGCGTCCGGGAAATTCGTGCAGCGTGGACAGCGTCGCGGCGATCTTGTCGGGATTGTGCGCGAAGTCGTCGATCACCGTGACGCCGTTCGCCGCGCCGACGGTCTCCAACCTGCGCCGCACGCCCCTGAAGCCTTCGAGCGCATGGACGGCATGTTCAAGCGGAACGCCCGTTGCTCGAGCGGCGGCAAGCGAGGCCAATGCGTTGGACACGTTGTGCCTTCCAGGAATCTTGAGATTCACGCGAAGACGCGGAGCCGAGGCGTTCGCCGTCTCCGCGCCGTCGGCGGCTCCACGACAGGCCAATTCAAAACCTATCCCGTCCGGAGCGGGAACGATGTCTTGCGCCACAAGATCTGCGGACGGATTCGAAAGACTGTAGGTGATTGCGCGCTTTGCGATCGGAATTAGCGCGGCGGTTTCTTCATTGTCGAGGTTGAGAACCGCCGCCTGCGCCTTCGACGTGAAATCGCGGAACAGCGCGCGCAATTCGTCCATTGTCTTGTGGTCGAGCGCGATATTGTTCACCACCGCGATGGCGGGACGGTAAAGCGCGATCGAGCCGTCGCTCTCATCCACCTCGCTGACGAAAGCGGGGCCGCGGCCGACCAGCGAGGAGGCGAAGGGCGCATCGGAATCGGCGAAATTGGTCATTACCGCGCCGTTGACGATGGTGGGGTCGCGCCCGGCGGCGCGAAGGACCCAGCCGATCATCGCAGTGGTCGTCGATTTGCCGCTGGTGCCGGCGACGCCGATGGCGAGGGGCGCGGCGTTGAACAGCTCCGCCAGCAGTTCCGCGCGGCGAACGATTTGCGCGCCGGCGCGCCGCGCCGCGACAATGTCCGGCACCGTATCCTCGACGGCGGCAGAGGCGACGACGATCTGCCCGGCGCTGTCGATCCCGCTGCCGTCCTGCGGGAACAGGGCGATGCCCTGGCGCGTCAGATATTCGAATTTCGGCGCAGTGCGGCCCTGGTCGAGCGCGCGATCCGAGCCTGCCACTCTAACGCCCTTTGCGCGCAGGATGAGCGCCAGGGGAAACATGCCGCTGCCGCCGATGCCGCAGAAGAAATAGGGCCTGTCGAGATTCATGGCGGGAGGCTATAAGCGAAGCATGTCGCAAAGTCGAACGCGCATCGGCATCGTGGCGCCCGCCTCGCGCATCGCGCCGGAGCTGGCCGAAAAGGTGGGCGCGCTGGCGCGCGAGCTTTACGCCGACCGCGCCGAACTCGTCTTTCACCCGCAGTGCTTTCTGAAGAGCGGCCATTTTGCGGGAACGGACGCCGAGCGCGCGGCGGCGTTCCTAGACTTCGCGAACGACCCGGCCTTCGATGCGCTCTGGTTTGCGCGCGGCGGATACGGATCGGGCCGCATCGCAGAGCATGTGATGGAGAATCTGAAACCTGTCGCACGCGACAAGCTCTATCTGGGCTACAGCGATCTCGGCTACATGCTCGCGGGTCTTTACAAGTCGGGCTGCACTGTCGCGCACGGTCCCATGCCGGCCGACCTCAATCGCGGACAGCGCATGTCGCATGGCGCGGATGCGGCCCCGGCCGATATCGCCGACGGGCGGCAGGCCGTGGCGCGGGCGCTGCGCTTTCTCGTCGAGCGCGCGCCGGACACGCTGGAGCCGCATGTTTCGTCCGGCGAGCCTTCGGCGGCCTTCAACATCACGGTGCTCAATCACATTCTCGGCACATCGCTCGAGCCCGATCTGTCCGGCCATGTGCTGATGCTGGAAGAGGTCTCCGAGCATCACTACCGTATCGACCGTTCGCTGCATCACATCACCGCGTTT
>DASZRM010000010.1:0-1696 GCA_035549135.1 Rhizomicrobium sp. | reverse complement strand
GACGCTAGCGCGGTGGCCGGAAGAATCCCAACCGCGCCAAATGCGAAAGGCGGATGCTTGCGGCGCGCCGATCTTCTTTTTTCTCGACCCTGCGCGCCGAAGCCCTCCGCCGGACGCATCGAAGCGTTGGGGCTGGCCGTGCGCTACGGCCTCGCGGAGCCGGCGCGCGCGGCGCCTTGTCTTCGTCCTCGGGCTTCGCGGACCTGCCGGGAAGGGTTCGCCGGCGCGATTTCGCCGCGCGAGACGCCTCTCTCCCGCGATCCGCAGGGATGCGCCGCAGGCGGCGGACATCCTCGCCCTGTATGGGCCCGCGGCTGTCACGACAGGGCCAAAAGCGGCCTCGAAACCATGGCTTCTCCTTCGATACGCCGATGGGACAGATCGTGAACGGAAAAGCAGGATTCAAGGGAAGGTAGAACATTTAATCTTTTGGAAATCTTCATCCCGCCCCGCGATGCCAATTCGCCGACCTTGACGTGTTGTATACACAATGTATATATGACCGCCGAGCGGCGCATCGGGCCAAAGGGAGCCACACATGAACGCACCCGCAATCCGCAAGTCGCGAGTTTCAAAGAGAGCGGGATTGAAGCGCGAAGCCGTCGTCAATCTGCGAATGCCGGTAGCAATTCGCGACCTCATCGACAACGCGGCGAACGTTCTGGGGAAAACTCGCACGGCGTTCATTATTGAAAGCTCGCAAAAGCACGCGATCGACGTGCTGCTGGATCAGCGGCTGTTCACGTTGGACGAAGCCCAATACAAGGCTTTCCTGAATGTGCTGGATTCACCGCCTGCGCCCAATGAAAAATTGAAGCGGCTGCTCGCGAGCAAATCGCCGTGGGAGATGTAACGCCTTTACAAAAGGGGCAACCGGGCGACAAACCCAAAATCTCACCCCCCGTCGCTCTCGAGGCCTCGCACGACGTGAGCCGCTTCGATTGCGGCAAGCCGGCTTTGAACGATTGGCTGCGCAAATCCGCGTCGCAAAGCGAGGGGCGGACGGCGCGTTGCTACGTCGCGTGCGTCGGCAACCGGGTGGCTGGCTATTTCTGCCTTCTGGCGGGAGCCGTTGAGCGTTCAATGCTGCCGGCAAAAATGCGCCCGCATGGCACGCCGAACCCGGTGCCGGTGATGACGATCGGCAGACTCGCCGTAGATCGCGAATTCCAGGGAACCGGCCTGGGCAAGGCGCTGCTCAAAGACGCACTGCTTCGAATTCTGTCCGCTTCCAAAGGCGTGGGCGCAAGAGCCGTTCTGGTCCATGCCGTCGATAACGACGTGATCCCGTTTTATTCAAATTTGGGATTCTTGCCATTTCCGACCGATGCAAAGACGCTGTACCTGCCGATCGAAACGATCGCGAAGGCGCTTTAGAAACTTCTGTATTCCGTCGCGCTGGCGACGCTCTCATCCTTCGACAGGCTCATGCTTCGACAGGCTCATGCTTCGACAAGCTCAGCATGAGGAAGTGGGAAAACTCCTCACCCTGAGCTTGTCGAAGGGTGAGGAGCGATTCCAACCGGACGAAATTGCTCTTAGAGCGATTGGGGTCTAGACGCGATCGTAACGCGTCATCCCAAGGCGCCGGGCCCCGCATGCTTCGAGGCTCGTTTCGCCGGCGCCTCAGCATGAGGCGGGCCGGCCTCGAAGGATGACGAACGTTCCGTGCAGACGGAAATTGCTCTAGCGCCCC
>DASZRM010000009.1:0-8050 GCA_035549135.1 Rhizomicrobium sp. | reverse complement strand
AAGCCCATCGAGAACATCGTGAACGGTTTCGCGCAGTCGCTGTTCGGCAATATCGGCGGCATGCTCGCGTCCGGCGGGCCGGTCGCGGCGGGCGAGACCTATCTCGTCGGCGAGCAGGGGCCGGAGCTGTTCACGCCCTCGACCAGCGGCGCGATCGCGCCAAACGGCGCAGTCCCGTCCGCGCGGCCGAGCGTGGTCGTCAACATCTCGACGCCGAATGCGCAGAGCTTTTTCAAATCGCAGTCCCAGATCGCCGCGCTGATGTCGCGCGCGCTGGCGAGAGGGCGGCGCAACCTTTAACTCCGTTGTCATCCCCGGCGAGGATCGCGCGTCCGCGCGCGATCCGAGGGAAGGGGACCCAACTTCGAGAAGCGCCCCTCACTTTTCAAAGTTGGGTTCCCTTCCCCTCGCGCCGCTTCGCAGCGCTCGGCCGGGAATGACAATGAATTTGAAACGAAAAGTTGGGTGGCCGGGTCGCGCTCCGCTTCGCTGCGCTGCCCGGCCATGACGAGGTTATCATGTTCCACGAAATACGCTTCCCCACCGCCGTCGCGTTTCATTCGACCGGCGGGCCGGAGCGCAAGACCGAGATCGTCACGCTCGGTTCCGGCTTCGAGGAGCGCAACGCCGTATGGGCGAATTCGCGGCGGAGATACGATGTCGGCTCGGGCGTTAAGACGCTCGACGATCTTCACGCGGTGATCGCCTTCTTCGAGGCGCGGCTTGGGCGATTGTACGGTTTCCGCTTCAAGGACTTCGCCGATTTCAAATCCTGCGCGCCAGACGCGGGCGTCTCGCCGCTCGACCAGGCGATCGGCGCAGGCGACGGCGCGGCGACATCGTTCCAGCTGGTGAAGACCTACACATCCGGTCCGGCGAGCTGGACGCGGCAGATCAAAAAACCCGTCGATGGACAGGTGCGAGTCGCGATCGACGGCGTGGAGCAGACTTCCGGCTTCACCGTCGATGCGACGACCGGCCTCGTCACATTTGCAATTCCGCCCGCATCCGGCGCGGCGATCACCGCGGGCTTCGAGTTCGACACACCCGCGCGCTTCGACAGCGACCAGCTCTCGATCAATCTCGCGAGCTTCGCCGCGGGCGAAATCCCGTCCATCCCGATTGTGGAGATGCTCGTCTAGTTTTGTAGGGAGCGAAGGAAAATATCTCACGCGGAGGCGCGGAGACGCGGAGAAGCGGAGATTTTTTCGATTCGTCATGGCCGCCCTTTGCGGCGGCCATCCAGCAGCGAGCGATAGCGAGCGCAAGAAACGCACTTCGCGCCACTGGATGGCCGGGTCAAGCCCGGCCATGACGACTTTGGGTGAGCGGAGCCCAACTCCGCGTCTCCGCGTCTCCGCGTGAAATTCTTTGGAAGCGAGAAATGAAAACCCTGCCCCCCGGACTTCAAGATCATCTCGATAGCGGCGCCACCACCCTTTGCTGGTGCTGGAAGCTCACGCGCCAGGACGGCGCCGTGCAAGGCTTCACCGATCACGATGTGGACGTCGGCTTCGACGGCGTGACCTACGAAGCGGCAAGCGGCTTCACCGCGAGCGAGGTGCAGTCGACGCTCGGCCTTGCGGTCGACAATCTCACCGTCGCCGGCGCGCTCTCCTCGGCCGCGATCGACGAGAACGACCTGGCGGCCGGCCTTTATGACGACGCGGCCATCGAGATCTGGCGCGTGAACTGGGCGTCGCCGGACCAGCGCGTGCTGATGCGCAAGGGAAATCTCGGCCAGGTTCGCCGCGGCAAGACGGGTTTCCAGGTGGAGGTGCGCGGCCTTGCGCACAGGCTCAACCAGACGGTCGGCCGCGCCTATGGCTATTCCTGCGACGCCGATCTCGGCGATGCCCGCTGCACGGTCGATCTCAACGATCCCGCCTTCAACGGGGCGGGGCTCGTCACAGTCGCCGTCGACGACCGCCGGTTTGCCGTCTCGGGCATCGAGAGCTTCGCGGACGCCTGGTTCAGCGGCGGAAAGCTGACATGGACGAGCGGCGCGAACCTCGGCCGCGCGATGGAGGTCAAGCGTCACGGCGTCGCCGGAACGAATGTGTCGCTCGAACTCTGGCAGGCGATGAGCGAACCGGTCGCCGCCGGCGACGCTTTCACGATCACGGCGGGCTGCGACAAGCAGTTTTCGACCTGCAAGGCGAAGTTCGACAACGCCGCAAACTTTCGCGGCTTTCCCTACATGCCCGGAAACGACGCGGTGACGTCCTATCCCGCCAGCGGCCAGACCATGGACGGAGGCAGCAGATATGGGAATTAGAACGCGCTCCCCCCTTGAGGGGGAGCCGAAAAATTCCGAGGCCCGTGAGCGGCAGCGAGCGGACGCGAGGAATTTTTCGGCGGGGGGTCGTGCAGCGCACCCCTCGCCGAAATTCGCTGCGCGAATTTCGACCCTCCCTCAAGGAGAGGGTGGGATCGTTCGCATCGCCCGAACCTGGATCGGTACGCCCTATGTGCATCAGGCGAGCGTCAAGGGCGCGGGCTGCGATTGCCTCGGGCTGCTGCGCGGGGTGTGGCGCGAGCTTTACGGCGACGAACCGGAAGATGCGCCGCCATACTCGCCGGACTGGGCCGAAGCCACCGGGCGCGAAACCTTGCGCGAGGCGCTCGCGCGCCACATGCGCGAGATCGATCTGGCGGGCATTGTCCCCGGCGACGTCGCGCTCTTCCGCATGCATCCGCGAGGGCCGGCCAAGCATTGCGGGATCGTCGCTCAATCCAACCCTCCCCTTGAAGGAGGGTCGAAGCGCGGAACGCGCTTCGGGGAGGGGCTCACCCTCATCCATGCGCGCCAGAACAAGCGCGTGAGCGAGGAACCGTTCTCGGACTTCTGGCGGAAGAAGCTCGCCTTCGCGTTTCGCATCTAGAACCTCGCCCCCGCCTCAGCGCGGGAGCGGGAATGATTGGTGTCACCCATGGCTTCACTTGTTCTTGGAGTCGTCGGCTCGGCCGTCGGCGGGCTGTTCGGCGGCTTTTCGCTGTTCGGCGCCGCGCTCACGGGCGCGCAGATCGGCGGGGCGATCGGCGCCTTCATCGGCAGCGAAATCGACGCCGCGCTCATGCCGGGCGCGAACATCCGCAGATCCGGCCCGCGCCTGACCGATATCAACATCCAGGCCTCGACCGAAGGCGCGCCCATCCCGCGCGTTTACGGACGCATGCGCGTCGCCGGACAGCTTCTCTGGGCGACGAAGTTCAAGGAGACCGCCACCACCAACCAGACCGGCGGCGGCAAGGGCGGCGGCGGGGTCAGCGTCACCGAAACGGATTACGCCTATTCGATCTCCTTCGCGGTCGGGCTTTGCGCCGGCCCCATCACCCGCATCGGCCGCGTCTGGGCCGACGGCAATCCGATCGACATCACCGGCTTCACCACGCGCTTCTATGCGGGCGACGAGGCGCAAGGCTTCGATCCCCTGATCGAGGAGATCGAAGGCGAAGGCGACACGCCGGCCTATCGCGGCCTCGCCTACATCGTGTTCGAGGACATGCCGCTCGCCCAGTTCGGCAACCGCATTCCCCAGTTGCAGTTCGAGATCGTCCGCAGCCTGTCGGCGGAGGATCCTGGCGCGCTCGAAAATCTGCTTGCGGGAGCCGCGCTGATCCCGGGCGCGGGCGAATTCGTCTATGCGACCGATGTGGTGACCGCCGACGACGGCGAAGGAACGACCACCGTCCAGAACGCGCACAATTCCTCGAGCGAGCCGGACTATGCGACCTCGATGGACGAGCTTCAGGCGCTCGCGCCCAATTTCGGCGCCGCTTCGCTGGTCGTCGGCTGGTTCGGGAGCGATCTGCGCTGCGGGGAATGCCTGATCCGTCCGGGCGTCGAGACCGCGACCAAGACCACCTATCCCGAAAGCTGGAGCGTGGACGGCGTCGCGCGCGGCGAGGCCTATGTGGTGAGCGAGGCGAACGGAACGCCGGCCTATGGCGGCACGCCCTCGGACGGATGCGTGGTTCAGGCGATCCAGGATCTCAAAACGCGCGGCCTCGTCGTCGTCTTCTATCCCTTCCTGTTCATGGACATCGCAAGCGGCAATACGCTGACCGATCCCTATACGGGCGCGAGCGGGCAGGGGGCCTATCCCTGGCGCGGGCGCATTACCTGCGATCCGGCGCCGGGCGTTTCCGGCTCGCCGGACAAGACCGCCGCCGCGGCCGATCAGGTGAACGCATTCTTCGGCGCCGCCACGGCCGCGGATTTCTCCGTGGACGGAACGACCGTGCGCTGGACGGGCGGCGAGGACTGGGGCCTGCGGCGCATGATCCTGCACTATGCGCTTCTCTGCCGGGCGGCGGGCGGGGTCGATGCGTTCCTCATCGGCTCGGAGCTGCGCGGGCTGACGCGCGTGCGCTCGAGCGATACCGATTATCCCGCCGTCGCCGCGCTCAAAGCGCTCGCCGCAGACGTGCGCGCGATCCTGGGACCGGGAACGAAGATCGGCTATGCGGCCGACTGGTCGGAATACAACAACCATCAGACGAACGACGCGCCCGGCGCGGTGCTGTTCAATCTCGACCCCTTGTGGTCCGACGCCAATATCGATTTCGTCGGCATCGACAATTACATGCCGCTCGCCGATTGGCGCGACGGAACCGCGGGCCTCGACTACGATCCGGTGAACGGCCCCACGTCGATCCACGACATCGCCTATCTGACGGGCAACATCCAGGGCGGCGAGGATTACGACTGGTATTACGCGAGCGCCTCCGACCGCGACGCGCAGAACCGCACGCCGATCACGGACGCGCTCGGAAAGCCTTGGGTCTGGCGCGCGAAAGACCTCTGGGGCTGGTGGTCGAATCTTCACTACGACCGGCCGGACGGCGGCGAATCCGCGACCGCGACGGGCTGGGCGCCGCAGTCCAAGCCCATCTGGCTGACGGAAGTCGGCTGTCCCGCCGTCGACAAGGGCGCCAATCAGCCGAACGTCTTCTTCGACCCGAAATCCTCCGAGAGCGCGCTGCCCTACTATTCGAACGGCGAGCGCGACGATCTGATCCAGCGCCTGTTTCTCGAGGCGCACCTGTCGTTCTGGAACGAGCCCGCCAACAATCCGCTCTCCACCGTCTACGGCGCGCCGATGGTCGAGCCCACGCGCATTTTCGCCTGGTGCTGGGACGCGCGGCCGTTTCCGTTCTTTCCGGCCCGCTCCGACGTGTGGGGCGACGCGCCGGACTATCCGTTCGGGCACTGGCTGAACGGAAGGCTCGGCTCGGTGCTGCTCGCCGATCTCGTGGCGCAGCTTTGCGAGGACGCGGGCTTTTCCGATTTCGACGCGTCGGGCCTATCCGGCCTTGTCACCGGTTATGCGGTGACCGACACGATGAGCCCGCGCGACGCCATCGCCCCGCTCGCGACCGCCTATTTCTTCGACGGCGTCGAAAGCCAGGGCCTGATCCGCTTCGTCATGCGCGGGCGGCCGACCGCGTTTCCCTGCGGCGAGGACGATCTCGCCCTTCCCGACGGCGCGGCCGGGTTCGGCTTCGAATTGGAGCGGGCGCAGGAAACCGATCTGCCGGTCGCCTCGCGCGTCTCCTATATCGACGCCGACGCCGATTACCGCCAGGCCGTGGCGGAGGCGCGCCGCCTCGCAGGCCATTCGGATCGCGTCGCGGTGTCGCAGCTTCCCATCGTGCTCGATCAGGGCCAGGCGATCGGCATAGGCCAGCGCCTGCTGATGGACGCCTGGACGATGCGCGAGACGGCGCGCTTCGCCCTTGCGCCCTCCGCGATCGCGCTCGATCCCACGGACGAGGCGCTGCTCGACGCCGGCGGGCGGACGCGGCGTCTTCGCCTGGCGGGCATCGACGATGCGGGCGCGCGCAACATCGAGGCCGTCGCCACCGATCCGTCGATCTACGAGTCCATTGTCGGGCCGTCGCGCGCGCCTTCGGCGGGCGAGGGCATCGTGGTCTATGGCCGCGCGCTCGCCGTCTTCCTCGATCTGCCGCTGTTGGATGGCGATGAAATTCCCTGGGCGCCCTATGCCGCGGCCTTCGCCAGCCCCTGGCCCGGCGCTGTGCTGATATTCCGCAGCGCGGGCGAGTCCGATTTCGCGCTCGACACGACGCTAAATCTCGCCTCCGCCATCGGCGAGACGACCGCCGATTTCCATTCCGGCCCGGCCTGGCGCTGGGACGAGGCGAACGCGCTCGAAATCCGGCTCTACAACGGCGCCTGCCGTTCGCGCGACGATCTGTCCGTTCTCGGCGGCGCCAATGCGCTCGCGCTTCGGAACGCCGACGGCGAATGGGAAGTTCTGCAATACGCGAACGCCGAGCTGACCGCGCCAGGCCGCTGGCGCCTCACGCGGCTGTTGCGCGCGCAGGCGGGGACCGAAGGCGCCATGCGCGATCCGGTCGCGGCGGGCGCGCGGCTTGTCCTTCTAGACGGAACGCCGAAGCAGCTTTCGCTTCGCCAGGACGAATACAAGCTGCCTTTCAACTATCTCTGGGGACCGCAGGGAAAGCCGATTTCCGATCCGGCCTATCAGGGCGCCGCGATGCAGTTCGAAGGCGTCGGGCTGCGGCCGCTTTCGCCCGCGCAGCTGGGCGCGAGATGGTCGGCAGGCGATCTTTCGCTTACGTGGATCCGCCGCACGCGCATCGGCGGCGATAGCTGGGACCAGACCGAAGTCCCGCTTGGCGAGGAATTCGAGGCGTACGACGTCGAAATCCTCGACGGCGCGGGCTCTGTGGTCCGCGCCTTTTCAAGCGTCGCAGAACCCTCGCAGCTCTACGCCGCCTCCGAGATCGCAAGCGACTTTCCGTCCGGATTGCCGTCGCCGTTCCGCTTCCGCGTCTATCAGCTCTCGGCCACCTACGGCCGCGGCGCGGCGGGGGAGAGGGCCGTTTGGCTCGTATGAATTCCCTCTCCCCCAAGCAAGTTGGGGGAGGCGGGGAAGTTTGAAAGAGAGTCCGCCATGTCCGACACCACGCCCCGCAGCGGGATGCCGCTGCTCGCCGCCGCGCAGGCGCAGAAACATGTCACCCACAACGAAGCGCTGCTGCAGCTCGATGCGCTCGGGTGCGCGCGCGTGCTCGACCGCGATCTTTCCTCTCCGCCGCCTTCGCCGTCCGATGGCGACGCTTATCTCATCGCCGCCGCGGCGACCGGCGACTGGACCGGGCAGGACGGCCGGATCGCCTTTTGCGTCGACGGCGCTTGGCGTTTCTATGCGCCTTTCGCCGGCCTCATCCTCTACGTCTTCGACGAGGCGCTGTTCGCGGTCTTCGACGGCGCGGCCTGGCGCGATCTGGTTTCGCTTCTCGATTTCCAGAATCTGCCGATGGTGGGAATTGGGACAAGCGCCGACGCCATCAATCGCCTTGCGGTGAAATCCGACGCGGTTCTGTTCGACCATGACGGCGCCGGCGCGCAGGTCAAGCTCGACAAGGCCGCTTCCGGCGACACCGCCTCGCTTCTCTATCAGACCGCCTATTCCGGCCGCGCGGAAATCGGGCTATGCGGCGACGATGATTTCCACTTCAAGGTCTCGCCGGACGGCGCGGCCTGGGCCGACGCCATCGTGATCGACGGCGCAAGCGGAGGCGTTTCGCTGGCCGAGGGGCTTTCGCTTCCTTCGGGCTCGGCCGCCAATCCGAGTCTGGCCTTTGCGCATGGCGGCTGGTTCGACGACGGCGTCGCCCCGGGACTTTCGATCGGCGGCGCGCAGCAATACCTGTTCCGGAGCACCGGGCTGACGATCAAGGTGACCGGCGGCGGCTTCGCCGGCAATGTGCTCGAAGGCGAAGGGCTCACATCCACTTCGCAAAGCGCGTTCAGCAACACCTCCGGAAACAACCGCTTCAGCTTCGCCTCGGCCAAGGGAAGCATCGCAGCGCCGGAAGCGGTGACGACGAATTTCGAACTGATGCGGCTCCTCGCGGGCGGCTACGGTTCCACGCAATTCCAGTACGGCGCGCGGATATCCGCGTTCTGCATCGATCCCGCGCCGTCGGATTCGGCGATGGGCTCGCGCTGGGCGTTCTATGCCGCGCCCATCGGCGCCGTCTCGCCGAGCGA
>DASZRM010000008.1:0-3169 GCA_035549135.1 Rhizomicrobium sp. | reverse complement strand
GAACGTGCGCCGCATGCGCGCCAGTCGCGCCTCGAACCGCTCGGGATCGTGCGCATGCTCCCGCCCGGCCACCTCTTCTTTGCAGACCTTCGCTCCGAAGGCGTAGGCTTCGGCCGCGCCCTCGTATTCCTTCATGCGCTCAAGCGTCTGCGCCAGCGCGTAGGCCATCGATTTGCGGCTGATCAGATCCGGAACGCCCGTCGCAAGATGCTCCATCATGTCGGCGACGTCGCGCTCCGTGAGCCGATCCGAGCGCAGATCCGAAAGCCCCAGATAGGCCTGTCCGCAGTTCGGCGAAATCTCGAGCGCGGCGCGGAAGTAACGCTCCGCTTCCTCGCGCCTGCCCAGCGTTCTCATCGCCGAGCCGCAGCCGATTGTGGCTGCAAGATGATCCGGCCTGTCGTCGAGAACGCTCTTGTATAAGGCGAGCGCTTCGTCGAACTGCTCCAGCTGAACGGCGGCGTCTGCCCGCATCATGCGAAACTCGACGCTTTCGGGCTTGGCCTGCAACAGGATCGCGGCTTCGCGATAGATGCCGATCTGGTCGCGCTGATGCAGCAGAAGCCGGACGTAGTCCTCCCGCACATCCAGATAGTGGGGCGAGAGCTCCAGCGCGCGCTCCAAAACCGTCCGCGCGGTGAGACCGTCGTCCGCCTGGACTTCCTGGTCCGCGAGGTACCGCATCGCGGCGACGTCCAGGGGATTCTCGAACAGGTGCTCGCGCAGCCAGGTGGCGCGCTCCTCGTCGGGAATGTCCTCCACCCGCGCGCGTATTTCCGCGTCCTGCCGCGCGAGCTTGTCGGGGTTCCTTTCCCCGGCCGCGACCGGCCAGAGGTCGGAGGGCGCCTCGGCGGCGCGCGCATCCGCCTCGCGCGCCTCCTCGTCCCGTCCGGCGAGCCTTAGCAACTGCGCGTAGTCGCGCCAGGCGGCGGCGTGACGGGGCGCCAGCTTCGTCACTTCCTCCAGCGTCTCCAGCGCCAGTTCGTGGAAGCTCATGGCCGTGCTGGTGCGGGCCAGCTCGTAGAGGTGCGGGACATCCTTCTGCGTATGTTTGGCCCGCGGCGCCGGCTGCCAGGGATTGGGTTGAAAATGGCTCAGAAGATCGAGGCCGGGCTCCGGCTGTCCTCCGAAACCGGAGCGCGGACGCATGACGGCGAATGGCGCGTCGATCGCGGGCGGAGGGGTCTGCTTCGTCACGTTCCAGAGTCTCCCGTGCGTGAGTCCGAAAGCCAGCGCCGGTCGACGCGGAAGCCGGACGCGGCCGCGGCTGCGTCGCGCTCCAGCCGGACCGGGGGGCATTCCTATATCCAAGAATAACCGGGTTCAGCAAGGCCGTCGCGACAACGAAGTGAATTGGCGCAAGCGCCTAACGCTCAAGGTAAATTCCGGTTTTGTCGCGACCGTCGGCCACTCCGGAACTTGCGCTTCCGCGAGTATGGAGGACGAAAAAAACCGGCGGCCCTTTTGCAAGGGCCGCCGGCGCCGTAACCGAACGAATGGTTCGGAACTACTGGATGAAGACGGTGACGTCGAGGTTCAGAGTGCCCTTGTACTTCAGCGAGCCGTTGTGGAACTTGCCGAGCAGCGTGGAGACGAAGGTGTCCGTGTTGCCGGACACGCCCGTCTTGTTGGTCCACGTGTCGCCGAGGAACACGGTCTGGCCGCTCGGGCAACCGAACGAATAGGTCTCGCTGGCCGTGCCGATCTTGGCGTAAACCGACTTCTTCGGCGCCTTGATCTTCATCTTCGGCGCGGAGCAGAGCGTGCCGCTGTTGTTCCACTTGTAGTACGTGGAGAGAATGTGGGTCTTCTTCGGAGACGAAGCCGACAGGTAGGAATAGGCGCCGAAAGTGTACGTAACGTGAGTCGCGCCAGGAGCGTGCATTTTGCTCTTGTTGACCTGGTGGCCGGCATGCAGCGCCGTGACGTGCATCGCATAGTGCTTCGCAGCCATGGCAGGAGCAGCCGCCAGCGCGCACATCGCAACGCCGCCGAGCAGAGTAGTGGTAAGCTTGTTCATTGGGACTCCCCTTGAGTTGAGAACTGAGCCTATCGACGAATTCAGCCAATCGGCCCCGGCCTGTTGCAGACCATAACGGCGAAGCTAACCCGAAATTCATCCCAGAGGCAACGGCTGATGGCGCCGGCCAGGCGTCATTCGCGCTGCGAAGAGACTTTTTTTTTGAAATGCCGAAATTTGCGCGCGTTCGTATCGCCACGGTTAATCGATCGCCGGCTGGCGAACGGACGGCGCAAAGCCGATGTTGTGCGCACGCGCTCGCGCTCTCGCGCCCACGCGAATGCCCGGCTTGCGAATTTCATGCAACGCTGCGCTTGCCGCCGTGAAACTTAAGCAAAAACTGCGCGCCTCCCCAAAAACAAAGATCGACGCTGAGGCTTGGGACGCACGGCGCAACGCCGGCGACATCCGAGGCCGTTGTGTCAAATTTCCCACAGCGGGCAGGCGCAATTGCGTCGGGCCGTCGCCAGGAACCGCGAACATGAACGGCTTTCCGTTTGGCCATAAGTGGCGCTGGCGTCAGCGTGTCGGCGATCGATCTCGCGGCAATAACAACCTATCGGGGATTTGCGGCGATCGAAATTTCCGCGCCACTCCATGCGTGGGTTGAAGGAAAAGAGCCGCGCGCAAAATCGTCCTCCGGCGCGGAGGGCCCTACGGCGGCGGCGGACAACGTTTCGCGGCCGTGGAGAATGGGCTAAGCTCTCGCCAATGTTGTGCGAAAGGAGGATTTATGAAACGCGTTCTTGCATCTGCAGTTGTCCTTGCGCTCGTCGCGGCCCCATTGGCGGCGGGCTCTGCGGCGGCTGAGACGATCGTCAAGAAAAAGGGTCCCCACGAGGTCGTCGTCAAACACAAGCCCGGGGCCCCGCACCGCGTTGTCATCAAGCGCCCCGGTCCGCGTCCGGGCATGTTCTGGCATCGCGGCGTTTGGAAGGCGCGCATTCACGCTCCGGTCTTCGTCTACCCGCGCGGCTGGCATTTCCGTCGCTGGGCGATCGGCGCGCGGTTGCCTGCGATTTTCCTGACGGACGCGTACTTCTATAACGACTATGCGCCTCTCGGCCTTCAGGCGCCGCCGCCCGGCTATCGCTGGGTGCGGTACGGCAGCGACCTGCTTCTGGTCAATCTGCGCACCGGCGAAGTCGA
>DASZRM010000007.1:0-6286 GCA_035549135.1 Rhizomicrobium sp. | reverse complement strand
GGTGAATTAATCGACCCTCCCCTTGAGGGAGGGTCGAAATTTGCGCGGGCAAATTTCGGGGAGGGGTCAAGTTTCGCCGTGCGAATTACCCCTCCCCGAACGATCGCCGCTGCGCTTCGATCGTTCGACCCTCCCTCAAGGGGAGGGTGGATTACTACGGATGAGGAGACCGGTCGTGTCCATCGAACCGCATGAGATGACCGCCGCGGAACTGACCGCAGCTTACGGCAAGAAGGATCTGTCTCCGGTCGAAGTGGCTGAGGCGCTGCTCGGGCGCATCGAGGCGCTCGACGCGGACATCAACGCCTTCTGCCACATCGATGCGCCAACAACCCTGAAGCAGGCCGAAGAGTCCGAAGCGCGCTGGCTCGCCGGCGAGCCGTTGTCGCCGCTCGACGGCGTTCCGGTCGCGGTGAAGGACCTTCTGATCACCAAAGGCTGGCCGACCCGGCGCGGGTCGCTGACCGTCGATCCGAATGGGCCGTGGGACGAGGATGCGCCGAGCGTCGCGCGCCTCCGGGAAGCCGGCGCCGTTCTCATCGGCAAGACCACCACGCCGGAGTTTGGCTGGAAGGGTTGCACGGATTCCCCTCTTACCGGCGTGACGCGCAATCCGTGGGACAGGACGAAGACGCCGGGCGGCTCGTCGGGCGGGTCGGCTGCGGCCTTGGCGGCGCGCATGTGTCCGCTCGCGCTCGGCACCGACGGCGGCGGCTCCATCCGCATTCCGGCGAGCTTCTCCGGCGTCTATGGATTAAAGCCGAGTTTCGGCCGCGTGCCGGCCTATCCGCTGTCGCCATTCGGAACGGTGGCGCATGTGGGTCCCATGAGCCGCACCGTGCGCGACAGCGCGCTGATGATGAATGCAATCGCAAGGCCGGATGCGCGCGACTGGTTCGCGATTCCCTATGACGGCGCCGATTACGCCGCGCGCCTCGGCGAGAGCATGAAGGGCAGGCGCATCGCCTATAGCCCGCGCCTCGGATTTGCCTCCCATGTTCTCCCCGAGATCGAGACTTTGGTCGAGACGGCGGTGAAGCGCTTCGAAGCGATGGGCGCGCACATCGAGAAGATCGATCCGCCTTTCGGCGACCCAGGCGAAATCTTCCGCACGATCTGGTGGTGCGGCGCGGGCTTCATGCTGGGCGGCTTGCCGGAGGACAAGAAAAAGCTGCTCGATCCGGGCCTGCGCCAGATGGCCGACGAGGGCCTCGTCATCCCCAAAGAATCGTTCATGGCCGCCAACGCCGCGCGCGGCGCGCTGGGCTCGAAGCTGCGCGTGTTCATGGCAGACTACGATTTCATCCTCACTCCCGCGCTCGCCACCACCGCGTTCGCGGTCGGACAAATCTCGCCGCTCAAGGGCGACGGCCGCGCCTGGATGGATTGGACGCCGTTCTCTTACCCGTTCAATCTCACCCAGCAGCCGGCGGCGAGCGTGCCGTGCGGTTTTTCGGGCGATGGATTGCCGGTCGGGCTGCAGATCGTGGGCCGCATGTTCGACGACGCCGGCGTGCTGGCGGCCAGCGCCGCCTATGAAGCCGCCGATCCGCATTTCGACAAGGCGCCGAAAGGAATTTGATGTTCGACCCTCCCCTTGAGGGAGGGTCGAAATTTGCGTCAGCAAATTTCGGGGAGGGGCCCCGCCAATGCCCGACCCCTCCCCGAAAAATATTCGCTGCGCTTCATATTTTTCGACCCTCCCTCAAGGGGAGGGTGGGACTATGCTTGGGCCCATGCCCAGAGAAATCCTCTCCCTCGCGCAATGCCACCAAGCGGACCGGTACGCCGCTGCGCATGGCGTTCCGACGCTGACGCTGATGGAGAACGCCGGCCGCGCGGTGGCGGACGAAATCTGCAGGCGCTGGACGAAGCGACCGACCGCGGTGCTCTGCGGTCCGGGCAACAATGGCGGCGACGGCTTTGTGGTTGCGCGAATTCTCAAAGAGCGCGGTTGGGACGTCGTCATCGAAACGCTGGCCGGGACGCTCAAGGGCGACGCGGAGGAGATGGCGAAGCGCTGGACCGGAAAGACGCTTCCGCTCGCGCCAGGCGGTTCGCGGGCCGCTCTTTATGTCGACGCCCTGTTCGGCGCCGGCCTGTCGCGCCCGTTGGAAGGCGAGGCGAGGCGCTTCGCCGAATGGTCGAGGCATTTCCGGACGTCGGTCATCGCCATCGATGCGCCAAGCGGGCTGCACGGAGACACGGGCAGACCGCTCGGCGATGCCTGCGTGCATGCCGATCTAACGGTGACGTTCTTCCGCAAGAAACCAGCGCATGTGCTGATGCCGGGTCGCGCCTTGTGCGGAGAGGTCGTCGTCGCCGATATCGGAATACCGCAAGCGGCGCTCGAAGCCATCAAGCCGAACCTGTTCGAGAACGGTCCGGAGCTTTGGGGCGCCGACTATCCCTGGCCGAAGGCGGAGGCGCACAAATATGCGCGCGGCCACTGCATCGTCGTCAGCGGGCCGATGCATGCGACGGGCGCGGCCCGTCTCGCAGCGCGGGCGGCGCTCAGGATCGGGGCAGGGCTCGTCAGTGTCGCAAGCCCGCCCGACGCGGTGGCGGTGAATGCCGCGCACCTTACCGCCGTCATGATCAAACCGTTTTCGGGAGCAGCCGGGCTCGCCGACCTGCTCAAGGACAAGCGGTTCAATTCGGTCGTGATCGGTCCGGGCGTCAGCGTTGGCCGACCCACGCAGGAGATGGTCGCGGCCGTGCTCGCGACGGAAGCAGCGGCGGTGCTCGACGCGGACGCGCTCACCTCGTTTCAGGACGATCCGGCGGCTCTGTTCCGCCTTTTGAGGGAACCTTGTGTACTCACGCCGCACGAGGGGGAATTCGAACGGATTTTCAAAGGGCTGCTGGCGAAAGCTCAGAACCGGATTGAAGCGGCCCGCCAGGCCGCCGCAATGGCCGGATGTACCGTCCTCCTCAAGGGTCCGGACACGGTGATCGCCGCGCCTGGCGGACTTGCCACTGTCAACACCCATGCGCCGCCGGCATTGGCGACCGCCGGCTCCGGCGATGTACTCGGCGGCATGGTCGGTGGTCTGATGGCGCAGGGACTCGATTCCTTCAGAGCGGCGGAAGCCGCCGTTTGGCTGCACGGGGAGGCGGCGTTCCGGTTTGGGCCCGGATTGATCTCTGAGGATTTGCCGGAGCGATTGCCGGCCGTTCTCGGGTCGCTGAGGGACCGATTGGATGAGCGAAACCGAAATCCGCCACGCGACGGACTCTGACGTTCCGTCGCTTCTCGACATCTACAATCACTACATCCTGCACACGCCGGTGACGTTCGAAGTCGTGCCGCGCACGCTTGAGCAGCGCAGAAACTGGTTCAGCCAATTTTCCCGAAGCGGCCGTCACCAGTGCTTCGTGGCGTGCGAGGGCGGCTCAGTTGTTGGCTGGGTCTCCTCCGCGCGGTTCAAGGAGCGCGCCGCGTACGACACCACGGTCGAAGCCAGCATCTATCTGGCGCCGGCCGCTACCGGCAGAGGGCTTGGCAGACGCCTGTATTGCACGCTTTTCGAGGCCATCGCAGGCGAGGACATCCACCGCGTCTTCGCGGGCGTGGCTTTGCCGAACGACGCCTCGGTGGCTTTGCACAAATCGATGGGGTTTCGTTTGATGGGCGTGCAGCCGGAAGTCGGGCGAAAATTCGGGCGCTTCTGGGACGTGGCGCAATTCTTCAAGAACATGGATTGAAATCGGAGGCGATCGTGAAAATCACGCTTACTATTGCGGCGAGCCTGTGCGTTGCGCTTCTTACATGCGCCGCCGCAGCCGCCTCATCCCAAGACGATCGCAAGACCGTCGCCGATCTGGACACGCGCTATCAGGCGGCCGTGAAGGCCAACGATGCCGATACGATGGCCGAAATTCTCGACCCGGAGTTCACGCTCGTCATCGGCAACGGCAAATCGTTCTCGACCGCCGATCTGCTGGCGAGCGCGCGCAACAAGGATGCGATCTACGAGCATCAGGAGGAAGAGCCGGGCACGCAGACCGTGCGCATGTGGGGAGATACCGCCGTCGTCACCGCCAGGCTCTGGCTCAAAGGCACGCGCGGCGGCGTGCCGTTCGAGCGCAAGCTCTGGTTCAGCGACACCTACCGCCGCACGCCCTCGGGCTGGCGCTATGTCTTCGGCCAGGCTTCGCTGCCCTTGCCGGACGCGGCGAAGCCATGAGCGGCGTGGATTTGCCGAAGCTGGTTAAGTTGGCCGGCCAAACCCCTAGCCCCCCTTAAAAACCCCTGCTATAGGGCGCGCTTCCGGAGCCCGGCGGGCCCCGGCTCCGGCGGGGGCCCCAGGCGGGCGTGGCGGAACTGGTAGACGCGCTGGATTTAGGTTCCAGTGACGCAAGTCGTGGGGGTTCAAGTCCCTCCGCCCGCACCATCCTGCGCTGCCCGGCGGCGGAGGTCGCCCGACATGGCCCCGCGGGCGGCTTGGGACACGATAACCCTGGGGCGGCTTCGCCTGGCGCGCCAGGATATTGGTTGTTGAGGACATGACGATGCAGATCACCGAGACCGTCTCCGAAGGCCTTCGCCGCGAGTACCGGATCGTGGTGCCGATGAGCGACCTCGACCGGAAGGTGACCGCCCGCCTCGAAGAGATGCAGCCGCGGATGCATTTGAAGGGCTTCCGCCCCGGCAAGGCGCCCGTCTCGTTCCTCAAGAAGCAATTCGGCAAGTCGATGATGGGCGAAGTCGTCGAGGAGGCGGTCAACGAGGGCAGCAAGAAGGCGATCGAGGACAACGCGCTGAAGCCGGCTTTCCGGCCGCTGGTGGAACCGGTCGGAGAGATCGAGCAAGTGGTCGAGGGCAAAGCCGATCTCGAATTCACCGTGAAGGTCGACTTGATGCCGGAATTCGAGCTGGCGGACGTCTCCAAGATCGAGGTCGAACGGCTCTACTCCGAAGTCACCGACGCCGATGTCGACGAAGCCATGCGGCGCCTCGCCGAGCAGGCCCGCACCTATTCGCCGCGCCCCGAGGGCTCGGCGGCCGAATTGGACGACACCGTGGAGATCGATTTCGTCGGCCGGGTCGACGGCGAGGAATTCGCCGGCGGGCGGGCGAACGGATTCAATCTCGTACTGGGGTCCGGCCAGTTCATCGCCGGTTTCGAGGAGCAGCTGATCGGCGCCAAAGCCGGCGATGAGCGTGAGGTGAAGGTCACCTTCCCGCAGGACTATCCCGAGGCGCAGCTCGCGGGGAAGGACGCCTCCTTCGCGGTCGCCGTCAAGCAGGTGAAGGCGCCGGACCCGATCAAGCTCGACGACGAATTCGCCAAGCGCCTGGGCGTCGAATCGATCGGCCAGCTCAAGGAGCGCGTTCGCGAGCAGGTGAAGATGGATTTCAATCGCGCGAGCCGGCTGCATCTCAAGCGCCGCATTCTCGACGCGCTCGATTCCAAGCACGCTTTCGCGGTTCCGCCGGCGATGGTCGACAGTGAATTCGAGGGAATCTGGAACGCGGTCCAGGCCGAGCTCAAGCGTGAAGGCAAGACCGCGCTCGACGAGGGCAGGACCGAGGACGATCTCAAGAAGGAATATCGCGGGATCGCCGAGCGCCGCATCCGGCTGGGGTTGGTCTTGGCGCGCATCGGCGAACAGAACGGGCTGGACGTCTCCGGCGAGGAGCTGCAACGCGCCATCGCGCAGCGCGCCCGCCAGTTTCCGGGGCAGGAGCAGCAGGTCTTCGAGTACTACTCCAAAAACGCGCAGGCGCAGGCCGAAATCCGCGCGCCGCTGTTCGAGGACAAGGTGGTGGATTTCATCGCAGAGCTCGCAGACGTCTCCGAACGCAAAGTCGATCGCGAAACGCTGTTCATGGATCCGGACGCGGCGGCCGAAAAGCTCAAGAGCGACTGAGCGACGGGCGCCTGCCTGCGAATAACCTTAAACCGCGCAAGGTCGCATTAACCGGCGCGCGCGCCTATATGGGCGTTGACAGGGCGCGTCCCCGCCCTAGGCTCATTAGACCGAATCAGGAAGTTCCATGGCCGATCCCCGCGACGTCTATATGAACACGCTGGTGCCGATGGTGGTCGAGCAGACCGCCCGCGGCGAGCGCGCCTACGACATCTATTCGCGCCTGCTCAAGGAGCGCGTGGTGTTCGTCACCGGGCCGATCGAGGATTACGGCGCCAGCCTGATCACCGCGCAGCTGCTGTTTCTGGAGGCGGAGAACCCCAAGAAGGAAATTTCGATGTACATCAACTCGCCGGGCGGGTTGGTGACGTCGGGCCTGGCGATCTACGACACGATGCAATACATCCGC
>DASZRM010000006.1:0-1635 GCA_035549135.1 Rhizomicrobium sp. | reverse complement strand
GAAAATTCCGCGCACGGTTTTGGCATCACCCGGGCGACCGCGAACGAACTGTTCTCGGCCGGCGTCGACTGCATCACCAGCGGCAATCACTGGGCCGATCAGAAGGAGATCCTCTCTTACATCGGCGAAGAGGATCGCATTCTGCGCCCGCGCAACTATCCGGCGGCGACGCCCGGCAAGGGGGCCAACCTCTATGTGACGCGCGGCGGTGCGCGCGTGCTGGTCGTGAATGTGATGGGCCGCGTGTTCATGGATCCGCTCGACGATCCGTTCGCAGCCGTCGAGCAGGAGCTTTCCGCCTGTCCGCTCGGCGAGGCCGCGGATGCGGTGATCGTCGACATGCACGCCGAAGCCACGAGCGAGAAGATGGGCATGGGCCATTTCTGCGACGGCCGCGCCAGCCTGGTGGTTGGAACGCATTCCCATGTGCCCACGGCCGATGCGCAGATTCTTCCGAATGGCACCGCCTATCAGACCGACGCCGGCGCCTGCGCCGACTACGACAGCGTCATCGGCATGGAGAAATTCGAGCCCCTGCAGCGCTTCACCACCAAGATGGCGAGCGCGCGCTTCACCCCGGCCGCCGGACCCGCCACGCTCTGCGCCGTGTTCGTGGAGACGGATGCGCGCGGGCTCGCCTCGCGGATCGAGCCCGTCCGGGTTGGCGGTCGGCTGCGCCAGAGTCTTCCCGCAGAAAAATAGGGGCGCAGAGCGGGGGGAGGGTTCGCGCTCTGCGCCCCATAAAGGCGCGTTGCTTGGGGAGGGCTGCGCCTAAATTCCCTTGTCCGTATCGGCGCCGGCGGATTTGCCGCAATCGCCGGAGACATGCCGTTCGACGCGCGGCCGCTTGCCGTCGCCTCGGTTGGTCACCGTGACGCTCTTCACGCATGCGCCGTTGCTCGAAACGCTCGAGAAGAACGAATAGCCGCGCGCGCCTTTGGCCATGTCGCCGAAATCGGCGTCAAAGAGGCGGTCGCCGCCCTGAAAATCCCTCGCCATGGAGCCGGCCTCGCGCATCGCAGCCTGCATCTGGCGGTCCATCTGAGCCTGGATTCGCTCGAAGGCGGAGAAGTCCGGAAATCCGCCGAAAGCGGCGAACCAGGGTGAGCGCTCAAACGTCACCTTGGGCGGGATGTCGCCGGTATATTCGACGATGGCCTTCTCGCCGTCCGGCATCCTGACCGTCATGGTGTGCAGCTTTGCGCTTCCCGCCTCGGCGAGTCCGCTTGCGCCCAAAAGCGCCGCGGCTGCGACGGCGCCGAAGAGCAGATTCCTTGCGTTTGCGTGCATGGCGATCTCCCGTTCGAAAGCCGCCTGAAGCTAGACGCGCCGCATGAGGCGCGCCTGTCGCCGGGCTGAAATCTTGGTAAGATTTCACATCCGCATGCCGGCGATCTCGCCGGTCTGCATGCGGCGCAGGTGCGCGAGCGCGCCTGTCCAGGCCTCGGGTCCGATGCCGACGCCGCTGCGGTAGGGATATTGCAGCTCGAACAGCAGAACCAGGATCGAGGCGATCACGGTGACGACCGTCGAGGTCATCACCAGATGCGTTCGCGCATTGCGCAGTCCGAACAGCCAGCAGAAGCAAACGATGCAGGCCGCGCCGAGAAGGAGAACCAGCCATTCGAGCCACGA
>DASZRM010000005.1:0-2237 GCA_035549135.1 Rhizomicrobium sp. | reverse complement strand
CTTGAAACTGTTCGGCGAAAGCGCCGCAACGCGGCGCCCGCGGCACGCCCGCCCGCGGAAGCGGCGCACTATACTTGCCGAACCGCGGGGGTCAAGCGCCACGCGCCCCTTCTCGCCCCCGCCGCGCCAACCCAAACCCGGCATCAGGCGACGGAACCGCCGCGGCCAAGGGACGAATGGGCTGTCAAGTACTTGACACATAGTCGGCTGAGGCGTATCGCTGCCACTGCAACCCTAGCGGAGGCCGCGTAATGGCCGCGCACAAGAAATCCTCGTCCGGCGGCGCAAAGCCGTCCGCTCCGTCACTCTCCGCCGCGAAAGGCGCCGTCGTCGAATCCGGCTCCGAGCTCGCAGACCTCGCCGACCTGCTGGTGGCTGCGAACAAGATCGGCAGCGCGCTGCAATCCGCCGCAGCGCAAGACGAGTCAAAGATCACGGCCGCCGACTGGCTGCTTCTGCGCACACTCGACCGCGACGGTCCACTGCCCATGTCGAAAGCCGCCGCCAAGATCGGCGTGACGCGCCAGCGCGTGCATCAGCAGTGCCGTCCCCTTCAGGAAATCGGCGCAATCAGCCAGACAACGAGTGAGGACGGAAAGCTCAGAACGCTCTCTATCACCCCTCAGGGCGGAGCGCTGATTCGCAGGCTCGACGACACATTCCGCGGCGTCCTCTCCGCCATCGAAGGCGGGCTGCCGACGGCGCCGATCTTCTACGCCAAGCGCAGCGCCGGCCGCATCGCCAAGCTGCTTACGCCCAAGCGCGCGCCGCACTCGCAGGAACCTTCCGCCGCGGCGCATTGAGGCCCGTCAGAGGGACGCCGCGCGCCCCTCGGCTTTCGGCTCGGGCAGGCGATCCACCCAGGCGTCGTCCTGCTCGTAGCCAAGCCGGATGAGCGCATCGCCGAAAGTGGCGAGGAATGCTGCGCCCAGGTCTTTGTCGAACGCCTGCCGCCATTGCTGCGCGTCGCCCGAGCGGATGTGCAGCGTCCTACCCTTGCGCTTCTTTTTCTGCCCGAAGATCGAGTTGCGCAAAAAACCGCCCTTGCAGCGGATCAGCTCCTTCGGTCCGAAACCCAGATGCGTGCAGACGCGCGCGAACAATTCGCCTTCGACGTCCTCGATCAGTTGCTCATATTTGCACTCGTAGGACCGCGGGTCGTCGTAATTCCAGCGCAGCATTGAGGCGACGGTGCGCGCGGCCGAATTGCGCATCTCAAATTCGAGGCGTGCGTGCTCGTCCGGCAGTCCGTTAAGCTTCTGCTGATAGGTGAGGCCGCCGAACTCATCTTGGGGAACGTGAAGCCAAGCTTCTTTGGACTTGCGGTGATAGTGCATTCCAGAAATCACCACGTCCCTCGGATCGCGAATGAGATGGAAGATCGGATAGTCCGAGTCGCGGAGCCAGGGATAGTTGCGGAAATTCGCGTGCCCGCTGAAGAACACGACTGGCGGCGCACACTCGTTTTCGGCCACGACCGGGTCGATGTCCATGTGCACAAAGCGGATCTTGCGCACTTTGCAAATTCTCTGGAACGTGGAGGACATCCACGCCGTGCCGGTCTTATGGTGCGTCGCGACTATCGCGCAGCGCTTCATGGGCCTGTCGCTAGGTCTGCGCCGCGTTTAATCCGGCAGCGACGCCGGCCAGATTCATTTTGTCTGAAGCAATCTCGCCCCACCCGCCCGGCAAGAGATCGTTGGTCTTCTTCCGGAACGAGGCGAGCTTTCCCTCCTTGCCGACTTCTTCCATGAAGTTCGACGACTTCAAGATTTGGTAGAGCACATTCACGCCGTCGTCCTGGAGATCGTCGATCAGCATGACCCCGCCTTGCCGAAGCGCGGCAAAGCCGAACGTGAAATCGGTGAATACGGTATGGATGAGGTGGCCGCCATCGACGAGCACGAGGTCGCATGCAGGCCCATGATAGTCGTCCAGATATTTGGGGAACGTGAACTCCGACGAACCCAAACGGAAATCCCAGTTTTCGAGCGGAAGGCCGCGCTCCTCAATGGCTGCGAGTATCCGATCTCGAAGGTCTTCCTTCGTGAAAAAGGATGTTACGCGGCAATCGAGAGCGAGCAGGAGCAGCGTGCTAAGCCCCGCACCCGTCTCGATCGCCCGCGCGCGCGGACCACAACCGGCGGCGCATTGCCCCAAGAGTTGAATCTGTTTCGCTCCAAAGCCTCCGACGCGCCATTCTCCACTCCAGAAATGAAGTTTCGGAGGGGCTTCGG
>DASZRM010000004.1:0-13159 GCA_035549135.1 Rhizomicrobium sp. | reverse complement strand
ATGTCCGCGCCGGCGATGAAGGTCTTGCCTTCGCAGATCAAGACGATCGCCTTCACCGATGCGTCGGCCTTGGCCTGCCTGAATGCCTCGAACAAGCCGTCGCGCACGGCGGCGGAGAGCGCGTTCACCGGCGGCGAATTGAGCGTGACGATGGCGACGTCGCCGTCCTTCGAAAGATCGGTGACCGGATTAATGGCCGTCATGATGCGCCTTTCTGTCCCCTCGTGCTTCGACAAGCTGGCGCTTCGACAAGCTCAGCACGAGGAACGCGTCCATCTTCCCGCTCTGGGCCTGTCGAAGTGCGGCCGACAAAAAATCAGGGGCGCGCGCGCAAGTCGAGTCGTTTCGCCTGGCCGCACTTCCCCAGCGGAAGCGATCGCGCACGATCGCGAGAGGGCGCGCGATGGGGATGGCCGACGGGCGGCAAGCGCTAAACTCTGCCCAGCGCCAGATCGCTCACGAAAGGATTTGTCTTGCGCTCCCAACCGAAACTCGACATCGGGCCGTGGCCCGGCACGAAGCGCATGTCGTCGCCCAGCGGCCAAAGCCGCCCGGTGATCGATTCAACCAGCGCGGCGTGATTTCCGCGCGGAAAATCGCTGCGCCCGACCGATCCCTTGAAGAGGACGTCGCCGACGAAGGCGAGCTTCAACTCCTGTTGGAAAAAGACGACATGGCCTGGCGTATGGCCGGGGCAATGGCGCACGCCGAAAGAGACTTCTCCCACCTCGACCAGATCGCCATCCTTCAGCCAGCGATCCGGCCGGCAGTTCTCCGCGTCGGCAAATCCCGGCTGGCGCGCGTTGCGCCCCAACTCTGCTAGCAGAAACAGATCGTCTTCATGAGGGCCCTCCACCGGGACCCCCAGGTCTCGGGCGAGCCTGGCTGCGCCGCTGGCGTGATCGAGATGGCCGTGGGTGAGCAAGACCTTTTCAAGGCGCACGCCGCGAGCGGCGATCTCCGCCTTGAGCCGGGCAACCTCGCCACCCGGATCGATCAGCGCCCCGCGACCGCTGCTGGCGCACCAGACGAGCGAGCAGTTCTGCCGATAGGGCGTGACGGGAAGGACGGCGATCTGAAGCTGGGACTGGATCATGTGGCTACTTATGGCGCGGACGCGGAGTCGTCCATCCGATCGTCGTTGCAATTAAATATCTTGTCATATTATGATTAAATAATTTAATTGCTGCAGATACAGTGGAAATCCCTACCGGTCACTAACCGGATGACGCATTTGCAATATCGCCGACGCCGGAAAATGTGCTGATTTCCTTGGAAGTGTGGCATTTCGCTCTGATACGCTGCGGGGGCAGTTCGGGATGGAAAAGAGCGCCAGACTAGCCATGACGGGCCGGGCCTTCCGCGCGCTCTGCGTTGCGGGCGCAATCGCTTATCCGGCGGGCGGCGCCTTTGCGGCTGATAGTGCGCGCCCCATCGACCAGCTGGACTTGACCGCCTACAGCACGATCGTCGACCGCGATGCGCCCTCGCGGGCGCGGTTGGCCGGCCAATTCGACCTCGGCTTCCTGGCGCCGCTCGGGCGGCTCGACTTCGGCCCCCCTGAGCCCAGCCCACGGGGTCTTGCCGAATCGACGGCGCATCTTGCGCTGTTCGACGGAGTTTCGCTCGATATCGGCGCGGGAGCCGATCTTGCCGGACGCTTCGACGCCTTCGACGCGGCGGGGAGCGGCGCCTATGACGGTCTGTTCTTCTCGGCCTCGGCCGTCAACTCGCCCTATCTGACGCTCGCCAATGGCGGATCGTTTGCGGCGCTGAATTTCGACGTGAGCGGATCGCTGCGCGTTTCCGTAGGCGCGGCCACGCTCGCCTCGGGCATGGGATTTGACTGGGCAAGTCCGGGCGCAACGGTCGCCGGACTCGGCGGGGCTCCCGAACCCTATGACTCGCGCAGCGCCAACTCACTGCTGGCCGGCGTTTCCTGGAACTTTGCGCCCTGGGGCGGCATCGGCCTCGACGCCTCCCAGACCTCCGAGCGCAACGGCGCGCTCGGCCATTTCGATCCCATGCTGCCGTCTTCCTCGACGTCGGCGCTAGGCGTGTCGGCGCGGGTGCAACTGGGGGATGGCTGGACCACCACCGCCTCCTTCGCGCAAGCGATCACCAAGCTCGATCTGAGGCCGGGCATCGGCCCCGCGAACGATACCGCGCACACGCGGTCTTACGGCTTTGCAGTGGCCAAGCGGGGGCTCTTCGGCAACGACGCAATGGGGCTCGCCATCACCAGGCCGGTCGGCGAAGGCGACGATTTCGCGCTGCTGTCCGGCGCCGACGCTTCGCCGCAATTCTCCGACGTGGCGAGGCTCCTCGAAAGCCGCACGCCGGAGACCGATTTCGAGCTCGGCTATGTCACCACCTTCCTCGACGGCGCGGTGGCGTTGCAGACCAATGCCGCCTATCAGATGAACTTCGCCGGCCAGAACGGCACGAACGCCGTCTCGCTGCTCTCCCGCGCCAAGATCAAGTTTTAGATTTTTGGGCTTCATTCGGACGATCGGCGGGGCGTCTCGCGGATGAACGAAGCGTTGCCCGCGCGGCTTTGCTTCGCTACAAACCGCCGCTTCCAGCATTCCCGAAGGACCTCCCATGGCCGGGCCGCAATACGTCTTTGTGATGAAGGGTCTCTCCAAGACCTATCCCGGCGGGAAACAGGTCCTGAAGGACATCTGGCTGTCGTTCTATCCCGGCGCCAAAATCGGCATCGTCGGCGTCAACGGCTCCGGCAAATCCACGCTCATGCGCATCATGGCCGGCCAGGACAAGGAGTTCACGGGAGAGGCCTGGGCCGCGGACGGCATCCGCACCGGCTATCTGCCGCAGGAGCCTCAGCTCGATCCGGCGAAAAACGTCCGCGATAACGTGATGGAAGGGGTCGCCGCGAAGAAGGCGCTGATCGACCGCTACAACGAGATCGCCGCCAACTACACCGACGAAACCGCCGACGAGATGGCCAGGCTTCAGGACGAGATCGAGGCCAAGGGCCTTTGGGACCTCGACAGCCAGGTCGACCAGGCGATGGACGCGCTGCGCTGCCCCGACGGCGAGGCCGACGTGACGAAGCTCTCCGGCGGCGAGAAGCGCCGCGTGGCGCTGTGCCGGCTGCTGCTCGATGCGCCGGACATTCTGCTCCTCGACGAGCCGACCAACCATCTCGACGCCGAGTCCGTGCAATGGCTCGAGCAGACGCTACGCGAATACAAGGGCTGCGTGATCCTCGTCACCCACGACCGCTACTTCCTCGACAATGTCACGGGCTGGATCCTCGAGCTCGACCGCGGACGAGGCATTCCGCACGAAGGCAATTACTCCTCGTTCCTCGTCGTGCAGGAGAAGCGCCTGCATCAGGAGGGCGCCGAAGCCGCCGCGCGCGAACGCGAGCTCGCCCGCGAGCGCGAATGGATTTCGCAGTCTCCCAAGGCGCGCCAGGCCAAATCCAAGGCGCGCATCAACGCCTATGAGGAGCTGCTGGCGAAATCGCAGGAACAGCGCTCCGGCCCCGCGCAGATCCTCATCCCCATCGCCGAGCGGCTGGGCTCGCGTGTGGTCGAAGCCGAGAACGTCTCAAAGGCCTATGGCGACCGGCTGCTGTTCGAGAATCTCAGCTTCAAGCTTCCGCCCGGCGGCATCGTCGGCGTCATCGGCCCCAACGGCGCGGGCAAGACGACGCTCTTCAAGCTGCTCACCGGACAGGAGAAGCCCGACGCCGGAAAGCTCCTGATCGGCGATACGGTGCAGATAGGTTATGTCGACCAGACCCGCGACGCGCTCGATCCGAACAAGACCGTGTGGCAGGAGATTTCCAGCGGCACCGACATCCTCGAATTCGGCAAGACAAAGATGAACTCGAGAGCCTATGTCGGCGCGTTCAATTTCAAGGGCGGCGATCAGCAGAAGAAGGTGGGCCAGCTTTCCGGCGGCGAGCGCAATCGCGTGCACCTGGCCAAGCTACTGCGCGGCGGGGCCAATCTGCTCCTGCTCGACGAGCCGACCAACGACCTCGATGTGGAGACCTTGCGCGCGCTCGAGCTCGCGCTCGAGGAATTCGCCGGCTGCGCCATGATCATCAGCCACGATCGCTGGTTCCTCGACCGCATGGCCACCCACATGCTCGCCTTCGAAGGCGACAGCCATGTCGAATGGTTCGAGGGCAACTTCCAGGACTACGAAGCCGACAAGAAGCGGCGCCTTGGCATCGACGCCGACCAGCCCCACCGGATCAAGTACAAAAGGTTTGCGCGGGCGTGAACGGATTCAGGCGGCGGCACACGTACGCCGCACATGTGCCTCAGCTTCCTTCGCCCACCGACTGACGTCCGCCCAGTCCGGCGCTACCTTGGCGACGTTTGAAAAGCGTTCAAGCGACTCGCGATAGTGCGAACACGCGCCGGCCAGATCACCAGACTCTTCAAGCGCGTCAGCGATCTTGTCGCAGCTAATTCCTAAATCGACCTGCGCCTGCGCGTCGTTCTTGTCCGCATCGGCAAGCTTGCGGCGGATGTCCAGGCTGTCGGAGAAGGATTTCAGCGCCCCCGCAAGGTCGCCTTTCTGCAGCAGGACATTGCCCACATTGTCGAAGCTGATCGAGAGATCGCGCTGCGCCCGCGCGTCGCTCTGGTCCGCCTCGGCAAGCTTGCGGGCGATGTCCAGACTGTCGGAGAAGGATTTCAGCGCGCCGCCCACATCGCCCTGCTGACGCAGCACGTCGCCGATTTCGCTAAGAGATACCGACCGGTCGCGGGCCGCCTTCGCATGGGCGAGCGCGGACCTTGCCGCCGTCAGCGCCGCAGCGGTATCCCCGGACGACACGCGCAACCGCGCCAGGAATATCCAGGTCCAGACATCGGCCGGGTCCAACCGCGATGCTCGCTCGTATGCTTTCAGCGCCTTTGCAACGTTTCGGCCATACGACAGTGCGCCTGCGTCCCGGTAGCGACGAGCCGCTTGAGCTTCATCGGCTTCCGCAGCCTTGAACAGTTCGTCGACGGAAGCGTCGAAATCCAATCGCTTCAAATCGGACTTCGCAGGCTGATCCAAAGGATCGGCGCTGGCCAGGATGTTTGCGACAGCGGCGCTTTCCGCGCGCTTCAGATCGGGATCGCGCGAATTCAGAGCCGCAAGGACCTTGGTCTCCAGATCCTTGGCAAAATTGTCGAAATCCTTTTTGGTCGCCGGCTTCTGTGCAAAGGCCTGCGACACCTGCACGACATTCGCGAACACACTCAAAAGAACAAATGCGATCCCCAAAGCGGCTGCAAGCGTCGCGAGAGGGCTTGCAATCCACGTGGCGGGGTCGGTGATATTTGAAGCCTTTGCTGGCTTGTAGAATTCGGCAAACAGCGCGCTGCCACCGATGCAGCAAATGCCGAGAAGCGCGAGGAGGATTCGCTTGAAGGCAATCATGGCCCTATCCCCATCTCCAAATGTGGGATAGCCGACGCCTTCAATCAAGACGTGTCTCGCGCCTAATGACTCCCGCCGCGGCCGCCGCCGTGCTTGAGCTGCTGGGTCAGCTGCTTCAGATGGGCGACGAGCGCGGGAATGCTGGCTCCGTGCTGGCTGAGGAACGCGCTGAACTGGTCGCGCTCCTCGATCGCCAGCCACACGCCGGCGATGGCGACGTCGATCACCACCATGTGGCCATTGTCGTTGAGCACGCGAAAATCGATCTGCAGCGGCTGCTGGTTCGACTTGGCGTTCGGATCGACCATCGTCGTCGAGACGATGAAGTCTCCCGGCGCATGCTCGTTGGAGCCGGTGACCCTCAGCGTCTGCCCGGAATATTGCGACAGCCGCGACTGATAGATGGCTTCGGCATAGTCCTTGAACGCCGCATTGAAGGCGGAAATGTCCTCGGGCGAGGCGCCTCGGCGCGCAGCCCCCAGCGTAAACCGCGCCACCCGGTCGATATCGGTCAGATGTTCGAGAAAGCCGTTGAACTGGGTCGTGCGCTGGTCCGGCGTAAGCTGGCGATTGTTGAGAATCTGAAATCCCCTCTGGATGTTCTCCGAGACGAAAGCCTCCGCCGGCGTCGCCGCCTGGGCGCGCAAGCCCAGCGCCGCCAGGAAGGCGAGCGCGCACGCAGCCGCGATCCGGCGCGCCGGCTTTCGCGCACGGAGCCGGGAAAACTTCATGAGCGCCATGTCATCCATCGCCGCGCATCCATCCCTGCAACGTTCCAGCGGAGGTAATGCTCCGGGCCGCTTGTGGCAAGTTCATGGCGGAGGGTTCAGAATTCAGGCAGGTCCTCGCCGCCGGCGCGGCCGTTGCGGATTTCGCTCGCCCGATACTGCCGGTAGAGGCTGCGGGTGGCGGCGTAGATATCGACCGAACTGCGCTCCAGATCGGAAACCGCCTCCATATTCCGGGCGCGCGCGTCGAGAATCTTCAGGTACTGGCGTCCGCCGAGCCACCAGATCTTCTGCTTGTAAGCGATCCAGGTGAGCGGATCGGCTGCGACGTCGCCGAGCTTGCCGGCCACATCGCGCGGCGAACTCGGCCCCAGCACCGGCAGCACGAGATAGGGATCGCCTCCCAGGCCCCACACGCCCAGCGTCTGGCCGAAATCCTCGCTGTGGTCGGGTATGTCGAATTGGTGCGTGGCGGGGTCCATCAGCCCGCCGAGACCGAGCGTGGCGTTCACCGTAAATCGCGCCAGGGTCTGGGCGGCGCGCGACGGTTCGCCCTGCAGCACGTCGTTGGCGAAGGTGACGGGCAAATCGAGATTGGCGAGCAGGTTGTGAATGCCCTCGCGGCCGAATTCCGGAACGATTGCGTTGTAGGTTCTGGCCGTCCGGGCGAGGAAGGTGCGGTCGAGCCACTGGTCGAAGGCGAAAATCTGGCGGTTCGTCGCCTCGTAGGGATCGCCGGGATCGGCGGCCGCGCCGCCGGGCGCGCTCGCGCAAGCGCACAGAAAAAGGCACAGAGCGCCGGTCAGAACTCGTAGAACGCGCATCAACGCGCCTCTCCCGCAAAGCCGCCAGGTTATGCCTTTTCGGTTAAATCGCCGCAATCGCGCCGCGGCGCCGATTGCATACGCATATAAAGATATGTTTATATGACGTGCATGGACCGGCTTGTCGCCATGCTGCGCGCCGCGGGCGATCCCACAAGGCTGCGCCTTCTACTGCTGCTCGGCCAGGCGGAGCTGACGGTCAGCGAGCTGACCGAGATCGTGGGCCAGAGCCAGCCGCGGGTCTCGCGTCACCTCAAGCTGCTTTGCGACGCCGGGCTCATCCAGCGCTTCAAGGAGGGAAGCTGGGTGTTCTACCGCGGCGCGGACCAGGGCGGGGGCGGCGAGCTTGGCCGGCTGCTCGCCGAGCTTTCCGCGCGCGATCCGGCCGTGCGCGATTCCGATCTCGATAGGCTGGCCGCGGTGCGCGAGGCGCGCGCCGCCGAAGCCGCCGCCTATTTCAAGGCCAATGCCGCCGAATGGGAGCGCATCCGCGCCCTGCACGCGCCGGAGAAGGACGTCGAGGCGGCGATCCTGCGCCACATGACGCGCGCGCCGATCGAGAATTTCCTCGACGCCGGCACCGGAACGGGGCGCATGCTGGAATTGATGAGCCCGCACGCGAGGCGCGCGGTGGGCGTCGACGTCAGTCCCGAGATGCTCGCCATCGCGCGCGACCGGCTGATGCGGAGCGGCCTCACCCAATGCCAGGTCCGGCTCGCCGACACCTATCGCCTTCCCTTTCCGGCGGGCGGAGCGCTTGCCGGCTTCGACGCGGCGATCTTCCACCAGGTGCTGCACTATCTCGACGACCCTGGAGCGGCGGTGGCGGAAGCCGCCCGCGTGATGCGCACCGGCGGACGGCTGCTCATCGCCGATTTCGCCAGTCACGACCTCGAATTCCTGCGCAGCGATTTCGCCCATCGAAGGCTCGGCTTTTCCGACCGCGAGGTGCAGGGCTGGCTGCAATCGGCGGGGCTCAAGCTCCAGGCGAGCGAGGCGATCGCCGCCAAGGGGGCCAAGGAAAAGCTCACCGTCAAGATCTGGGTGGCGACGAAACCCGCCAAAGCGCGTGCGGAGGCGGCATGAGCCTTCGCGATCTCGCCCACGACGAGCGGCCGATCCGCGTCTCGTTCGAGTTCTCTCCGCCCAAGACGGAAGAAGCGGAGGAACAGCTCTGGCGCGCGATCCGAAGGCTCGAGCCGCTCGGCCCCGCTTTCGTCTCGGTGACCTACGGCGCCGGCGGATCGACCCGCGAGCGCACCCACGCCACGGTCAAGCGCATCGTCGAAGAGACCGGCCTTTCGCCCGCCGCGCATCTGACCTGCGTCGCCGCGCCGAAAAGCGAGATCGACGCGATCGTGAAACGCTATTGGGATGCGGGCGTTCGCCATATCGTGGCGCTGCGCGGCGACATGCCCGATATGAGCGGGCCCTACCGCTCCCATCCCGACGGCTACGCATCGACGCCGGAATTGATCGATGCCATCCGCCGCATCGCCGATTTCGAGGTCAGCGTGTCGTGCTATCCCGAGCGCCATCCCGATTCGCCGTCGCGAGACCACGACCTTGCGCTGCTGCGCCGGAAGATCGACGCCGGAGCCACGCGCGCCATCGGCCAGTTCTGCTTCGACAGCGAGCTGATCGCCCGCTTCCGCGACCGCGCCGCGGCGCAGGGCGTGAGCGTTCCGGTCATCCCGGGCCTCATGCCGACGACGAATTTCAAGGGCGTGTTGCGCATGGCCGAACGCTGCGGCGCGCGCGTTCCCGGCTGGCTGAAGCGGCTCTATGAGGGCCTCGACGACGACGCGGAAAGCCGGCGCACGATCGCCGCGGCGGTGATGGCCGAGCAGGTGGCCGAGCTGCACCGGCTCGGCTTCGACCAGTTCCACTTCTATACGCTCAACCAGTCCGATCTCACCTACGCCGCCTGTCGACTGCTCGGATTGCAGCCCAAGGAAAAGCCATGAGCTTCGACCGCGCCGCACGCATCCGCTGGCTGACGGAGGAGGCGAAGAAGCGCGTGCTTCTTCTCGACGGTTCCTGGGGGGTGATGATCCAGGGCTATGGCCTGGGCGAAGCCGAATTTCGCGGCGCGCGCTTTGCGGATCATGACGGCGAACTCAAAGGCGACAACGACCTGCTCACGCTCACGCGGCCGGACATCGTGCGCGAGATCGGCCATGCCTATATCGCGGCCGGCGCCGATATCATCGAGACCAATACCTTCACCTCCACCGAAACCTCGCAGGCCGATTACGGCCTTGCCCATCTGGTGGCGGAGCTGAACCAGGAAGGCGCCCGCCTCGCCCGCGAGATCGCGGACAAGGAGAGCACAGCCTCGCGGCCGAGGCTCGTGGCCGGGGTGATCGGACCCGCCAACCGCACGGCGTCCATTTCGCCGGACGTGAACGATCCGGCCTTTCGTAACATCACCTTCGACGATTTGCGGCGAACCTATTTCGAGGCGGCGTGCGGCCTCATCGGCGGCGGCGCGGACATCCTCATGATCGAAACGGTGTTCGACACGCTGAACGCCAAGGCCGCGATTTTCGCCATCGAGGAAGCCTTCGACGAATTGGGCGAGCGGCTGCCGGTGTGGATATCCGGCACGATCACCGATCTTTCCGGTCGCACGCTCACCGGCCAGACACCGGAAGCATTCTGGCATTCGGTGCGTCACGCGAAGCCGTTCTGCGTCGGTCTCAACTGCGCGCTCGGCGCCAAGGAGCTGCGGCCGTATATCGCCGATCTCGCCGCTTCCGCCGATGTTCTGACCAGCGCGCACCCCAACGCCGGCCTTCCCAACGAGTTTGGCGGCTACGACGACACGCCCGAGCACATGGCCGCGCTGATGGGCGAATTCGCGCGCTCCGGGCTCGTCAACATCGTCGGCGGATGCTGCGGCACGACGCCCGATCACATCCGCGCCTTCGCCGAAGCGGTCGAAGGGGTAACGCCGCGCGCCGTTCCGGAGAAACCGCGATACATGCGGCTGTCCGGCCTCGAACCCTTCACGCTGACGCCGGATATCAATTTCGTGAACGTCGGCGAGCGCACCAACATCACCGGCTCGGCCAAATTCCGCAAGCTGATCGCCGCCGACGACTACGAGGGCGCGCTCGAAATCGCGCGCAGCCAGGTGGAGAACGGCGCGCAGATCATCGACGTCAATGTCGACGAGGGCCTGATCGATTCGGAAGCCGCGATGCGGCGCTTCCTTTCGATGGCGGCGGGCGAGCCCGCCATCGCGCGCGTGCCGGTGATGATCGACAGCTCCAAATGGAGCGTGATCGAGGCCGGACTCAAATGCATCCAGGGCAAGGGCATCGTCAATTCGATCTCGCTGAAAGAGGGCGAACAGGCTTTCATTGCACACGCCAGGCAAATCCTGCGCTACGGCGCGGCGGTCGTGGTGATGGCCTTCGACGAGCAGGGCCAGGCCGACACGCGCGAGCGCAAATTCGAGATTTGCCGGCGCGCCTACGACATTCTCGTCAACAAGGTCGGGTTTCCGCCGGAAGACATCGTCTTCGATCCCAACATCTTCGCGGTGGCGACCGGCATCGAGGAGCACAACGAGTATGGCGCGGCGTTCATCGATGCGGCCAGGCGCATCCGCGAGGAGCTGCCTTACGCGCATGTGTCGGGCGGCGTCTCGAACTTCTCGTTCTCGTTCCGCGGCAACGACACGGTCCGCGAGGCGATGCATTCGGTGTTCCTGTTCCACGCGATCAAGGCGGGAATGGATATGGGCATCGTCAATGCCGGCCAGCTCGCGGTCTATCAGGATATCCCGACGCCCCTGCGCGAAGCGATCGAGGATGTGCTGTTCAATCGGCGCGGCGACGCCACCGAGCGCCTGCTCGACATCGCCAGGCATTACAGGAAAGGCTCCGCGGAGGCCGAGGTGGAGGACGCGGCCTGGCGTTCGCTCCCCGTGGAGGAACGGCTGACCCACGCGCTGGTGCACGGCATCGACGCCTATGTCATCGAGGATACCGAGGCCGCGCGCCTTGCCGCCACGCGCCCGCTCGACGTGATCGAGGGCCCGCTGATGAAGGGCATGAATGTCGTGGGCGATCTGTTCGGCTCGGGCAAGATGTTCCTGCCGCAGGTGGTGAAGTCCGCCCGCGTGATGAAGAAGGCGGTTGCGCACCTCATCCCCTTCATGGAGGCGGAGAAGGCGGCGGGCGCGGCGAAAGAACCGGCCGGGCGCATCGTCATGGCCACGGTCAAGGGGGACGTCCACGACATCGGAAAAAACATCGTCGGCGTCGTCCTGCAATGCAACGGCTATGAGGTGATCGACCTCGGCGTAATGACGCCGGCGCAGAAGATTCTAGACACGGCGCGCGAAAAGAAGGCGAGCATGATCGGGCTTTCGGGACTCATCACGCCGTCGCTCGACGAGATGTGCCATGTGGCGGCGGAGATGGAGCGCCAGGGTTTCGACATTCCGCTCCTCATCGGCGGCGCCACGACCAGCCGCGTGCACACCGCGGTCAAGATCGATCCAAACTACCGCCGCGGCCAGACGGTGCATGTCAACGATGCTTCGCGCGCCGTAGGCGTCGCCTCAAGCCTCTTGAGCAAATCCGCAGGCGCCGATTTCGCCGCGCAGGTGCGCCGCGAATACGAGGAAGTGGCGCGCAATCATGCGGCGCGCAGCGGCCCCGGCCGCCGCCTGTCGCTGGCCGAGGCGCGCGCCAACGGCCTCAAGACCGATTGGGCGAACTATGCGCCGCCGGCGCCAAACTTCTTCGGCGTGCGCAGCTACGCGGCCTACGATCTCAGAGAGCTGGCGCGCTACATCGACTGGACGCCGTTCTTTTCGACTTGGGAGCTGGTGGGCAAATTCCCTTCCATCCTCGAGGACGACAAGGTCGGCGAGGCGGCGCGCGGGCTTTATGCCGACGCGCAGAAGATGCTGGAGAGGATCGTCGCGGAAAAATGGCTGACCGCGAATGCCGTTGTCGGCTTCTGGCCCGCCAATGCCGAAGGCGACGACATCGTTCTCTTCGGCGACAAGGCGCGAAAATTCCCGCTCGCAACCCTGCACACGCTCCGCCAGCAGATGATCCGCGAGCAGGGCAGGCCCAACCTCGCGCTCGCCGACTATGTGGGCCCGCGCGGCGTCGCCGATTTCATCGGCGGCTTTGCGGTGACCGCGGGTCTCGGCGAAGAAACACAGATCAAGGCGTTCGAAGCGGCGCATGACGACTACAGCGCGATCCTTCTGCGCGCGCTCGCCGACCGGCTGGCGGAAGCCTTCGCCGAACGCCTGCACGAACGCGTGCGGCGCGAGTTCTGGGCCTATGCACCGGAGGAGCATTTCTCGAACGAGCAGCTCATCGCGGAATCCTATCGCGGCATCCGCCCGGCCCCCGGCTACCCCGCGCAGCCCGACCACACCGAGAAGGGTACGCTGTTCCGCCTGCTCGATGCGGAGGCGCAGGCCGGCATCAAACTCACCGAGAGCTTCGCGATGTGGCCGGGATCGTCCGTGAGCGGACTATATTTCTCCCACCCCGAGGCGCGCTATTTCGGCATCGGCAAGATCGAACGCGACCAGGTCGAGGACTATGCCAGGCGCAAAGGCTGGACGGTCGCGGAAGCCGAGCGCTGGCTGGCGCCGATTCTCAACTACAACCCCCGCGCCGCGGCGGCGGCGTAGCTCTCGCTTCTCACCCCCAGCCTCGCGTTGCGCGTCGCCCTTCGAGACGCCCGGCTCCATACGCTGTCGCTTTTGGCCTCGCTCGTCAGGGTGGCTCGCTTTCCAATACGTCATCCTGAGGAGCGACAAGGCCGGAGGCCGCGGGCGCGTCTCGACGGATGAAAGCGGCGTTCGGAAAATTTCCACCCCACCTCTTGACAACCTTCCCGGGCATTCCCATTTGACCGCCAGGCGGGAAATGCGTCGAGGCGCCGCATTTCTCGAAAACTGAAACTCCTCTCGCAGGGGAAGTGCGCCTTGTTGAATTCCGATTGCGATCGTTCTGTCCGGAAATTTCGTAATGCCGCCGCTGCACCGCAGCGAAGGACAGATGGTTTCGCTTACGATCGATTCCTTGCGCGTCGCAAACGGCAGTCGTTTCGCGAAAAGCGAACAAATCTTATCGCGCCGCTCCGTACAGAATGTCCATACAGCTTAGCGGGCCTCGCCGAATCCACCGCCGCCCGGGGTCTGGA
>DASZRM010000003.1:0-13094 GCA_035549135.1 Rhizomicrobium sp. | reverse complement strand
CTTCTCGCCATTGATGCGCCAGCCGGCGCCATCCTTCACTGCGCGCGTCTCCATCCAGGTCGCGTCCGATCCGTGCTTCGGCTCGGTGAGGCCGAAGGCGAGCCTCACGCTGCCGTCGAGCATGCCGGGCAGGAGGGTCTTTTTCTGCTCCTCGGTGCCGAAGTCGCGCATCATCAGGGTCTGCGGAAAATTGCCGACGACGGACGTTTCGTTCTGCAGATCGTTGTGCAGGCCGAGTCCCTTCGCCGCCAGATGCTCGCGGATGATCGCCATGGCGAGATTGCCGATGTTCTTGCCGCCATATTCCTCGGGCAGCGCGAGGCGCAGGAATCCGGCCTTGTCCGCGCGGACGCGCATCTCGCGCAGCAGGTCTTCCCACTCCTTGCGTGGCAAACCGCCATGCTCGAAATCCGTGCGCGCCCACTCGCGGCGATGATCGAAGAAGCGGTCGTTGTCGTCCTGTTTCTGCAGCGGCACGATCTCGGCATCGATGAACGCGTCGATGCGCGCGAGCAGCTCGGTGATTTCCTTCGGGATCGAGAAGTCCATGAATGCCTCCAATAGCGTTGGAGGAAGCTTAGGCGCGGTGTCGCCTCTGCGCCACATCTCGCAGCGGAATGAAAAATCCCGCTGCACCCGCTTGACTTGAAATCGCACGAGGCATAGACACCGCGCCCGCACGGACATGGTGTCCGCGCGCTGAACATGAGTCGAGCAATGCGACGCGGTATCAAAAGCACCGGCGAACTGTTGAATGGCCAGCGGCCATTCGATGGCGCACACCCGGCTCATGGGAGCGATCTCGCCTAAGCGATATCGACAGTTCGTGTCTCACGAACCCTCCCGAGCCAAAGCTCCGGAGGGTTTTTGTTTTTGCATCCCTCCGGCGCGGCGACTCGAAGGGTCAACAATCACAGGAGGGTCAGCAGAAAACTGACTGCGCAGACATGTACAAGGTCATTCAGGAGAACGGCGCGCCGATCAAGGCGTGGATCGAGGGCGTGCAGCTTGAGGATGCTGCCAGACAGCAGCTCATCAACGTCGCGTCGCTTCCGTTCGTTCACCATCACATCGCCGCGATGCCCGACGTTCACTGGGGCATGGGCGCGACCGTTGGCTCGGTAATCCCGACCAAAGGCGCGATCGTGCCGGCAGCCGTCGGCGTCGATATCGGTTGCGGCATGGTCGCCGCGCGCACCTCGCTCACCGCGAACGACCTGCCGGACAATTTGTCGGGCATCCGTTCCGCGATCGAGAAGGCGGTGCCGCACGGCCGTACCAATCACGGTGGTGAGGGCGATCGTGGTGCATGGCATAACGTGCCCGATGCTGTTGCCGGCGCGATGAACGATTTCGACACCGGCGATCTCGCCGCGCGTCTGACCGTCATCGCCGACAAGCATCCGAAAATCGCCAAGGCCGCCTCGCGCGCGCCGAAGCATCTCGGCACGCTCGGCACCGGCAATCACTTCATCGAGCTTTGCCTCGATGAGGAGAACGCGGTGTGGGTGATGCTGCATTCGGGTTCGCGCGGCATCGGCAACCAGATCGGCCAATACTTCATCGAAAAGGCCAAGGAAGACATGAAGCGCTGGTTCATCAATCTTCCGAACCAGGACCTCGCCTATCTGTCGGAGGGTTCTCAGAACTTCGACGACTATGTCGAGGCAGTGGAGTGGGCGCAGAACTTCGCACTCGCCAACCGGTCGATCATGCTGGCGGCGACGATGCGGGCTCTCGAGTCCGCGCTCGGACGTCCCTTTGCATGGGGTTCGGTCGCGGTGAACTGTCACCACAATTACGTGTCGAAGGAGCATCACTTCGGCGCGAACGTGTGGGTGACGCGTAAGGGCGCGGTGCGTGCGCGTGAAGGCGATCTCGGCATTATCCCGGGATCGATGGGCGCGCGCTCCTATATCGTGCGCGGCAAGGGCAATGCGGACTCGTTCCACACCTGCTCGCACGGCGCAGGCCGCGCCATGTCGCGTGCGGAGGCCAAGCGCCGGTTCACGGTCGAGGATCATGAGAAGGCGACGGCCGGTATCGAGTGCCGGAAGGACAAGGACGTCATCGACGAGACGCCCATGGCCTACAAGGACATCGATGCCGTGATGGCGGCGCAGAGCGACCTCGTCGAGGTCGTGCATACACTGCGTCAGGTCGTGTGCGTGAAGGGATAACTGCAGGCGCCGACGGAGAAATCCGCCGGCGCCATTTTTTTGCGCCGCACGTTGTGCATTCCGCGCCACACACTTCCGATATGCACGGGCCTGAGTTGACTTCCCCAATTCGCGGGCGTACCCACGCTGCGACCGTTCGGCATGGGGCCGGGCGGAACATCTTCGCGACCCAGGCGACCATGAATCTTGGTGTTGTCACATTCAAGCCGGACATCCCGACCGCCCGTCTGGGCGGCGTGGACGCCGCATCGGCTCGCGAGGAGAGAGCGCATTAGGCCCGCCTAATCCGCAGGTTTTTCACCCCTCCGAGCCCGGCTCTGGAGGGGATTTTTGTATCTGGAACATCCCGCCAGATCCCGGGCTCGGGCCTGATAAGAAGAAGCCCGTGTCATGACTCATGCCACAGACATCGATCTTTCCCACGCCGGGCGCCGGATCACCGGCCACGGCATCGACGCCTGGATCGCCGAAGCCCGCGAGACCTTGAAGCTCGCGGGGCCGCTGGTGTTCACCCAGGTCGCGCAAATGGCGATCATGACGACCGACATCGTCATGCTGGGGCGCGTCGGGCAGAACGCCCTCGCCTCCTCCGCGCTCGGCATCACCGCGTTCTTCTTCTGCTGGCTGATCGGGGCGGGGCCGGTCGCGGCGGTGGCGCCGATGATCGCCCACATTCTGGGGGCGCATCCGCATGACCGCATCCATGTGCGCGCGGTCGTGCGCATGGGGCTGTGGTCGGTCGCGATCGTCTCGCTGCCGCTGATGGGGCTGCTTTTGTTCGTCAAGCCGGTTCTGCTTCTGCTCGGCCAGAAGCCCCTGCTCGCGGCGGGCGCGGGGCAGTTCACGGCCGCGCTCGCCATCGGCCTGCCCTTCTCGCTGTTCTTCCAGGTGCTGCGCAATTTCACGACGGCGCTCGACAGGCCGCGCGCGCCGCTTTACGTGATGGTGGTCGGCATCGCCTTCAACTTCATCGGCGACTATGCGCTGATCTTCGGCCATTTCGGAATGCCGAGGCTAGGGCTTGTCGGCTCGGCGATGGCGAGCGCGGCCTCCTATGCGTTCCAGTTCGCGGCGCTGCTCGCGATCGTGTTCGCCACGCCAAAACTGAAGCAATTCCGCATCCTGCGCGATTTCTTCCGGCCGGATTGGGAAAAGCTCGAAGAGGTGTTCCGGCTCGGCATGCCCATCGGCTTCACCATGATGTTCGAGGCGATGCTGTTCAACTCGGCGACCTTGATGATGGGAACCTTCGGGGCGGCGAGCGTCGCCGCGCATCAGATCTCCATGAACGTGCCGTCGAACACCTTCATGGTTCCGCTCGGCATCGGCATGGCGGCGACGATCCGCGTTGGCCTCGCCGCCGGCGCGGGCGACCGGGAGGCGGTGCGGCGCGCGGGTTACACCGCGCTCGGCCTCGGGGTAGCGTTCATGACGCTCACCAGCATCGTCATCGCGCTGTTCCCGCGCGAAATCGCCCATCTCTACTTTCCGGACGGGCGCGCGCACAACGAAGAAGCGGTGGCGCTCGCCGTCACCTTCCTGAGGGTCGCGGCCGCCTTCCAGGTCTTCGACGGGCTTCAGGTCGTGGCGGCGCTCAGCCTGCGGGGATTGAAGGACGCGAGCGCGCCGATGTGGATCGCTGGCGGATCCTATTGGCTGGCGGGTTTCCCGGTGTGCGTGGCGCTGGGCTTCGGCCTCGGCATGAAGGGCCTGGGCATCTGGATCGGCCTCGCCTTCGCGCTGCTGGTGGCGGCCTCCGCCATGTGTTGGCGGTTCTGGCATTTGAGCCGGGATCGCCGGCCGGCCCGCATCGGCTCCATCGCCGAGGAGGCGGCGGAATAAACGCCGGGCTCTACCCGTCTCTGAACAAGCCAATCCCGATCCTTGCGGAGGACGCCCCATGCGCTCAGCACTCCAGACCGTTGCGCTCGCCGGCGCCGTGATCGCCGCCGTCGCCGGGGGGCCCGCGCGCGCGGCGGATGTCGACTGGCCGCATTTCCGCTTCGACGACAACCACACGGGCTTTCAGCCTTTCGAGACGCTGCTCGACGCGGGCACGGTGCGCGGCGCGAAACTTTCCTGGAAGGCCAATCTTGGAACCGGGTCGCGTTCGCTGGTCGATTTTTCCTCGCCTGCGGTCGCGGGCGGCGTCGTTTACATCGGGACGGCGGACGGGCGGCTGTGGGCCTATCCCGCCGACGGTTGCGGCGTCGACATCTGCAACACGCCGCTCTGGACCACCGACTCGCTCGGGCAGATCGTGGATAGCCCGGCCGTCGCCAATGGCGTCGTCTATGTCGGATCGCAGACCGACGACGGCGACAACAGCGGCAAGCTCGACGCCTTCGCGGCGGACGGTTGCGGCGAGGCGGTGTGCCAGCCGCTCTGGCAGGGCGACGCCGGCGCGCAATCGGTCCTGCAATCGTCCCCGACCGTGTGGAAGGGCCTGGTCTTCGTCGGCGCCTTCGACGGCAAGCTCTACGCCTTCGACGCCGACGGTTGCGGCGCGGCGCTGTGCGAACCGGTCTGGAGCGCCCAGACCGGCGGCAGCATCGAATCCACGCCGACCGTCTCCAAGGGCGCGCTCTTTGTCGCCTCCGACGACGGCAAGCTCTACGTCTTCAAGGCGAAGGGATGCGGCAAGAAGAGCTGCGCGCCGCTGTGGACCGCCGATCTCGGCGGAACGCCCTTCGAATCCACGCCCGCCGTCTCAAAGGGTCTTGTCTATGTCGCCTCGCAACACACGCTCTCGGTCTTTCCCGCGGAGGGCTGCGGCGCCAAGACCTGCTCGCCGGTCTGGCAGGCGATCGAGCCGACGGACTTCTTCGGCGGTTCGCCCGCGGTCGCCGATGGCCGGGTCTTCCTGCCGCTCGAATCCACCCTTGCGGTCTATTCGGCCAAAGGCTGCGGCGAGGCTGTCTGCGAGAAGCTGCGCACGCTGGTGGGAAGCGGTTTCCAGGACGGCATCGTGTCCGCTCCCACCGTCGCCAACGGCGTGGTCTACGCCAGCCGGAATTCGGGCGAGGTGATCGCCTGGTCGACGAAGGGATGCGGCCAGGCGACCTGCGCCGAATTGTGGAAGGGCGCGACCGAAGACCCGCTCCTCAGTTCCTCGCCGACGGTTGTGAACGGGAAGATCTATGTCGGCGGCAGCCAGGGCGGAGGCGGAAGCCAGACGGCGTTCCTCTATGTGTTCGAGCCCTGAATTCGCGCGCGCGATGCGAAGGCCGCAATGTTGACGGGGCCAGCCGTGCGCCTCGCCGGCTGAGACCCAAGATCAAGGCAATGGCGTAAGAGCCTGAATTGGCGTGGCGATCCTCTTTCGCTAGAGTGGCGCTCCCATCCGGAGCGCCGTCCGCCATGTTCGATTTCTCCCAGCTGGCCAGCGTCGCCGACATCAGCCGCGTCCAGGCCCGGGAGCGGCCGGACGCCATCGCGCTCGACTTCCGCGACCGCCTCACCACCTATGCCGAGCTCGACAGGAGGGCGAACCGGGTGGCGCAGGGACTGCTGGCGCTCGGCGCGGGGCCCGGCGCGCGGATCGGCTATCTCGGAAAGAACTGCGACCGCTACTTTGAGATCCTCCTCGGCGCCTTCAAGGCGCGGGCCGTGATCGTCGGCGTCAACTGGCGCCTCGCCCCGCCCGAGATCGCCTATGTGCTCAACGACGCGGGCTGCGAGATTCTGTTCGTCGGCCGCGACTATATGGAGACCGCGGCGCAGGTTCTCCCCCGCTGCCCGCGCCTTAGGACCGTGATCGCCGTCGATGGCGGCAGCGACGCCTGGCCGTCCTACGAATCCTGGCGCGAGAGCCAGCGCGACGTCGATCCGATGCTGCCCGCGGACCCCGCGGACGATGTCATCCAGCTCTACACCTCGGGCACGACCGGCCATCCCAAGGGCGCGGTGATCACCGACGCCAACTATCGCTCCATCTTCGGCTGTCTGGGCGCGGCGCCGCTCGGCCAGTACGAGCCGGACGACGCGGTGCTCGTCGCCATGCCGATCTTTCATGTCGCCGGGGTGAACATCGGCCTTCTGGCGCTGGCCCAGGGCGCGCGCGCCGTCGTCCTCGGCGAAACCGATCCAGCGGAGATCTTGAGACTCATCGCCGCCAAGAGGATCGCCCACGCCTTCCTGGTTCCGGCGTTGATCCTGTTCATGCTGCAGCATCCCAACGCCAGAACGACCGACTTCTCGTCGCTGAAGAACATTTCCTACGGCGCCTCGCCGATTTCGGACGAGGTGCTGCTGCGCGCCAAGGAGACCTTCGGCTGCGGATTCCTGCAGATTTACGGCCTCACCGAGACGACGGGCGGAGGAACGCTGCTGATGCCCGAGGATCACGAGCCGGGCCGCGGCAAGCTTCGCTCATGCGGACAGCCCGCGCCCGGCCACGAAATCCGGGTCGTCGACGCGGAGGGCCGCCCCCTGCCGCCCGGCGAAGTGGGCGAGATTCAGATTCGCGCGGACAATGTGATGAAGGGCTACTGGAACCGGCCCGAGGCGACGGCCAAGGCGGTCTGCGCCGAGCGCTGGTTCTCGACCGGGGACGCTGGCTTCTTCGACGCGGACGGCTACCTTTATATTCACGACCGCGTGAAAGACATGATCGTCTCGGGCGGCGAGAACATCTATCCGGCGGAGGTCGAGAACGCCCTGATGGGACATCCCGCCATCGCGGACGTGGCGGTGATCGGCGTGCCGGACGCGCGCTGGGGCGAGGCGGTAAAGGCGATTGTGGTTAAGAAACCGGGACTTGAGGCGGAGCCCGCGGACATTATCGCCTATGCGCGCGCCCGCATCGCAGGCTACAAACTGCCAAAATCGGTGGATTTCATCGAGGCGCTGCCGCGCAATCCCTCCGGCAAGGTGCTGCGCAAGGATTTGCGCAAACCCTATTGGGAAGGACGCGACAGACAGGTAAACTAGACGCGTCGCCGGCCTTTGCTGTGGAGGAAAGGGCATGCGCAATTTATGGATCGGATCGGCTGCGATCGCCGCCTGCCTGGCGGCGGCTCCGGCCTTGGCGCAGGCCCCGGCCGCAACCGGCCCGGTGTCGGCCAAGCTCGCCGCGCCCGCTCAGCCGAGCGAACCCTTGCCCGACCTCGCGCCGGGCGATGACGTCGCCATTTCCTGCGACGCCATAGAGCGCGTCGCCGATCCATCGGACGTGCGCGTCGTCTTCACCATTGCCGCCGCCCCCGGCGACACCTCGCCGGGCTACAAGAAGATCCTGGCGATCGACGAAAAGGTCGCCGGCGGCGCGGTGCATCTGAAAGTGCCCAACGCGCCCGATCTTCCGAACCACACGGTCGACCTTGCGGTCTATGTCATCGACGGGGCCAGGAACAACGACTGCGACGGCGGCAGCTATCGCATCGTTCAGTCGCCCGCGACCGCAATCGCGCACGATCCGGGCTGAAGCCTGGATTTCAGTCTCGCGCGGCCTGCGCCGCCTTGCTGAAGCCGTTCGCGCCTTCCACCGCGATGTCGCGGAACACGTCGCCGAAGCGGCGACCTTCCTCGGCATAGTCGCGCGCGGCGTCCACCAGCCAGTCGTGCTGGACGCCGATCAGCCCGGTCAGGCCGTGGCAATCGCGCGCGCTCTGGATGGCCTTGCTCGTGCGCTCCATGCGCAGATTGACGAATCTCAGCGATTCCTCCTGCATGGCGAGCAGCATCTTCTCCATGATCGAGCGGTTGCGCTCCAGCGCCTTCACGAATGAATCGTTGAACGCGCCCAGCGTCGCGCCCATGGCGCCGATCGCGGCGCCGTCGTTACTCCGGACTTCGGCGGTGTCCATCGAGATCGCCTCCTTCGCAGTTGCGGACATGCGCGTGAACGCGCGCGCGCGGCGACCGTTCCGACGTCAAAAAAGTTTCATCACAGAAAGTAGATCGTGAAGATCCCCGCCGCGCTGGCGGCCGCGATCCACAAGGCGATGCGCGCGTGGCGCGTCTGCGCAACCTGGGCCTCTGCGATGGCGCGCGTGGTGTCGGGATGCAGCCGCAGGCCGCCGTCGGCGAGCATGTTCGAGATGGCCTCGGCGTTGCGCAGAAGTTGCGGCAGGTCGCGCGCCAGCCGGCCGAGCGCGGTTACGCCTTCGCCGACATTGCGCAGCCGCGCCTCCGGCCCCACCTGCTCCAGCATCCAGCGCTCGACGACGGGCCGCGCCGCCTCCCAGATGTCGAAATCCGGGTCGAGGCCGCGCGCCACGCCTTCGACCACCATCATGGTCTTCTGCATCAACACCAGCTGGGGCTGGGTGCGCATGTCGAAGCGGCGCGTCGTATCGAAAAGCTGCTGAAGCAGCCGCGCCATCGACACCTCGCGCGCCGGCCGGCCGAAAATGGGCTCGCCGATCGCGCGCAGCGCCTGGGCGAAGGTCTGGATCGGGTGATGGGGCGGCACGAAGCCGACGTCGTAGTGAACCTGCGCGACCCGCTCGTAATCGCGCGCCAGAAAGCCCGCGAGCGTTTCGGCGAGAAAGCGGCGCATGGTCTGATCGAGCCGGCCCATGATCCCGAAATCGACCGCGACCAGGCGACCCTCGCTGTCGACGAACAGATTGCCCGGATGCATGTCGGCGTGGAAAAAGCCGTCGCGCAGCGCCTGGAGAATGAAGTTGCGCACGACGCTGCGCGCCACGCGCGAGGGATCGTGGCCGGCCTGGCGCAACGCAGCCACGTCGCGGACCGGCGTGCCCTTGACCCACTCCGTCGTCAAGACGCGGCCCGAAGTTCTCGCCCAGTCGACGGCGGGAACCCGGAAATCCTCATCGCCCTTCGTGCGCTCGGCGAGCTCCGAGGCGGCCGCCGCCTCCATGCGAAGATCGAGTTCGAGCGCAACCGACACCGCCAGCATGTCGACCGTGGCGACCGGTCTGAGGCGTCGCGCCTCCTTCGACACGCGCTCGGCGATGCGGGCGGCGAGCGCCAGCGCGGAGAGATCGCGCGCGAATTCCGCCTCGATGCCGGGGCGCAGCACCTTGACCGCGACGCGGCGCGGCGGAACGTCCGTGGTTTCGGCCTTGTGGACCTGGGCGATCGAGGCGGCGGCGACCGGCTCCTCGAAACTCGAAAATTGCGAGGCCGGCGGCTTTCCGAATTCCGACTCGATCGCGGACAGCGCCCGCTCGGTGGCGAAGGGCGGCAAGCGATCCTGCAACGCTTCGAGCGCGGCGGCGATGTCGGCGCCGACGATGTCGGGGCGCGTGGCCAGGACCTGGCCGAGCTTGACATGCGCGGGTCCAAGGCTCTCGAGCGCGCGCGCCAGCCGCTGGCCGGGCGGCAAGGTCTTGTCCTTGGTCGGACCTATGCCGAGCGCGAAGCGCGCGAATTTGAGCGATGGCGGCATTGAGTCGAGATATTCGCGCGGCACCAACGCATCGTGCCGCGCCAGCGTGCGGGCGATGTGGAGAAGACGCACGAGATCGCGGAGCATTAGCGATCCCCGCGCCGTTTTCCTCCCCCGTTTACGGGGGAGATGTCTGCTGAGCATGAAGTGCGAAGCAGACGGAGGGGGGACGCAGTTGTGCAGTCCCCCCTCCCCCTCGCTTCGCTCGGGGCCTCCCCCGCAAACGGGGGAGGAAATCCGAGCCTACTTGTTGAGGGCATGCTCATATCTTCCACGCCGAATGCATGGCGGCGATCCCGCCGGTGAGATTTCGCACCTTCACCTGCGAGAGCCCGGCGGTTTCGATCATCTTCGCGAACGTCTTCTGCGGGGGAAAGCGGCGGATGCTTTCGGCGAGATAGCGATAGGCTTCGGCGTCTCCCGTCACCATCTGCCCGAGCCGCGGCAGCACGTTCATCGAATAGGCGTCGTAAAGCGCATCGAGACCCGGCGCCTCGACGCGCGAGAATTCCAGGCACAGGAAGCGGCCGCCGGGCTTGAGCACGCGGCGCGCCTCGCCGAGCGCCTTGTCGATATGCGTCACGTTGCGGATGCCGAAAGCGATCGTATAGGCGTCGAAGCTCGCATCGGGGAACGGCAGTTTCTCCGCGTCGCCGCAGACCCATTCGATGGCGCGCTCGCCCTTCGCTTCGGCGCGGCGGACGCCCTCGCGTAGCATGTCCGGATTGATGTCGCAGACCTTGATCTCGGCATCACCGCCGCGTGCGCGCGCCATCCCGGCGATGCGGAAGGCAATATCTCCCGTGCCGCCCGCGACATCCAGATAGGTGCGGCCGGGACGCGGATCGAGCCAGTCGACGAAGGCGTCCTTCCACAGCCGATGCACGCCGCCCGACATCAGGTCGTTCATCAGGTCGTAGCGCCTGGCGACCGAGGAGAAGACCTCGCGCACGAGGCCTTCCTTCTCGGCCTCCGGTACGTCGCGATAGCCGAAGCTGGCGGTGGATTCACCCATGCATCGATCCTACACCATTGTCCTCCCCGACCGAGCGCAGCAAGGGTCAGGGGACCCAGGTGGATAACATGTCATTGTTGCCGCAAGGTAGCATCCGAATCGGTTTCAACCCTTAGCCATTGAAGTGACGAATTGAACTGGATCCCTTGCCTCGCATCGCCTGACGGCGATGCTCGGCGGGGATGACAAGCGAGGCCTGATTTGCCCGAACTTCCCGAAGTCGAAACCGTGATGGAAGGCCTCAAGCCCGCCTTCGAGGGCCACCGGTTCACCCACGTCGAGACGCGGCGCAGGGACCTACGCATCCCGTTTCCGAAGGACTTCGCCAAGCGCCTCGCCGGGCGGCGCGTGGCGCGGATGCGGCGGCGTGCGAAATACATCCTGGCCGATCTCGACAATGGCGAGACGCTGGCGATCCATCTCGGCATGAGCGGGAGCATGAGCGTCTATGCGAAAGGCGCGAGGGAGGAGCTCGGCGGCTTCTATTATCCGCGCGCGCCGGCCGGCGCAGGACTGGGCAAGCACGATCACGTCGTTTTCGACACCGACGCGCCGGCGCGCGTCGTGTTCAGCGATCACCGCCGCTTCGGCCTGATGACCTTGATCGACACCGACAAGATCGAACAGCACAAGCTGTTCCGGGATGTCGGCATCGAGCCGCTCTCGAAAGACCTCGATGAGGCGTTTCTCGCAGGCGTCCTCAATGGCAAGAAGACATCGATCAAAGCCGCGCTGCTCGATCAGCGATTGATCGCGGGACTCGGCAACATTTATGTCTGCGAGGCGCTGTGGCGCGCGAAAATTTCGCCCAGGCGGCGCGCATCGCGCGTGAAGCCCGCGGAGATCGCCGAACTCGTCGCCGCCATCAAGCAGGTGCTCAGGGACGCCGTGAAGGCCGGCGGCTCCTCCCTGCGCGACCATAAGCGCGCGAACGGCGAGCTCGGCTATTTCCAGCACCGTTTTGCCGTCTACGACCGGGCGGGCGAAGCCTGCAAGCGCAATGACGGCGGCGTAATCAAACGCATCGTGCAAAGCGGCCGATCTTCGTTCTATTGTCCGCTCTGCCAGAAATAGCAACGGCGCCCCGGGAGGCCCAGATGAAGCGGACCATAGTCCTTGCGGCGGTGGCGGCCGCGCTCGCCGCCGCGGCGCCGGCCCAGGCCAGCGTCACGACCAAGCAGTTCCTCGAACTCTACTACAGTCCGGACGGACAGGATCTGGGCGCGCTGCGCATCCAGGCGATGGAGCAGGGCCTGCACGAGATGAACGCCTATGTCGCGAAAACGCGCAAGGAGCAGCCCGCCTATTGCCAGCCCGATCAGCTCGTGCTCACCGCCTCGCAGCTCGCGGACATGGTCAAGCGCGCCGCCGACAAGGATTCCAAGCTCGAGGACCAGTCGCTCGAATCGACTCTGCTGGGCGCGCTACAGGCCACCTTCCCCTGCGCGCAGCCGGCGAAGTAGCCGGCCGGAGCGTCAGCCCTTCGCGGGCTGCCAGAATTCCAGTTTCGTGCCGTCAGGATCGATGACCCAGGCGAACTCGCCATAGGCCTCGTCCGCCATGCGGCCTTCGATCTTCACGCCCCTCGCCTCGATCTGCTTTACGAATTCATCCAGATCGTCGACCGCGAAATTGATCATCACCTCGCGCGTCGAGGGCGCGAAATGCTCGGCGTCGTTCGCGAAAGGGGTCCAGGTCGCGGTGTGCGGGGATTGCGCAGTTCGCCGCAGCAGCGCGCCGCCCCAGTCCTCGACCGCAAGGCCGAGCTTGTCCCGATACCATGCGCTCAAAGCCTTCGGATCGCGGCTCTTGATGAAGACGCCGCCAATGCCGGTGATCTGCGCCATGCCCGCCGCCTCAGGAAAAATTGAGCTGCCACGATACGCCGAAACGGTCGTCGCACCATCCGAATTTCCGGCTGAAGCCGTAATCGCCGAGCGGCATGAGGACTTTTCCCCCTTCGCTGAGCGCGGCGAAGAGCCGGTCCAGTTCCGCCTCGCCGTCGCATTCGACGAAGATCGACATCGACGGGGTGAAGCCGAACGCATGGACCGCCGGGCTGTCGCTCGCCATGAACTTCGCGCCGTTGAGGGTGAACGCCGCGCGCATCACCGCGCCTTCCTTGCCCGGCCCGCCTGCGCCCCAGCGTTCGATGCGCTCGATCCGGGAGTTGGAGATCAGCGAGACATAGAATGAGATCGCTTCCTCGCAGCGCCCGGTGAACATCAAAAATGTCGAAACCGATTTGGTCATCGCGATCTCCGGCCTACGCATGCGCCCGATCGGCGGACGTGCGCGTGTCGCCATGCGCGCGGCCGGTCTCGAGGAAGGATTGCAGGCTCGAAAGCACGCGCGGCCAGCCGCCCGACACGGCCTCTATCAGCTGCGAATTCTCCTTTTCGATCGTGTGCGCGATGGCGAGCCTGGTCAGCTCGCCTTCCTGCATGAGCTCGTAGACGCAGCGCGACCAGCCTTCCTCTTTCAGCGGCGGCCGGAATTCGTTGCGCCATTTGATGACGAGCCGGTTGGGCGGATCGCT
>DASZRM010000002.1:0-8016 GCA_035549135.1 Rhizomicrobium sp. | reverse complement strand
TGGTGTTTCTTGTCGGCGCCGGGATCGCCATCGGGGCCCATTTCGCCGGCTGGTTGAATGATCTTCCGCGCTACTTGCAATCCGCAGCCCGGGAGCAATCGCCTCCCTATGGCGGCCAGGCTTATGAGGCGTCGGCCGCTTCCCCCGGGCCCTCGGATCCGGATATCGGCGGCGGGCCCGATGGGATCGCGGAAGGGCCGCAGGAGTCGTCCGTTCCCGGAGTTCCAACGGCTTTGCGGGTCTATTATTCACCCTCCCGCGGTCCTACCGACGATCGGGTCTGCCCGCCGGACTATGTGGTGTTCAACAGGACCGGACGCGTGCTGATGTTCTCCGAAGCGGACGAGGCGGGATATTCGCGTGGGCCCGAAGGCGCTCGTGATGTGCGGATAAATCCCGGGGCCTCGCTCGCCCCGCCCGGCTACGCGTGGGACCGAGCGTCAGACCGAGAACCGGACGCAGGACCCTGCCATTCAGGCATCGTGCGCATCGTGATGGACGGCGAATAGGGTGATTAATTCGCGGCGATCGAAAGAAGAACAATAAGCGTCCGAATCACTAACCAATTCAATATCAGCCTTTGTTCTCATACTATTAGTTGGTATCGACGCCGATTGGCTTCGCCATATCTGGGTGTCCGGACGAGCATTGGCGGGTCGGCGCGTTATCCACCGGACCTTCCGTACCCGGACAAATGACAATTTCGCGTCATTCTCCGACACAAGCAGCGCCGGGCGCATGAGCACGGATATTGTCCGAACTGCGATCTGCGCGATCTTTTGAGCTGTCTTCCGCTAGGCCAACAAAAGTGCTTGTCCGCTCTTTCCCTGCATGCATGATCAGGACAACGGGGGATTGTGGCACGACTGCGCAATTCGGACCGTAGAATCCCAAAGGAGGGGAATCATGCGTAAATCAGTTTTGTTTTTGGGCGCGGCGCTGATCTTGGCCGCCGGAGCGGCCAGCGGAGTGGCCAATGCGCAAAGCCGCGCCGCTCGCAATCTGCCGGCCGCGGGCCAGGCCATTCACAAGACCGCCCCAATCATCCTGCCGGGGAAGAAGGGTAAGAGCGACTTCGCAGTCGTGAATTCCGACGGTTCGTTGGCCAAGGGCAGGGGCGTCGCGTCGATCGAAGTCATCGACACCGGCATTACGATCGCCCACTTCACCAAGGACAAGACGGCCTGCGCCTACACCGCAACAATCGGTCTTGGCGGCAGCTCCGGGACTTCGGCCCCGGGCTTCGTCACCGTGGTCGGCTCCGCTGTCGATCCGAACGGCGTGTTCATGGAGACCTTCGACACGACAGGCGCGCTGGCAAATCTCGGCTACCATCTCGTTACGACCTGCTAGAGGCCGCGACTCCTCCGGTCTAAGGGCGCGGAACCGTCGGTTCCGCGCCTTTTTTCTGGCCCTGACGGAGGATTTGTCCCGCCGTTTCGCTGCTGCAATAATGCCAGCGCCGGAGGATTGGGATGACGGACAGGTTTCCTAAGGACTGGGCGAAGCTGGCGGCCAAAGAGCTGAAGAACCGGCCGCCGGAGAGCCTGATCTGGGCCTCGCCGGAAGGCATCGCCATCAAGCCGCTGTATACCGCGGCGGACCTCGAAGGCATCGCCGATGCCAATTCTTTGCCCGGACTGGCGCCTTATCTGCGCGGGGTGCGGGCCACCATGTACGCCGGCCGGCCGTGGACCATCCGCCAGTACGCCGGATTTTCGACGGCCGAAGAATCCAACGCGTTCTATCGCAAAAATCTCGCGGCCGGTCAGATGGGTCTGTCGGTCGCCTTCGATCTTGCGACCCATCGCGGCTATGACAGCGACCATCCGCGCGTCGCCGGCGACGTCGGAAAGGCCGGCGTCGCCATCGACAGCGTCGAGGACATGAAGATTCTTTTCGCCGGCATTCCGCTCGATCGCATGAGCGTGTCGATGACCATGAACGGCGCGGTGATCCCGATCCTGGCCGACTTCATCGTCGCAGGGGAGGAGCAGGGCGTTCCCCCGGAAAAACTTTCCGGCACAATTCAGAACGACATCCTCAAAGAGTTCATGGTGCGCAACACCTACATCTATCCGCCGGAACCTTCGATGCGCATCGTCGCCGACATCATCGAGTTCACCGCAAAGCGGATGCCGAAGTTCAATTCGATCTCGATCTCTGGCTATCACATGCACGAGGCCGGCGCGACCGCCGTGCAGGAGCTTGCCTATACGCTCGCGGACGGCATTGAATATGTGCGCGCGGCCATGAAGAAGGAGCTCGACGTCGACGCCTTCGCGCCGCGGTTGTCGTTCTTCTTCGGCATCGGCATGAACTTCTTCTTCGAGGTTGCCAAGCTTCGCGCTGCGCGGCTGCTGTGGTCGAAGATCATGGCGGGATTCGGAGCGAAAAATCCGGAAAGCCTGATGCTGCGAACGCATTGCCAGACCTCGGGCGTGTCGCTGACCGAGCAGGATCCCTATAACAACGTCGTGCGCACGGCCTATGAGGCGCTTGCGGCGGCGCTGGGCGGCACGCAATCGCTCCACACCAATTCCTTCGACGAGGCGATTGCGCTGCCGAGCGAATTCTCCGCCCGCATCGCGCGCAACACCCAGCTCATCCTGCAGAACGAAACCCAGGTGACCCGTGTCGTCGATCCGCTCGGCGGTTCCTATTACGTGGAGGCGCTGACGCATGCGCTAGGCGTTCACGCGCGGGCGGTCATCGACGAGGTCGAGGCGATGGGGGGGATGACGAAGGCCGTCGAGGCCGGTATCCCCAAGCTCCGCATCGAGGAAGCCGCCGCGCGCCGCCAGGCCCGCATCGATCGCGGCGAGGATGTGATCGTCGGCGTCAACAAGTTCGAGCCCGAGCATCCCGATCATGTCGAGGTCCGCGAGATCGATAATCGCGCGGTGCGCGAGGCGCAGATCGCCCGGCTCCGCGACGTCAAGGCGACGCGCGATCCAAACAGGCTCGAGACCGCGCTCGCCGCCCTCACCGAAGGCGCGCGCGGAAGCGCCAACCTGCTCGAGCTCGCCATCGATGCGGCGCGCGCCCGTGCGACCGTGGGTGAAATCTCAGATGCTATGGAGCGCGCTTTCGGACGCCATCGCGCCGAAATCCGCGCGATCTCGGGAGTCTATGGCGGCGCCTATGAGGGCGACAACGAGTTCGCCTCCATCCGCGGCGAGGTCGAAAGCTTCGCCCGGGAGGAGGGGCGCCGGCCGCGCCTGCTCGTCGCCAAGATGGGGCAGGACGGCCACGACCGCGGAGCCAAGATCATCGCCACGGCTTTCGCCGATCTCGGCTTCGACGTCGACATCGGTGCGCTGTTCCAGACGCCGGACGAGGTGGCGCAGGACGCAGTCGACGCGGACGTTCATGTCGTCGGCGTCTCGAGCCAGGCGGCGGGGCATAAGACGTTGGTGCCCGAGTTGATGGAGGCGCTCAAGAAGCGCAAAGCCTCCGACATTCTGGTGGTGGTGGGCGGTGTGATCCCTCCGCAGGACTATCCCTTCCTCGAAAAGGCGGGCGTGGCGGCGATCTTCGGTCCCGGCACCAACATCCCCGAGGCGGCGAAGAAGGTGCTGGCGCTCATCCGTACACGGACGAAAGCGGCGGCCTAGTCGCCGTCGTCCTTCGAGACGCTCGGTTCGTTCGCTGCGCGGCGAACCTCGCTCCTCAGGATGACGGATTTTCTCAAAGCGCGTCACTAAAACAAGCGCGTCAGCACAGCCAACGCGTCACCCCAAAAAAACGCGTCACCCTGAGGAGCGGGCCCGGCTTTGCCGGGCCGCGTCTCGAAGGGCGACGCGCACTTTCAGGATTTGGGCGGCGCGCCGTCGATCTTGAGCGCGGTCGCCACCGCTGCGACGATGCCATATTGCGTATCGGCCCACACGCGCAGGGGCACAACATAGGTTCGTCCCGCGACCGCGCTCGGGAATGTCGCGATCCACGCGCTGATCTTGGGGAACTTCTCGTTCTCCTTGATGATTTTCGGTTTGAATCCCGCGATCTGGCGATAGCGCAATTCGCAAAGCAGCGCCTTTCCTTTGTAAAGGCCGTTGTCCATCTTGACCGTTGTGTCTTTGACCTTGGCAATCTCGATATTGTAGCGGCGCCGCCCGTCGAACACGGGCGCAGTCACGTCGCAAGGATTCTTCGCATTGGCGCCGACGCCCGAGGCGATGTAGACGACGGCGCTGAGCGGATCGAGCGTCGCCTTCTGGTCCTGGGGCTTGATATCGTAGCCCTTGGCCGGAAATTTCGGGTCGGCGTAGAGGCGCACGGGCGCGCCGTTTTCGTAGGTGAGCGAAACTTCCTGCTTCTTTCCGGAATGATTCGTGTCGAAGGAATCGTAGAGCGACGGCTCGAGCTTGTCGCCGTCGATCTTGCCGGAGGACGCCGCCTGGATTTGGGCCTGCCAAAAGGCGTTCACGACGCCGCTGGTCTCAAGGTTGGAGACAACGTGATACTCTCCGCCGCGCAGCGTGGCGGCCATGTCCACCTTGCCCAAGGTGATGCCTCCGGCGTAGAGCGTCATGGCGAGATTGAGCTGCGAGGCAGGAGCCGTCGGGGCGTCGGCGCCTTCTCCGCCGGCGGCCATCGCCGCGCCAGCAAGCGGCAGGGCGGAAAACGCTAGGGCGAGAACGCGAGATTTCATGGTCGTGAACCGCAATAACGCACGGGTGGCGAGCATAGGGGCCGCAAGGGTTTCGTTCCAGTGTGGCGCCACTATGGCGCAATACGTTTTGTGATCGGCGACGATACTCCGGCCACGGTTAATGCGATCCTGCGCGGGGATCGCCGCGCGCTCGCCCGCGCCATAACGCTTTTGGAATCCACGACCGCGGTCGATCGGCGGCGGTCGGAGGAACTGCTCGAAGGCGTGCTTGCGCGCGCGGGAACCTCGATGCGCATCGGAATTTCCGGCGCGCCAGGCGTTGGAAAGTCCACTTTCATCGAACGCTTCGGTCTGCATCTCGTCGCGGAGGGCCTGAAGCTTGCGGTGTTCGCGATCGATCCGTCGTCGCGGCGCGGGGGAGGCTCCATCCTCGGCGACAAGACGCGCATGGAGAAACTGTCGCGCCATCCCAACGCCTATATCCGCCCCTCGCCGTCGGGAACCACGCCGGGAGGCGTCGCGAGGCGCACGCGCGAATGTCTTTTGCTGGCGGAAGCGGCGGGCTTCGACGTCGTGATTGTCGAGACCGTCGGCGTAGGCCAATCCGAAACTGCCGTCGCCGAGATGACTGACGTTTTCGTGCTCCTCGCAAGCCCTGGCGGCGGCGACGAACTGCAGGGCGTCAAACGCGGAGTCATGGAGCTCGCCGATCTGGTTCTCATAACCAAGGCGGACGGCGACCTGCTGCCGGCGGCTCGCCGCGCGGTCGCGGACTATCGCGCCGCGCTGCATCTGATGCGGCCAAAATTCCAGGATCTGCCATCGAAGGCGCTGGCCGTTTCAGCCGTTGAGGGCGCGGGCGTCGCCGAGGCCTGGGCCGAGATCGCCGCGATACACGCCGCTCTGGCGCGCGACGGCAGGCTGGGGCGGCTCCGGGCGGAGCAGGGCAGGCGTTGGTTCTGGAGCGAGGTTCAAGCCCTGCTCAGCGAGGCTATCCTGGCGGACCGGGAGCTCGCCAGGGACGCCGAGACGCTCGCCGCGGCCGTCGCCGCGGGCCGGGCCCTTCCCTACGCCGCGGCCCGCAGCCTCATCGCCCGATTTCGCGGCGCTTGACCGGAATGTCCCATGCCCTTATGAGACCGCCTCCTTGACCCAAATCCCAAGGGATCGTCATGTCTCGCCGCTGTGAATTGACCGGGAAGGGCCTGCTTGTTGGCCACAATGTCAGCCACGCCAACAACAAGACCAAGCGCATCTACCGGCCTAACCTGCAGACCCTGTCGCTGGCGAGCGAGGCGCTGGGCAATTCCTACAAGCTTCGCATCTCGATGAATGCGCTGCGGTCGCTCGACCGGCAGGGCGGGCTCGACCCGTTCCTGATGAAGGCCAGGGATTCCGCGCTGTCCGCCAGGGCGCTCAAGCTCAAGCGCGCAATCGCCAAGAAACTGGCCGGCAAAGCCGCCTGAATCCCGGCTGATTACCTCGCCGTTTACCAAGAAACGTCATGCCTCCGGCATGGCGCCCATGGCGCTTTTGGCCTAGTGTTTCAAAAAGCGCCAGGTCGCGGGGAGTGCGGCCGGGGCAAGTGGGGCGGTCTTGAGGGCGTTCGGAAACGGGGATTTCGCGCGGGGCGGGCGCGTCTCGCAAGCGCGGCTTGCGGCGGAGGCGGCGGGCGGTTCGCGCTATCGGACCCGCCGCGCCAGCGACGCAGCTTGGCCCGTGCGCGCGGCCTATCGCCGCCGCGTGACCGCCTGGGACCGGCTCGGCGAGGCCCTGCGCGCGGTCGGCCGGCTTATCGTTCCGGTGCTGGTGCTCCTGCTCTCATTCGCGGCCATCTATCTCTATCTCGATACGCCGGTCAGGATCAGCGGGATTCAAAACGCAGACTGGATCACGGTTGGCCATCTTCTGCCGGCGTTCAGTTTTCTCGCCGTGCATCTGACGAACCGCCGATACGGACCGGCCTACGCCTTTGCACAAGTCGTGGTGGCGCTCGCGGCCGCAGCTGCGTTCGCAACCTTTGCGGCGCCGAGGCTCGTGGCTTTCTCGACGTTCAACCTACCCCTCGACGGGCGTCTCACGCTCGCGTTCGCCGCCGCGTTCTTTGGCGCGAGTTTCGTTTCAATCGTCATCTTCGACGGATGGCGCGGGCCGCGCTGGTGGATCGCACCGCTGCTCGGCATGGTTTCTGCGTCGGCGCTGTTCTGTCTGATCTACTATCCGGCGGCCTATTACGGGCTGGCCCCATTCACGGATCGCATGCTGCTGCACATGGAGCTGCTGCTGGTCGTGGCGGTCGCCATGATTGTTCCCTACTGGATGCTGAGGCGTCTGGTGCGCCCGCTGCCCGGCTTTGGCGGCTATTAGGCGCCGGCGAATTTTCCGGCCTTTGAGCTACCTGAAAGCTCGCTGGCCTGGCTAGCGCGCTGCGACGTGAGGATGACGCTCGTGACGAATGCGCGCGAGTCGCGTGGGCGTTCCGGTTCGGCCGTGATCGCGCTCTTCGGCGAATAGGCCGGTGAGCTGTTCCGTCATCGCGCCGCCGAGCTGTTCGGCGTCTACAATGGTGACGGCCTTGCGGTAGTAGCGCGTGACGTCGTGGCCGATTCCAATGGCGTTCAGTTCGACGCCGGATTTGTCTTCGATCTCCTCGATGACGTGGCGCAGGTGCCGCTCGAGATAGTTTCCGGCGTTCACCGATAAAGTCGAATCGTCGACCGGCGCGCCGTCGGAGATCACCATCAGAATCTTGCGCTGCTCGGGCCGGGCGACCAGGCGGTTGTGCGCCCACATCAGCGCCTCGCCGTCGATGTTCTCCTTGAGCAGCCCCTCGCGCATCATCAGGCCGAGATTGCGCCTGGCGCGCCGCCACGGCTCATCGGCGGATTTGTAGATGATGTGGCGCAGGTCGTTCAGCCGGCCCGGGTGGGGCGGCTTGCCGTCCGCGATCCATTTTTCCCGAGACTGGCCGCCTTTCCAGGCGCGGGTGGTGAAGCCCAGAATCTCCGTCTTGACCGCGCAGCGCTCCAGCGTGCGCGCCAGGATATCGGCGCACATGGCAGCCACCATGATCGGCCGTCCGCGCATCGAGCCGGAATTGTCGAGCAAGAGCGTGACCACCGTGTCGCGGAAGGTCATGTCCTTCTCGCGCTTGAAGGAGAGCGGATACATCGGATCGATGACGATGCGTGGCAGCCGCGCAGTGTCGAGCAACCCTTCCTCGAGATCGAACTCCCAGGTGCGATTCTGCTGCGCCAGCAGAAGGCGCTGAAGCTTGTTGGCGAGTCGCGAGACGACGCCTTGCATGGCCGAGAGTTGCTGGTCGAGGAAGCTGCGAAGGCGCGCGAGCTCTTCGGGATCGCACAGCTCCTGCGCCTCCACGATCTCGTCGAACTGGG
>DASZRM010000001.1:0-8625 GCA_035549135.1 Rhizomicrobium sp. | reverse complement strand
TCGCATCTTCGCCTCCGCTTTCGCCTGGCTTCTTGCAATCATTTATCTTGCCTCCGCCGCCTCGCGCCTCAAGCTCGCCGCCGGCCTGATCCGGCTCGAGCGCGCAAAGCGGCCGGAAGCGCTCGGCGCCTCGACGCTCGCCCTTATTCTCGGCGCGCTTTCGGTCGTGGGAATCCAGCTCCTGTTCATGGGATCGGTCTTCGCCTTTCTGCCGAGCAGCGCCTACACCGAGACCGGCGGCGCGCTGCTGATCGGCCTTGCGCCTTTGATGCTCGCCTATCTGATCGAGGCGGCGCTCGCCAATCTTCTCGCCGCCGGCCCGGAATGATGCGGCCCAGGGTTCACGGCGTCGCGCTCGACGCCGAAACGCGCTGCGCCCATTGGCGCTCGCCGCTCGATGTCGTCGCCGTCAGGATGAAATGCTGCGGCGCCTATTACGCCTGCAAGGATTGCCATGACGCGCTCGCCGGACATGCCGCGGAGGTCTGGCCGCGCGCGGAACGCGATGCGCTCGCCGTTCTGTGCGGCGCGTGCGGACGCGAAATGACGATCGGCGCCTACCTGTCCTGCGGCGATCGCTGTCCGGCCTGCGGCGCCGGGTTCAACCCCGGCTGCCGCCTGCACCGTCACTTCTATTTCGAGTCCTAAGCTACTTCACGTTGCTGGTCGAGCGGATGAACTCGGCCACGGCGTCATGCATCTCCTTGAGCGATTGCTGGTGCGCATAGACCATGTGTCCCGATGCGTAATAGTGATACTGGATGTTGCCTTGCAGGCTGTCGGGAATCGGTAGCTGGTGCATCTCGTACCAGCCCTCGTAGTAGGGCGTCGCCAAGTCGAAATAGCCCCCGTTCAGCATCACCTTGAGATTGGGGTTTTGCTTCATGGCGTTGGCGAGATCGGGCATGACGTTGGCCGGTCCGCGTCCGGCGAACATCTGGCCAGGGGCCTTGTGGCGGAAGTCCCAGGAGCGGAACAGGCGCGCCGAGGGGATGTAGAACCTGCCGTCGCCGAATTTCAGCGTGTTGCGCACATAGGCGTTGAAGGCCGAGACGTAGGCCGAGCTGATCGCGGCCGACTGCGGATCGTATTCCGACTTTTCGCTGAGCGGATCGAGCGTGACGCCCGAGAAGCGCGTGTCGAGGCGTCCCGTCGTCAGCCCAATGTCGTCCTGGAGCGTCTTTTCGAACTCGCCCCCGTCGATGCGCAGCCGAGCCTTGAGGATGTACCAGACCGGAAGGCCCGTATAGGCGTGCAGCTTGTTGGCGATGGCCTGGCGCCGCGCCTTGGGCAGATTGGCGCCCGCCTGCAGCGCCTGGGCGTATTCGCCCATGGCGAAGCGCTCTACCTGACGCACGAAGGCGGTGAGGTCTTCCGGCCGCTTGCCCGGCAGCTTGTGGTGATACCAGGCGGTGGCCGCATAGGTGGGCAGCGCCAGCTCATAGGGCAGGTTAATGCCGGGATTGTATTCTGGCCGGTCGACCGAGAGATCGAAGTTCAGGATCTGCGACAGCATGATCACGCCGTTGAAGTCGATGTCTTTTTCGGTCTCCAGGTCGTTGACCAGGACGGCGGCGCGCGGCGTGCCGTAGCTTTCGCCGAAGATGTATTTGGGCGAATTCCAGCGATTGTACTTGGAGAGGAATTCCTGGACGAAATTGGCGAAGGCCTGCGCGTCCGGATCGACGCCATAAAAGGCCTTCTCCTTGTCCTTGCCGGCGATGCGGCTGAACCCGGTGCCCGGCGCGTCGATGAAGACAAGATCGCTGGCGTCGAGAAGCGTGTCGTCGTTGTCGATCACCTGATAGGGCGCGGCGGGGCTGTGGGTGTCGTCGGGGGTGACGACGCGGCGCGGCCCCCAGGCGCCCATGTGCAGCCATACCGTCGCCGATCCGGGGCCGCCGTTGAACAGGAACGTCACCGGACGCTTGTTCGGATCGGCGCCCTTCTTGGCGTAGTAGACGAAGAACATCGAGGCTTCGGGCGATGACTCGTCGGCCTTGGCCTCGGGATTCTTCGAGCCGCCATTTTGCGCGCTGTCGTTCCAGTTCTCCGGATGAACCACCAGCGTTCCGGCGGTCGCGGTGTAGTCGATGCCGTTGACCGAGCCCTGGGTGACCTGCTCCTCCGATTTGAAGAACTTGCCGGAATAGAGGTCCTGGGGCTTCTGCTCGCCGGATTTCGGCGCCGGAGCTTCGGCGGCGAGCGCGATGGCGGCCAGTCCCGCGATCGCAAGCGTTGCGGCGACAATATGTGCGCGTTTCATGAGTCTGTTCCCTTGACGGCCGGCGCGCGAAGAGGGCCGGCGCGGGGGATATTAGTCCGCGTGCGGCGCCTCGCAACGGCGCGCGCTGGCGCAGGCGTCTCTCGCGACACTTTGGGACAATTGCCGTGACGCCTTCAGCGCCCGAGCCGAACCAGCGCCTTGCCGAAATTCTCGCCCTTGAACAGTCCGATGAAGGCTTCCGGCGCCCGCTCGATTCCATCATAGACGGTTTCGCGCCACGTCATCTTGCCGTCCTTGATCCATGCGGCCATGTCGCGCTGGAAATCCGCCATCATATCGAAATGATTGCTGACGATGAAGCCGCGCATGGTCAGGTTCAGCCCCACCACAAGGATGAGATTACGCGGCCCGGGCGGAGGCTCCGTCGCGTTGTACTGCTCGATCATGCCGCATTCGGCGAGGCGCCCGAAAGGGCGCATATTTGCGATCGCGGCCTCGAGATGGGCGCCGCCGACATTGTCGAAATAGACGCCGATCCCTTCGGGGAAGGCCTTCGCCACCGCCGAGGTCAGATCGCCGCAGGTCTTGTAGTTGATCGCCGCATCGCAGCCGATTTGCCTCAGCCAGGCGCACTTTTCCTCCGAGCCCGCCGAACCGACGACGCGCTTCGAGCCCTTTGCCTTGGCGATCTGGCAGACCACGGCGCCCACCGCGCCGGAGGCCGCCGACACGAAGACGGAGTCCTCTGGCTTGAAGGCGCCGACGCGCAGCAATCCGGCATAGGCCGTGAGCCCGGGCATTCCGAGCGCGCCGAGATAGGCCTGGATCGCCACGCCGGGGACCGGATCGATCTTCTGCATCATCTCCTGGCCGGTCGAGACGAACCATTCGCGCCAGCCCGCCATGCTGAGTACGCGATCTCCTTCCTTGAAGGGCGCGCCCGGTCCGGCCTTCACGACCTCGCCCACCGCGCCGCCCGACAGCGGCTCGCCGATCTGGAACGGCGGGATGTAGCTGCGGCGGTCCATCATCCGACCGCGCATATAGGGATCGACGCTCATGAAGGAATTGCGGACCAGAACCTGGCCGGGCCCGGGATCGGGGACGCTCACTTCGGCCAGCGTGAAATTGTCCGCATCCGGCATTCCGGCGGGCCGACTCCTGAGGCGGATTTCTCGGCTGCGTTGGGCGCTCATGTCAGTCCTCTCAATGGGTTAGCGTGGAATTGCGGATCGCGGCGAGCCTAGCAGCCGCGTACGGTGTAACAAGGCGAAACATTTTATGAGTCGCGCAGGGAACCCGATCCGGCCTTCATGTCTCTGATTTTCCGAGGGATTCCGCTTGCCACAAGGTGATGCGCGCGCCCATCGGCCGCTGAGGGCCGCCGTGATCGGCGCCGGCGCGTTCGGCCGGCACCATGCCTCCAAGTATCGCGGGCTCGAAGGCGTCGAGCTGACGGCCGTCGCCGACGCGAGCGCGGAGGCTCGCCTCGGGGCCATGGCCCTGCACGGCGTCGCCGCGGTGGCGGACTGGCGGGACCTGCTCGGACGGATCGATCTCGTCAGCATCTGCACGCCGGCCGTGACCCATGCGGCGATCGTCAGGGCTTTTCTCAATACCGGCGCCCATGTGCTGGTCGAAAAACCCATCGCCACCAGCCTCGAGGAGGCCGACGCGCTGATCGCGCTGGCGGAAAAGACTTCTCGCGTCCTGACCGTGGGCCACCAGGAGCGCTTCGTCTTCGCCCGCACGGGAATGCTCGATTTTCCGGATGCGCCGAAGGAAGTGGCGAGCTGGCGCATGGGCCCCTGGACCGGCCGCGGCGCCGACGTCAGCGCGGTGCTCGATCTGATGATTCACGACCTCGATCTCATGCATCAGCTCATTCCGGGCGAAGTCGCCCATGTCGAGGCTAAGGCGCATATTGAGATGGGCCGTCTCGCCGACGACGTCGCGGCCACGATCGTTTTCAAGAACGGTTCGAGGGCGCGCCTTGAGTCCAGCCGCATCGCCCATACCCGCCGCCGCGGCATGCGCGCGGTTTATGCGGACGGCGTGATCGAAATCGATTTCCTCACCCGCCGGATGCGCAACACCACCGGCCGGCGGCTGAACGCGCTCGAGCTCGGAGATCCGCTGGGCGAATCCGTCGCCGCGTTCGTCAAGGCGGTGCGCGAGGGCTCGGCGCCGCTGGTGCGGCCGGAGGAGGCCCGCCAGGCGCTGCAAACGGCGCTGATGATCGACGAGGCGGCCGAGTTCGCGCAACGCCTGGAGCGCCGGCCGCAATACGCCGCCTACGCCTGATTCCAACCCTCCCCTTGAGGGAGGGTCGAAAAATGCGAAGCATTTTTCGGGGAGGGGTGACCTCGACAATTGCGAATTACCCCTCCCCGAATTTGTCCGCGCGTGCCCGCGCATCCAAAATTCGACCCTCCCTCAAGGGGAGGGTGGTTTTTTTGACTGATGTGATTAGAACCCACCCATGACCGACCGCTTCCGCATCGCGCTCGCCCAGCTCAATCCGCTTATGGGCGATATCTCCGGAAATCTGAGAAAGGCGCGGGCCGCGCGCGCCGAAGCGGCTGCGGCAGGCGCCGATCTGATCCTCTTCACCGAGCTCTATATCACCGGCTATCCGCCGGAAGACCTCGTGCTCAAGCCCGCGCTTCAGGAGGATGCGCGCGAGGCCGTGGAGCGCTTCGCCAAGGATACGGCCGATGGCGGGCCAGCCATTCTCGTCGGCGCGCCCTGGGTGGAGGCGGGAAGACTCTACAACGCCTTCCTCCTGCTCGACGGCGGCCGCATCGCCGGCCGCACCTTCAAGGTCGATCTGCCCAACTACGGCGTGTTCGACGAGAAGCGCGTGTTCTCGCCCGGTCCCATGCCGGCTCCGTTCGACATTCGCGGCGTGCGCATCGGCGTGCCGGTTTGCGAGGACATCTGGACGCCCAAAGTTGTCGAATGTCTGGGCCAGACGGGCGGCGAAATCCTGCTCGTGCCGAACGGCTCGCCATTCGAGGCCGGCAAGGAAGGCGTGCGCCTCGGGCTGGTGAAGGCGCGGGTGGAGGAAAGCGGGTTGCCGCTCGTCTATCTCAACCAGGTCGGCGGTCAGGACGAGGTCGTATTCGACGGCGCCTCGCTCGTGTGCAATTCCGACGGCGCGCTCGCTCATGCGCTGCCGGCTTGGGAAGAAAAGATCGTCGTCACCGACTGGACGCGAAAGACCGGCGGCTGGGACTGCGCGAAGGGGGAAGTGACAGAGGAGGAAGAGCGCAGCCAGTCCATCTATCACGCGATGATGCTGGGTCTGCGCGACTATGTGAACAAGAACCGCTTTCCCGGCGTCGTGTTGGGCCTTTCGGGCGGGGTGGATTCGGCGCTGTCGGCGGCGGTGGCGGTGGATGCGCTTGGCGCCGATCGGGTGCGCTGCGTGATGCTGCCGTCGCGCTATACCTCCAAGGAAAGCCTCGATGACGCGGCGGAATGCGCCAAGCTGCTCGGATGCAAATACGAGCGCGTTCCGATCGAGGGCGCGGTGGAAGCACTCGGCGCCGCGCTCAAGGACACTTTCGCCGGCAAGAACGCCGACACGACCGAAGAGAACATCCAGTCGCGCGCGCGAGCCGTGATCCTGATGGCGATCTCCAACAAGTTCGGGCCGATGGTGCTGACCACCGGCAACAAGAGCGAGATGAGCGTGGGTTACGCCACGCTCTATGGCGACATGTGCGGCGGCTATAATGTGCTCAAGGACGTCTACAAGACCGAAGTGTTCAGGCTCGCGCGCTGGCGCAACCAGACGCATCCGACGAACGCGCTCGGGCCAAAAGGCCGCGTCATGCCGGAGCGCGTCATCACCAAGGCGCCGAGCGCCGAGTTGCGCGAGAACCAGAAGGATCAGGATTCCCTTCCGCCCTACGATATCCTCGACGGCATTCTGGAGTGTCTGGTCGAGAACGAGATGTCGTTCGAGGCGACCTGCGCGAAGGGCTATCATCCCGCGACCGTCAAGCGCGTGGAGCAGCTTCTCTACACCTCGGAATACAAGCGCCGCCAGGCGCCGCCGGGCGTGAAGATCACGGCCAAGAACTTCGGCCGCGACCGGCGCTATCCCATCACCAATGCGTTCAGAGATGCGAGAGATATATAAAGCGGAAGTTTCCCTCTCCCCCTCAAAGGGGGAGAGGGCAAGGGTGAGGGGGCCTAGACGCGCCCGCCTCGCCGAAAGCATTGTGCTCGTTGCACCACCCCCTCACCCCAGCCCTCTCCCCCGCTCCGCGGGGGCGAGGGGGAAGTAAGTATGACCACTCTTGTTCGCTTCGCGCCGTCGCCTACCGGTTTGCTGCATGTCGGCAATGCGCGCACGGCCGTCGTCAACTGGCTGTTCGCGCGCAAGACGGGCGGCAAATTCCTGCTGCGCATCGACGACACCGATAGCGAACGCTCGAAGCCGGAATATGAAGCGGCGATCCTCGAAGACCTCGCCTGGCTCGGTCTCACGCACGATCTCTTCGCGCGGCAGACGGAGCGCGCGGACGCGCATCGGGCGGCCGCCGAGACGCTGAAAGCGAGCGGGCGGCTTTATCCCTGTTATGAGACGGCGGAGGAATTGGAGCGCCGCCGCAAGCGCCAGATCGCGATGAAGAAGTCGCCGGTCTACGACCGCGCCGCGCTTGCCCTTACCGCTGCGGATCGCGCCCGGCTCGAGGGCGAGGGCCGCAGGCCGCATTGGCGCTTCAAGCTCAGCCAGACGAAAGTGAAATGGCGCGACCTGATCCGCGGCGAGGTCGAGATCGACACCGCGCATCTCTCCGACCCCGTGCTGATCCGCGAGGACGGCCGCTTTCTCTACACGCTGCCCTCCGTCGCGGACGATGTCGACTTCGCCGTGAGCCACGTCATCCGCGGCGAGGACCACGTCACCAATACCGCCGCACAGATCGAGATTTTCGGGGCGCTCTGCGGTCGCGCGCCGGAGTTTGCGCATTTTCCCCTTCTGGTGGGCGCGGGCGGCGAGGCGCTGTCGAAGCGCATCGGCTCGCTCAGCCTGCGCGAGCTGCGCGACAGCGGGATCGAGCCGCTGGCTCTCGACTCCTACCTCGCCAAGACCGGCACCTCGGACGCCATCGCCCTCGGCGCTTCGCTCGAAGCGCTGGCCGGGGAGTTCGACTTCGCCAAGATCGGCCGCGCGCCGGCGCATTTCGATCCCAGGGAGCTCGAGGGACTGAACGCGAAGCTGCTGCACAGCCTTGCCCATAGCGCCATTGCGTCGCGCCTTCCTGGGGTGAGCGCGGCCGAGTGGGAGGCGATCAAGCCGAACGTCACGCGGCTTGCCGATGCGGCCGGTCTGATGGCGCTCGTCAGGGGGCCGGTGACGCCGGCGATCGAAGACGCCGGCTTCGTCGCCAAAGCCGCGGAGCTTCTTCCGCCCGAGCCGTGGAGCGATGAAACCTGGGGCGCGTGGACGAAAGCGTTAGGCGCCGCCACCGGCCGCAAGGGCCGCGACCTCTTCCATCCTCTGCGTCTTGCGCTGACCGGCAAGGAAAGCGGCCCGGAAATGAAAAAGCTTCTGCCCTTGATCGGCCGCGCCAGGGCGCTGGCGCGATTGGGCGGCGCGCCGGCGTGAATCGTCACATCGCGGAGATTTCCTCCGCAGTATAGGTCTTCCACAGATCCGTCAGCGTCGCCGGCTCGATTTTCACCTCGCGCATGATCGCATCGACATAGTCGCGATATTCGCCGCTCATCCCCCCGCGCGCCATCTTCCAGGCCACGCGATAGGCCGGATATCCCAGAAGACGCCTGATCGTGGCGACGTCGGAGTCCCAGCTGCGCCGGTCGAGCGTTTTGGCGCGAAACTGCATGAAGGAGTCTTCGTAGCTCCAGAACACGGCGCCGGCCAATCCATAGAACGCCCAGATCCGCGCCGGCGACAGGGTGGCGCAGTTCAAATCCGCTTCGGCGATGGTCTCGCTGATGTATTCGTCGGTGATGCGCAACAGCGTTTCTATGTTCCGGCCGGTTCGCGCCTGCTGAATCAGCGATCTCTGGTTCCTGTTGGATTGTCTCATTTGCAGCGTCAGGAAGATGACGGAAATGACCACGGCGATTCCGGAAAGGAACGAGCCGACCGCCGCAAGATCGGAAAGTGTCATGGAATGTCGCCCCCGCGAACGCCGCCGCGCCATTCTGGCAGGATTGGACATCGGATCAACACGGCCGCCATTGCCGCGCGCCCGAACGGGCTCTGCGCGCGAGGCCTTCCCTTGAGGGAGGGTCGAATTGCAAGGCAATTCGGAATGTGGCCGCGCAGCGGCCTCTCCCCGAAAAATGCTGCGCCTGGCCCGAATTTTTCAGCCCTCCCTCAAGGGGAGGTCGGAATCGTGTAAGAAGACCGT